>DAINDC010000060.1:337-1742 GCA_036732085.1 Fibrobacterota bacterium | reverse complement strand
GAATGCAATTCCAACCAGGCATAGCGTTCGGTGGAGGCGAACCAGGCGGCGCCTTCATCGGTCATGGCGCTGTCCAGCGCGGTGGAAACGCCGAGGGCGGAAAGGGGGTTCTGATCCGAGATGGCGCGGAAGTGGCCGGGGGCATGGCTTCCCAAGTCCACCTTGAACCAGGCACGTTGATCGGTCCCGAGCGGCTCCAGCTGTCCGGTGAGTCCGGATTCGGCCGCCTTCCAATCGGCGAAGCGGGCCATGGGGGCCTGATAGGTCACCGTGATTTTCTCATCCACATTGCTTTCGGACCAGACCTTGAGGCGATAACGGGCGCCTTGGGAGCGGGGAATGGAAAGCGAGGGAGCGAGGCCTCCGGTTTGCGCGACCGGGAACCATTCCTCCGGAGCGGGACCGGATTTTTCGAGCGCGCACCCGATACGGGATTTGCCCTGGGCCGTGCAGGCGATGATGTCGCCGGCATCCTTGGAGCCCAGGGGGAAGACGCCCAGGCGGCGGTTGAGATTGCATTGCACGGATTGCGGCTTGCCGCCGGGGGCGGTGAGCGAATCCATCAAGGTATCCGTGAGGGCCCGCATGAAGACCGTGGTGGCCGTGAAATTCGGTTCCGCCGATTCCGTGCGCAGGAAATACCGGCCCGGCTTGAGGGCGCGCGAGATGGAGAAGTTCCAGTCCAGGAAGCCGTCGTCATTGGCGGCCAGGACGGTCTTGCCGTCGGCGGCGAGCAAGGTGGCCGTAACATCGAGCATACCCTGGCTTCCCAGCTCCACTATGCTGGCCGTCCCGAGGCTGAGGGCGAGCGTCTGTGGCTTGTGGAGATCATAGGCGAGGCCGGGAATGAGATCCCGGGTGGTGACCGAGACCTGGTAGGGCGCATAGTTCTTCTTCTTTTCCGGAAGGACCGTGATGCGGAAGTCGCCCATGGGGAGCGTAACCTTCTTGTTACCGCTCCAGGAAACCAGCGCGCTGTCTTTCACCAGCGCACTGTCTTTCATGGACCCGTTCCGGGCGGCCTGAGCCGCGGGTCCGGCTGGCGCTAATTGATAAAGCACCGCCCGGAATCCTTCCGTGACCTGGAGCTTGGCTCGGATGGGGGCCGCCAAGGAGAAGGTGAAGACCGCGGGCAAGGCCAAGGAATCCTTTTTGGAATTCTCCACCCAGGTCGAGGCCATGGTGGCATTGAGCGCGAGCGGATGCGGACCCTTGCCCTTGATGGAACGCTTCTCGACGATAGGCCGCAGCCGGGTGATACGGCGACCCTCCTGCGCGGCCGGCAGGGAGATGAGCCGATAGTCGCCCTTGGCCAAAGTCCGTTCCAAAGGACCGTCGCTGACGGCCGGTTCCAGCGGCCAGCCATCCTTGTCCTCAAGGCGCAATGGGAAGTTCCCGGTTTGGC
>DAINDC010000060.1:0-327 GCA_036732085.1 Fibrobacterota bacterium | reverse complement strand
GCCGATGGACTCGAAGCGGTATTTGGCGGAGGCGGGAATGCGGATGGCGTAGTCCGCCCCGGAGAAGGCTTCGATGAACTTCCGATTGTCGATATTCGGTTCCAGGGCGCCGCCTTCCGCCAGGGCATTGCGGTAGACGGACAGTCCCAAGCGGCCGGCGGACTGCCCCACCGCGGCCACGCTGACCCGGTACTCCCCCGGAAGCAGGTATTCGATGAGCAGGGCATTGCGTCCCACGCCGTTCATATGGGCCGTGCGCGTGAAATGGTGGAAGCGATCGCTGAGATCGAGTTCGGTGCCCAGCCTGCCCGTGGTCTCGATGCGATA
>DAINDC010000059.1:10702-18963 GCA_036732085.1 Fibrobacterota bacterium | reverse complement strand
ACGTGGAAGTTCATCTGATAGACGCGATCCACGTCTTCGGAATTCTCCGCCATTTCCAGGAGACGCCGGCGGAATCCACGCAACTCCTCGATCATGGCATCGTAGGTAGAACCGGAAACGCTCAAGGTCAAGGTCGAGAAGTTACGCATCTCGGAAGGGAGCTTGTCCATGGCATGCTTGGCCAGGTCCATCGCCTGCACCTGGAAGCTATCGATCAAGGCTTTGCTGATTTCATCGCCCGCGGAAATCACGGCATCGGTCCGCTCATAGGTGCCGTCCAGGCCTTTGCTGATGAGCCCCAGGTTCACGAGCAGTTCGATGGCCTTCTTGGCTTCCGGTACCGAGATGGGCGGATTGACCATGGCGGCCAGGGCCCGGTAATCCCCACGGAAAGGCCGTAAAGCGATGAGTTCGCGCACAGCCGTATAATACCACTTTTCAAAGTACTCCCATTGATGGGCTTCGACCTTCTTGATATGCGAGCCGCGCATGGCCATCAGCCGATCGAGATATTCCTTCTTCTCGCCGCCGCTGGTCGACTTGTTGAAGAGCACCAGGACCTCGAAGTATTCCTTCTCCTTGCGGTTCAGCTTGAAGAGCTCGGCGAACTTGAGCACGAGCTTGAGCGAGATATCCTTCTTGCCGGCCAGAACATTGGTGAAGAAACCGGGCGAGGTAAAGCCCACCTTGGAGGCGATGAAGCGATAGGAAAACTTGGAGCTTTCCCGACGCCGCTCCGTATAGGCGTCCTTGAGATAAAGTCGGTAATCGGTATACTCGAATATGTTTACCACAGGGCTCCCGGGCTATTGCCAACTTACCGCTGGGAAATCCCCGTATCAATCGGAATCTACCGGGTTTGCCTGCTAAATCGTTTACCACAAGAGAACAAGAATTGACCCTTTTCAAAAGGTCGAAACAAAAGACAAAAATCGACCCGCCGGGTCCCCAAAAGCCGGGTCCCAAAAACTCGAAGCCGTGCTGAACGCGATCCCAGGCCGGCCGGAATTCCCTTCCCTGCTCCAGCTGCGAAACACGCAAGGATTTTTCCGCGCTCGCCAAGCCCCTGGGCGCAAGGGTGGGAAGGTGGATGTCCCCTTGGGGAGCTAGAGGGAGTTAGGCCCAATTTTAGCATAGCGAGGCCGTGCGAGCGGGCCGCGCGCGGCCAAGGAGGGCGAGGGAGCGCTACTTGGAGAGGATCGTGACCGAGCCTGACGCAGGCCCCGGCCTGCGCAGCCGGCCGCAGTAGGGAGAATTGGGCCTAACTCCCTCTAGGTCCGATGTTCCTTCAGGGCAGAATGGTGGCCACGGGTAGGGAGCGGACCTCGCCCTTGGCCTGGACGCGGCAGAAATAGACGCCGCGCGCCAGAGGACGCCCATGTTCGCCCCGCCCATCGTAGGGGAAGCCATGATCGCCGGCCTCCATGCGGCCCTGATACAGGCTGCGCCGCACTTGTCCGCGTGTATCGACGATATGGATCCGCACCAAGGAGGGGGCTTGCAGGCCGAAACGGAGGATGAGGAATTTCCCGTTGGGGCCCATGGAGACGGACTTCAGGTTTTGGCCTTCCGCCAGGGCGAGCCGGCTGGCGCCGTCCGCATTGAGAATCAGGGGCTGTAACGGCGCGGTTACGGTAGGTCCGGGCAAGGCGGGGTCCGCGGGAGGTACGACCAAGGGCGGCGTCACCGCCACGGGCGCCACAACCGGGTCCGCGCATTCCGCGCCGCCATGGCTTGCGCGCCAATAGGCCAGCCCCACCGCATTGAGTTGGGCGCAGGGGAAGTTCCCGTCCGCGGGCACGAAGCCGGGCTCGGCGGCCATCCGGGTCATGGGAGCGGGTCCGGAGGAGAACAAGGCGAATTGATCGTCGGAACCGGTGGGCTTGTAGAGGAACCAGCGTCCGATGCGGGCATCGGCCTGGAAATAGCCCGCCATGCGACGGATGCGTTGGGCGACCTGGGAGACATCCAGGCCTTGTTCGATATTCCCGAATTCCGTGACCCAGATCGCAGCGGTGCCGTCATGGGAAGCGGCGACGCCCTTGGCGGACAGCAAATCCGCGAGGCCCGCGGCCGTGGTGTCCACGATATTCTTCAAGGCCGCCGAGTCCAGGAACGGGGCGCGATCGTCATAGGGATAGGCATGCACGGTGACCAGGTCGGGGCGGGCCGTGGTGGCTTCCAGCGCCTGGCGCAGGTATTCGCGCGCGGGCAAGGCGAGCGTCCGCGCCAGCACCGTATTCCTCACATCCGCTACCAGGCTGGTAAAGACGCCCAGGGAGTTCAAATTATTGTACATGCCCGAAGCCTGCAGCTCGATGCGTATCTTGGTCTCGAGCTCTTCCGAGAAGCGGGCCTTGAGGTCTTCCGCGAGTTCGGGCAGGAAGAGCGCCCCCATGGCGATCACGGCCGAAGGATCCTCCGTCTTGATGACGCGGCTGTAGTTCTCGAAGATGGCGGCGTATTCCACCGGGGTGATGGCCGGGAAAAAATTGGGCTCGTTTCCGATTTCCCAGACGGTACCCGTAATCGCGGGGTTACGGGCCTTCTCCCGTCGGATGGTCTCGACTATCTGGAGGCTCTCCGCATGGATGAGGGCCGGCGCATTGGGGCTGTACCAGGAGAAGACCGGCTTGCTTCCGCGCGCCCAGCTGGGCAGCACGTACCAGGAAGCCAAAACCTTGGCGTATTGGTTGAGCTTGGCCTGGAACTGGGCATTGGTCTCGCCGAGCCAGTCCGTCCTCACGTTCAGCTTGGCGACTTCCCTGACCACGCTGAATGCGGCGGCCGGATCGACGGCCGGATCGACGGAGGAGAAGATCGTCCCCTTGTCCGCGACATAATTGCCTTCCAGCGTATAGTAGGCCAGGCCGAACTTGGCGGCGAAGGCAGCGCCCCCCGTACCGACCAGGCCGAAACGCGCATCTGCCGCAGCCCCGGAAACGGCTGCGGCCGCAGCCAAGGCGATCGCAAAGCAGGCAACGGAAAAGAGTCGGAACCTTTGAGTTTTGTCCATCCCAAGCATGGTATAGGCTGGCATGCGGCCTAGGCAAGGTCGGGTCGATGGAAACTAAAAAGGCGGCCTGTTTGGAACGGACCGCCTTGCGTTTTTTGCATTAAGCGGAAAAAGCTCCGCTTAATGCGATATCGGATAGTTGCTTATTTCTTGCGGCGGCGGAGGGCCATGGACAAGCCGGCCACGCCAAAACCGAACAATGCCAAGGTGCCGGGCTCAGGAACCGCGCCCTGAGTCACCAGCGACTCGATATTGGTATCGATGCGGAAGTGCGACTCGGTGGTATGGCGCTCGGCGAAGAAAACGTTCATGGTGTAGTTGTTATTGGCCGTCAGTCCCAGGTCGTCCAAGTGCACGGTCCTGGATTCGGCCGCATGCACGCCGCCGAGATCGATGACGAGGGCATTGTTGATATAAACGAAGACATCGTCGTCGCCGGTGAAGGTGAAGTTCTGCCCGGCCTTATAAGTGAAGGCCGAGTTCAGCTCATAAGTGAATCCGAAATTATGGCCGCTGACCTGGGTCTCGCCATTGGGACCGGCGACTCCGTCGAGCGGGAAGAAGCTGCTATTGTCATAGGTATAAACGTCGGGATGACCGGTATTGTCGAGGGTGATGGAATAGGGATGGCTGATGTTCACGCCGGCCACATCGTTGTACCACTGATCAAAAGCGGCCTGGCCATGCGTGCTCCAGGAGGCGGGATTGTTGGCATAGACCGGCTTGCCGTCCGGGCCCAAGGTGCTGGTGACGATATTATGATCGTCCCCGCAGCAGGCATTTTCAAAATCCACGTGTCCGCCTTCGGTGTAGATCTTGAAATCGCGCAAGGTGCCGTTCAAGGTGAGGGCGCTCGCTTGGGCCGAACCGAGGGCTGCAAGGGCGGCGATGCCGATAATCTGAAGCTTCATTTTTTTTCTCCTACGAATTGGACTGGATAAAAGGATCTCGGGGAAATCCAACGCAAGGGGAATGCCAAGGGCGCAAACCCAAGAGAGTAGACCTTCGGTATTTTCGCGGTGTTATTCGCGGTCTCGGTCTTATTCGTGGTGAAGGGGTTAAAAAAAGCGAGGATTCAACGAAAGAAAATGCGGGCGGACAAACAGAGAAAAGCCTGTAAAGAAACCCGTCAAACAGTCGAAGGGTTTTACATTACTTTGACCACAACCAAACCGGCGCTACGGCTTTCCAACCCGCATGATGCGCGGGAACCGACTGTCCATTGGTCAGGAACTCGGGAGCGGCGGGAGGCTTTCCCAGCGCGGCCGCACTATACCCGGAAGCCGGTGACCGCAAGCCCATGGGCAAGACGCCGGCGGTCTTGAGGACGAAGTGGTACGCGGAGAGCGGCGGGAGCGAATAGGTGAAGGCATTCCCGGTCACCGAGGCGATGGCGGCCTTTTCCGCAAGCGCGGGCCCGGATGCCGACTGGTCGGCCGATGCCTTGTCGAATCCGAAGACTTTGCCCCCGGCGATGGCCACGGGTGAGGTAACGTTGAAGGTACCCTGCACGGTCTCGGTCAGGCTCTTGTTGAGGGCGATGATATGGATCTCGTCGCCGCCGGAATTGAAGGAGGCGTAGAGGGAGGCATTGTCGTTGTCGGAGGCCTTGGCCCCCGCGGCGACGGTCCCGAAGGCGGAATGCTTGCCGTCGAAATTCCGGAAGAGGCGGAACGCCGAGGCCACGTAGGTCGGCTTTTCATCGAGCTGCCAGAAGTTGGAGGCATACACCCCGTCGCGGCCGAGGATGCCCAGGAAGTCGGCGGCGGCGATGCCGCCCGTGATGCTGTCGGCCTCGCCATAGTTGTACTCGGTGATCGAGAGCTTGGTGTCCGGGAAATATTTCCGGATGGAGGCGAAGAGATGCGGCAGCAACAGGATGGGACCGGGAACGGGATCGCCGGGATTGGTGACGGGCCGTTTGGGCGTCTGCCATTTGCTGATCCAACTGTTTTCCGCATAGGTGCTGTCCCAGAGCGAGCGGGGCGCCTGCAGGCGGGCTTTGCGGTCATTGACCGTGGTCGCGCCCTTGGCATTGATGCGATGATCGCCCACGGCTTCCGAATACCAGTGGATGTCCAGCACGTCCATCAGCCGCATGCCGGCCTTGTCCGAGGCCTTCTTCATCTCGTCCAGGAAATAGTCGATGTACCAGCCGTAGTCCCCCTTGGGATTGACGGTCTTCCAATCGGGCGCGCCCTGGAGATCGGCATAGTCCCCGTAGCCGTAGAACACGCCGCCGAAAATTTCCGCCTTGGGATCCACCTTCTTGACCGCCATGGCCACCCCCGTCGTCTTCTGGACGAGTTCCACGCAGGTGGTAGGGTCGGGATGGATGCGCGGATGCGTGATCGGCCACAAGCCCGGTTCATTGTCGACATCATAATACCGGACGCCGCGGTCCGTGGCGGCGCCACCGTATTTCTTCACGAGGAAGGCAACGAACTCGTCCGTATAGACTTCGCTGTCATTGACATCGGGCGTATCCGTGAACGGCTTCCCCTTCTCGTAGACCACCTTGGCCCAGCGCGCGGATGGCGCGGTCTCGGCGGCGCTCACAACCCCGTTCTTGTCCTTGGAGACATAACCTGCGGCCGGCATGGTGATGAGGCCGGCCGCTCCGGAGGCCGTGGTCTTGTCTATGAAATCGGTGATGGCCTTGCCCGGGACTTCGCCGCCGCCAAGAAAGGAGTCGCTGGAGTTCAGGTAATCGGTCCCGGCATGGGAGGCATTGTTCTCCCAGTTATAGCCGGTGAGGCGGTTGCCGCCCGATCTCCGGAAAGCGACGCCATCGGCCTGGGTCAGGTCATCCGTATTGCTGCCGTATATGAGAGGGCTGATGGGACGGATATTCTTGCCCAGGTCCACATCGAAGCGGACCTGGATATCGGCGAAGCTCGTCCCCGCCATAGCCCCCAGCATCGCCATCCACATGAATGGCTTCCGCGCGGAAGCAGGAATACGAATCAATCGGCACTGGCATCGGAGTCGGAACTTGCCCATGCGCACCCCCCGACTCAATTTAACGCCCAACCGGGGATGGGAATCAACATTTCCCCTCGAAATTTCCGGGACCTTTCTCGCGGATTTTTGGAAACGAGCTCAGTCCTTGCGCAGGATGCCCCAAACCTGATCGAGTCCGCCATTTTCCACCACCTGGCCTTTGACCTTGATCAGGTAACGGATCCGCGCCACATAGGCCCCGGTCGCGACCTTGGCCCCGTTTTCAGCTTTGTAGTTCCAGCCTATGAACAGATAGCCGCGATGGGTGAGGCAATCGCCCTTATAGACGAGATCCAGACAGGACAGGGTCCGCTTGTCTTTCGCTACGGACGCACCCAGGTTGGTGAAGTAATTGGCCTGGTATTCGAATGTCACCTGGGAGGGATCCACATCGGTGAAATCGTCCTTCACGGCATAGCCGCCGAGATCGGTCTTGATGAGATGCCCCATGCGTCCGGTGCCCTCGACGACGTCCGCGACCAAGGAGTTGATGGGCTGCAGCGAAGGCACCACCATCGGCTCGTTGAGCAAGGTTTGATCCGGAGCGATCTCCCGATAGGTCACGGTCTGGATGACCGAGCGTTTGGGTCCGGTGATGGCGCGGTAACGCGAAGCCGGGCCGGCGGTATTCCCCGCCTGATCCACGACATGTCCGGGACCATCCTCGATGCGGACCAAGCTTCCCGCATGGGGGATGTTCGTCGCGGCATTGGCGAAAATCAAGGTGGCCTCGGTCCCATCGGCATTCCAAGTCAGCGACTGCGGATCATAGGCTGCAGGCGCATCGGTTGCCATGGACTTGAAGGTGAACAGGTCCTTGGGCGATACCTTGATCGAACCCGCGGAGGTGGGCTCACTGAAGGTGAGGCGCAGGGTGTCCTCGGTCTTGCCCAGGGTGATTTCCGCCTTGGTGAGGATGGGCACCATTCGATCGAGAAGCGGGACCTCCTGTGTGGAGTCCAGTTTGCGCGCCTGATAGACCGATTTAAAGGTCCCCGTGCCGCTGGTCAGGGGCGTCGTGGCATATTTCCCCTTGAGGACCAGGTTCTTGCCGCCTTCGATCTTGCCGGGCAATTCGCTCTGCGGCACGCCCACGGCGGGCGATCCGGTCGGCCATATTATGCCCACCTGCTTGGGCGGGGTGCCGGTGATATCGCGGTCGTAGACGGCCACCACTCGATCCGGGATGCCGTCGGCATCTTCATCGTAAATGGACGCGGAAACGATCTTGGGGAGATCCAGGGGGGGCATGGTGAAGGTGAGGGAAATCTCCTTAGTGGCGGAAGTAGGCCCTACGACATTGATCTTATAGGTCTTGGTCACGGGATCGGAGGAATCTGCGGTGGCGTAGATGACGTCGAGGCCGGTGGTGGGATCAGTGGTGAGCGGGGTGATGTCGCTGGTAACCAGGTCGGTCATGGCCGCATTGGTGAAGACTTTCAGCCCGGCCGTGAAATGCAGCTTGTAGGTCTCGGCTTGCGCGAGCACGGCCCCGTTGTCGAGGTTGGCCGCATTGATCATGACCTGGGTCCCCACCGGAACGGTTTGGGAGGCCACGGCCGGGCTCCAGGGATAGAATTCGACCCGGTTCTTGGGGACTGTGAAGGTGAAGGTGCGTGAATTGCCGGGGGAAGGAAGGGAAAGCTTGTAGGGCGTATCCGCCGTGGCCGTCGGCGTTCCCGTAACCCAGAGAGTATCGAAACCAGTGGCATCCGTCGTCAAGGAGCCGATCACGGCTTGAACGGTACCGGCGGCGTTCGAGAACACAAGCAGTCCGGGATCCGGATTCGGGACGTATTTCACGGCCTGATTGCTCGGTAAACCATTGTCCATGGCGCCGAAAATGACCCTGATCAATTCGCCTACCTTGGCCGTGGTGTCCTTGGCGGGAGCAACGATTTGCACATAACTCCGCACAGGCACCGTGAAGGGGACGTACACCTTGAGGGCGGGATTGGCAGGTTCAAAGGCCACCACGCGGTAGGTTGCGCCGGGAGTCAGGGTTTCCCAAGTCGCCGCCTTCAGGGACGTATCCACGGTCACTTTCGGAGTGGCGATATTGACTGCGCCTCCGAAGAACGCGCCGCCGGTCCCGAGATCCTTCACCATGACGTCGGAAGCATTTACCACCTGATAAGACAGGCTGGTGGCTTTAGTGGAATCCGTCGAGGTTCCGATGGAGGCGCAGTTACCCATCCCGCCGGTTCGTTTCCAGATGTCCAGACTTATCGATCCATTGGGG
>DAINDC010000059.1:3942-10692 GCA_036732085.1 Fibrobacterota bacterium | reverse complement strand
GCCGGGAGTCTTGATGCCGTACAAAGCCCGCTTCTGCTCGAAGAAGATCGACGTTTTGATTCGCAAGGAAGATCCGCTGGGCTGGCGATCGCAATAGAACAAATCCCATTTGTACGGTTTGGTCGCTTCCAGGCCCAGGGTGTCCAGCTTTACCGTCTTGGATTTGGGAATATGCACGCCACCCAAATCCACCACGAGCTTGTCGTTGATGAAAACCCAAACATCATCATCGCCCCGGAATGCGAACTCCTGTCCCTTTTGATAGATGAAAGTCGCATGCGACTCTATGCAGAAGTTGCCGTTCCGCTTGACACCAAGGACACCATCCGTGCCCTTGTACTGGGGAATAGGCTCGGTATTGTCGAAAACGGTGACCTGGGTGAGCTCAGCCGGATTGTGGTTGTTCGCTTCGGCGGGAAAGAAGCTTTTGTCGGCCTTGCTATCGCGATAGCTGTCGTATTCCCAGGCGCCATCGTTGCTTTTGCTCATGGGGATGTCGTAGCAACTTTCGTAATTCTTCCGCGCCTCGGGCCTGGTCGTCGAATCGGTGATCCACCATTCGTCGAAATACTGAAATGAAAGCGCGGGATCCTTGGTAATGTTCGCGGGGTTGACGATGGGTTTACGGGTGGTCGTATTGATTGTGGGCTGCACTATGCCCAAAACCGAGTGGTCACCGGTTATTCCACCGCCGAAATCGAAATCCGGATGGGCGGCCGAAAAATCACGTACCGTAACAGCCATCTGGTATTGGCATTGCCCATCCACGCTCGGCCACTCCTTAGTCCAGGAATTGGCCTGGGTATTGAGCCAGAGGCTATGTCCATTGGCAGCGAACAGTGCGGTGAAATCGTAATCTTCGATTGAGGGCTGTCCCCCTTTGCCGTACGTGTCGGTATTGTTGATCTCCGCAAAATGTCCTTTGGTGATGGTGGGATCGAGAATCATAGTGGTGAACCATCCGCATCGGTCCGGGATCGTGGTCATCAACCGGGTTTTGCCGTCATGGATCAGCACGGGAGCCGTCGTGGTCCATGGATTCAGGACATTGATGGTTTTAGGCGCTTCAAAAAGGATTTCCGGCTTCGCGCTCAGCGGCCCGGTCGGGTCTATTACAATCCACATTTCCGGTTTGCCCTCGAAGTCCTCGACATAGAACCGCTTGGATTCGGCGGCCGCGTATCCGTCCTTGTTGATGAACGCCCGGGGATTTTTGGTAACGAAGAAAAAACCCTGGTTGCTCTCGTTTTGGCTTCCCTTCAAGGTAGCCGTGTACCAGTATTTCCCATCGCTCTTCATCGGGAAGTTCCAATTGGCCACATCCAGGGAGTCGAACGCATCCGTGGGGAAATACACATGGACGATTTTACCGACCAGACTATCGGTGGGAACTCCTTGTCCTTGTGCGAAGGAGGACTTTGCGCCCAGAAACAGGAACACCAGGAAGGCCAGGAAGGGAAGCGTATTTTTATGCATGGTGGACTCTTAGTGGTAAAAAGGAACCGTGATGGTTTGGGATTGGGTCGTACCGTTCCCAAAGTTGGACATTTTAACGCAAAGGCTCCGAATTCCGGGTTTTTGGCCCTAGAATTGGGGACGATGGATCCCCGGAAATCGGGGCCTTAGACCTTTTGGAGAATAAGGGTCAATTCCGCCGGACCAGCCCCCAGATTTCCCTGCGACTGTTCTCTGCGACCTTGACCCCGCCCACCATCACCCGGTAGGTGATTTGCACCACATAGGCCCCGGTTCCCGCCCGGGTCCCATCGCGGGCGGTCAGATTCCAACCCAGAAAGAGATTGCCGTGATGCTTGGTGCAGTCCCCTTGGTAGAGGTCGTCCAGGCAGGAAACTTCTCCCTTGGCGCCGTTCACCGCCTCGCCATGATTGGTGAAATAGGCCGCCTCGTAGACCAGGCGGATATCCGCCGGAACGACATTGGTGAAGTCGTCCTTGATGGCATAGTCAGCCAGATCCGTCTTGATGAGATGCCCGATACGACCCGTCCGCTTGATGACATCCTCGATGGCCTCGCTCGGTTCCGCTCGCAGGGGACTCAAGGCCGGCCCGGCGCGCAAGGCCTCCGACCAGACCACCCGGTTCAGGGTGAGCGTCACCAGGTCGGAGCGCTTCTCCCCCGTGATCAGGCGGTAACGGGAATCGGCGCCCGGGGCATTGCCGGACGCATCGCTCAAGGCGCCGGGGCCTTCGGCCAGGCGCACCAGGTTGCCGGGGGCCGGAGCCGGGACCTGCCCGGGGAGATAAGTCAGCACCGCCACGGTATTGCCGGACTCCCAGGCCAAGGCTTGGGGGGCGATGGCGTGCGGAGCCGGGTCCGCGGCGGTCTTGAACCGGAACAGGTCCGCCACGGGTTTTTGGATGGCGCCGGGCACGATCGGCTCGCTCAGGGTCAGGCGCAGGGTATCACCCGTGGTACCCGAGCGCATTTCCGCCTTGGCCACGATGGGCGCCATGCGGTCCTGGATGGGCGCGGTCTGGACGGTATCCTTGCCCCGCCCTGGATAGACCGATCGGAAGGTGCCGGATCCGGAAGTGCGCGGGGCTTCGGTGAGTTTGAGGCCGGAAAAGGCGAGGGTCTTGCCGGCGGAGGCGGGATCGAGCTTGGCGGCGAGGTCCGCCTGGGCCACGGCCACGGCGGCGGCATCCGCCGGCCATTGGTAGGAGACCTGCCTGGGGAGCAGGCCCGTAATACTGCTGTCATAGGTGGCGGTGAGGCGGTCGGCGATGCCGTCTCCGTTATCGTCGTAGACGGCGGCGGATAGGACGGTGGGGACGATCAGGGGCGGCAGGGTGAAGGTGATGGAGACGATTTTGCCCGAGCCTTGGGTATTCAGCTTATAGGTCATGGACTGGATGGCCGCCGGGTCGCCGGTAACCCACAGGGTATCCCGGCCATCGGCCTTGGTGGTCAGTTGCTGGGTGCGCGAGGTTACCGATTGGGTTTTGCCGCGGTCCTGGTAGACCGAAAGCCCGTCGGAGAAAATCAGGTTGTACTTGCCGGCTTCAGCTACCGGACCGGCCGGTCCCGCGTTCACCGCCACTACGGGAACCAGGCTGCCGATCAAGGTGTCGAGAACCCGGGGCGTCAGCTCCACGGTATTCCGAGCCAATAAAGTAAAGGTCACCTCCTGCTTGATGCGCGGGCTGCCGGGCTCGTTGAAGACGATGCGGTAAATCCCCGCGGGGAGGCCCGTCACCTTGGAGGTGTCCACGGTGATGGAAGGGGTGGCGATGGCGATGGCGCCATGGCTGGTCTGATTATCCGGCAACTCCTCGATCAGGACGCCCGCTCCCGTGTACAGGGTATATTGGAGCTTGGTGGGAGCCACCTCGGTCACGGTTTCGAAAGAGCTGCCGCAGGCTCCGGTCCCCCCTACCCGCTTGAAGATCTCGTAGATGGTGCTCCCGTTCGGACCCGGCTTCGGAGGCCGCACGTCCAGGGCCCGCTGCTGGTTGAAGTAGATGGAGGTCTTGATGCGGAGGTTGGAAGCGCAGTGGTTGCGCTCGCAGAAAAAAAAGTCCCAATCATGGGTCCCGTCCGCCAGGTTCAGGGAGTCCAGCTTGATGGCCCCGGATTCCGCCACATGCTTGCCGCCCAGGTCCAATGCGAGCTTTTTGTCGATATAGACCCAGACATCGTCATCTCCCCGAAACTCGAAAACCTGGCCCTTCTGGTATTTGAAGGTGGCATGGGACTCCATGCAGAATCCGAAATTGTGGGCGCCTGGGGAGTCGCCATGGGAGTTGTTGGGACCGTCCCAACAGCCACCCGTCTGGTTCGAATCCAACCTATTCTCATCGTCAATGGGCCAGAACCCCTTGGCCGGCAGATTCAAGGCATCGAACTCCCAATAGCCGTCATCGCTCTTTCCCATCTCCAGGTCAATGCAACTGGCATAACCTTTTCTGGGCGGAGCCAGGGTGCTGTCGGAATGAAACCAGTTCTGGAATTCCGGACGGTAAGACTCTTCCCCGTAGACGGGAGTCTTGTCCGGCCCCAAGGCCGGCAGGACCATGTTCTTGGTGAGCCCGGCCCCGGGGCTGGAGGGGCCATAGAACTGGGTATACGCTTCGGCCTTGTCATGCACGATGCCCGCCATCAGATAGGTGCAGGTGCCTTCCTTGCCGGGAAAGGTCCCGGTGATGGCCCCGGTCTCGGAATTGATCCACAGCTCGCTTCCGTTCTTGGCGAATTCGGCGGCGAAATCGAAGGGGGTATTGTCAGCCCGCCCGTTCTTCCCGTAGGTTTCGGCATTGTTGGCGGCATTGCGGAAGAAGGCCTGCAAGGGGCCGGCCGGGGCCAGGACGAACCGGGTATACCAATTGCAATGGTCGGGAGTGATCTTCATGGTGCCGCCCGTCCCGTTGAGGACGATCTGGGGACCGTTCAGGGGCCAGGGGTTGAGGATATGGATCTGGCGTGGCGGAGCCGTGAGGATGGCCGGAGCGGCCGAATCCGGCCCATGAGGATCGGTGATGATCCAGATTTCATTGGCGCCCTGGAAATCCTCCAGCTTCAAGGCGCCGCCCGCGAACCCGTTCTTGCCCCATACCGTATTGCCGGGGGCGTCGCGGAAATCGAAGCCCTGTTCGTACTCGCCCATCCCCTTGATCGGGTAGATATACCACTTGCCGCTTTCCGGGGTCATGGCCTTGGCGCCATAATTCACGTCGAAAGACGGGCCTATTCCCGTGAAGGGGTTATAGACATGGACGGTTTTCCCGTTCAGGGGATTATTGTTTTCAAAGGTCTGGGCCTGGCCGGGACGGAAGGCGAACAGGGAAACCAGGAACAAGGGCATTACTGCGGAGGACATTCGAATCATACCCAGGATTTTAATTGAAAAAACTGATTTCCACGTCTGGATTCCAGGTCTTTTTACGGGCCAAGACGTGTTTTTGGGACGTCGCACTGCTTTTTTGGGGCTTGCCTTCGTTGGGGCTTGCCTTCGGGGTGCGCGTCCCATGGCCGAGGGCAGCGGTTCCATTTATCCGGAAGGGAGGTTAGAAAATGCTCATCTGCCGCGCATCCTGGGTCACGGTCCTGAAATCCGTCCCGTAGAAGCGGAGCACCATATCGGCGATGGGCGCCAACTGCTTGTCCGCGTAGTGGCGATAGTCGGGTTTGGCGGCCGAACGTTTCTGCACGGGCTCGGGGCCTTCCACCGTCATGACATAGCGGATGATCCGGCCTTCCGGCCGGTCCAGGCCGCGGGCCATGCCCGTCAAAGCGGCGCGCACATGGGGCGGGGCCGAATCCCCGTATTCCTCCGGATCCTTGCTCAGCCCCTTGCGGTAGACCAGCCGATCGTCGAACTCGCCGGTGAACAGCCTCCGGTTCCATTCACGCGTCAGCAGTTCCAGGGGTTCGCGGTCCTCGACCTTCTCCTGCTTGAAGACCATGGCCAAAAGCTCGCCCTGGAAATCCTTGGCCAGCCGGGTCCAATCGCTGCGCGCCGATTCCAGCCCCGCGAAATGCATGGTAACCTTCGCGCTACCCTCCGCGCCGCTTGAATCGGACGCGACTTTCCCCTTGTCCCCCGAGACCATCAGGCCGGCATAGCGCTTCTTCGATCCCCGCTCCTCCTTGCGCAAGGCGGGCAGGAAGAACCGCAGGAACATCTTCTCGAACTCGATGGTCAAGCGGCTCTCGACCCCGAACTTCTCCTTGAGGGTCGCCGCCAGGCTGGCGTTCAAGGTGGCGGACAGCTCCTGGCCGGCCGCGCGCAGGGCTTCCGCGCCGCCCTGCCCGTCCACCGCGCCCACATGCACGAAGAGGCTGTCCGTATCCCCATAGAGGACGCGATAGCCTTTCGCCTCCAGGAAGCGTTTCGATTCCAGCAGGATCCAATGGCCCGTACGCGTGATGGTCCCGGCCAAATCGGGATGATAGAAGCGGCAGGACGGAGTGCCCAGCACCCCGTAGAGCGAGTTCATGATGATCTTCACGGCTTGCGACAGGGATTTGTCGCCGGTCCGCTTGGCGCCGTCGCGCGCCTCCCAGAGCGTTTCGATGAGGCCGGGCAGGATGGCCAGTTCGCGCAGGAACGGCGGGCCCGCGGGACCGCGCACCATGGTCGCATCGGAGACGGTGGCGGCGGCGAAGCCATGTTGGGCCGCGGCGGCCGCCAGGGGGTCGATCTGGAAGGTGCGGATGATGCTCGGGTACAGGCTCTTGAAATCGAGGACCAGCACATTGGTATGGATGCCGGGCACGCCCTCCAGCACCAGGCCGCCGGGGACGCCCTCATCGTCCTGATCGCGGTTGGCGGTATCGGCCACGTAACCCAGGCGATGCAGCCTGGGGAGGTAGAGGAAATCGAAGGCGGCGATGCTGCCGCCCATCCGATCGACGGCGAGGCCCGTGAGCTGGGCCTTGCGGACGGCGAGCTGGGACAGGGAGAGCTTGGTGAAGATCTGATAGGCGAGCACCGAGTCCTGGAGGTTGTAGCGGGCCAGCGCCTCCTTGTCCTCATGGAATTGCCTCCGGATCTCCTCGATCTTTTCCGCGCCTTCCAACTCGATGAGCTTATGGCTGCCCAAGATCCCGGCCGAAGCCGCGGCGAGCGAATAGCCTTCCACCGGGACGAAGGCCGCCTTGAGCATGCTGATCCCGTCGAGCACGGCGCGGCCCGGAATGCGCGCCAGCCAATTGGATCCCAGGCGCCCGTAGGCGCTCCCTTCCGGTTCCACCAGCTCCGCGGGCCCGTCGGTGCCGAGAGCGAAGGGG
>DAINDC010000059.1:0-3932 GCA_036732085.1 Fibrobacterota bacterium | reverse complement strand
CAACTGCTGCGCGACAACAAGCACTTTGGCAAGATCGCAATTCTCGTCGGTGCCGAGAGCGAAGGGGATCCCCAGGCGCGCGCAGGTCCGGGCGAGGAAGCGCAAATCGAAGTTGATGACGTTCCAGCCGATGAAGGCATCCGGATCGCATTCCTTCACGGCGGCCAGAAAGGCCAGCATCAGCGCGCGTTCGTCGGGATAGGCCTGGTAGCCGCCCTGGAGGGAACCGTGGGGCCGATCCGGATCCACCATGAACACCCGGGAGATGGGCGGCATTCCCGGCAGCGGCGAATCGCCATACAGGGAAATGGCGTAAAGCTCGTCGGAAGGCGAACATTCGATGTCGATGGAAAGCAGACGTAACCTGGGTGTGAACAGGGAGGCTTCCGCGCGCCCATCCCGGAAATCGACCAGGCCCTGAGCTTCGGATACGGGCGCGTCCAGGAACCGGATGCCGCCGCAGATGCCGCGCTCCATGAGGTGCCGGGCCGGCGAAGGGACATCGGCCTCGTAGGCGCGCAAGCCCATGGACTCGACCTGCCGGCGGGCGCGGCCGAGGGCGGGCGCGGACCGGAAATACAGGGCGTCCACGGGCAGACCCTTGAGCGTGCGCAATGGCAAAGGCTTGCGGTGCATGACCCCGGGGATTTCCGGCGCATCATGTTCGACGAAAAAACACAGACGCGGCTGGGTTACGGTCCAGCGGAAGCGGCGACCGTCCCGCAATCGGCCCTGAAACACGAGCTTCGTCCCATCGCGGCCATCGTCCCGGATGGAACTGGAAAGCAGGAATCCCTCCTGGCGCAAAGGCTGAGCATCTTCCTCATTTGCCTCGCGTTTGTTATGATCGGAATTTGGGGTTTTCAAGGGCAATCCGGGAAAGATGCGAACTTTGAGAACGGGACTCGCCACGGGGGTTTAAACTTCGCAAGGACTCCGGTAGAATAAGTTAACAAGTCCGCAGCGTAGGGAAATACATAAGTCCATTCGTGTTTTGCTTGATCGATCCGGATGGGCGATTCCAAGCGGGTTACGGGTCCGCCGGACAACGGGATAAATGGCCCCGGTTTTCAGAATGAAGGGGCGCAAAAAGCGCGTAACCACAGGGTGAAACGTGAGCAATCAGGGATTCCAGGGACTAGTTTCACCTGTCGAGGAATGGGGCTGAGGATTATATTCACGACAACCGCCGGGGAAAGTTTTCCAGCTCCCGGCGAAAAGGACAAAACCATGTCTTACCGCCTTTTCGAGAGCAACCTCCACGGTCACCAAGGTGACCGCGGTGACCGTGGAGGCCGCGGAAACCGCGGAAACCGCAATCGGTTCCCTTATCAGCAAACAGATGGGCAATCAGGAGGGCGAACCGATGGGCTTATGAAAGGCCGATCAAAAGCCTTCCGTGCCGTCCTGGCCTTTTCCGCTTTGGCCATGCTGATTCTAGGCGCGGCCGGTTCCGCCGAGGCCGCTGCCAAACGTTGCGACTGGCATGGGCCCAAGTCCAAAGGCGAGTCCACCTATAAGAAGTGCGTGGACTTTTCGGCGCTCAATGGGACCACCATGCAGGTTCCCGGAAACGTGACCCGGATCGGCGTGGACGGCATCTCGCTCTGCGAACCCACGACAGGGCAAACCGGAACCGGGAATGCGGATATCGTATTCATCTATGACAATAGCCTTAGCATGACCGCTACCGCCGCCCCGGTCATGCTAAGGCTATTGTCATAGAGTTTTTACTTCCTGAACGACACGAAATGCATCGCCAATGTCATCTATCCCCCTCAGACCATGACCTATCCCTCCAGGGAGGGCGGGACGGTAACGGTAAAGATGCTCTCCAAAACCACTGGATGCGAGAGTAGTGTGGCTGGTGATCCCTACAATGCCCGTGGCGCCGTCATCCGGAAGGCCATTGACTTCCTGGCGTCCACCTCCGCCACATCCACGGCCGGAGCCATAGCTTTCACAGACGACGTGAAATACTTACAAACTCCGGTGCTGATGAACGACGCCGGCAATGTCACCCGGATCAAGAACAGCATCACCCTGGACAAGTCCGGAGCCACGGATTACCGTCATCCGTTGGAACAGGCCAAACATTGGTTGAATACCCCCTCCCTGATCAAGACGAACAAGCAAGCGATCATCTTCATTTCAGATGGCGCGCCCACACCGGATCCTTTTGACCCTTATCTGGACCTAGTCGACGCCAAGATGCCTCCCATCTTCAGCATCTTCCTTTCCAAGGCTGTCACCAAGGATACGGCCAATCTCAAGGAGCTTTCGGATAAGACTAGGGGAGCATTCACCCGCGTCAACCCCAACGATCCCCTCGCCATGGAAACCATCCTGACAACCGTCATCTCGACCATCACCAAGAATAGCGTGCCCAAGGCCGTCACAATCACGAACAAGACCTTGGCCCCGCCCCAGACCAGCTCGAGCACGGGCATCAGCGCCAATCCCGACGGCAGCTCGGGCGTCCTCCTGGATAGCATCATCGGGCTCAAGAGCGGCTCCAATGCCATAGAGCTCAAGGTCACCAAGGACGACAATTCCGTCGTCACCTATGCCTTCAATATGAACGTGGCCGGCGCCGATCTGACCGCCTCCACCGACGACTATTCCTGCTGGGACATGCCCACCCTGACCGCCCTGGACGCGGCCGGAAAGGTCCCGGATATCTACCGCCCCGACGCCACCGGGTACACCCTGAAGCTCACCCGCTCGCCTTCTGAGCTGCGCCAAGTCCCCGTACTCGCAGCCTCCGACAATGGTGACAAGGAAAATGTCGCCTTGGGCGAACCGAACAGCGCCTTGGGCTTCCCCGCCCAAACCGGCGACTTCAAGCTCAATCCGAAGGCTCCTTCCCCGACGGCCGGCAACGGCATCGTGGAGATCGACAATGCCGGCGACCTCACCTTCACCTGGACCCATCCCCGTGACGCGCGCGAAACCGTCACCTATCTGTTACCCGGCAAGATCATACCCGTCCTGGACGGCAGCGTCCTGGTGCGGATCAAGGATCCGGTCACCACGGGCACGACCTTCGATCCCGTCAAGCTGCAAGACCCGGTGGTCATCCTGGATGGCAAGGACAATTGCATCGTCAACTGCCAGGGGACCCAGATCTATTGGACCAACTCGAGCGTGCCCACCTGGATGCTCACGGTGAAATCCCCCATCTCCTATTCGATCAAGGTCTACGATAACCTGGGCCAGTTCGTGTCCACGGGGCATGGGGAGATTTCCGAGGCGGCTTGGAATACCTTGGCCAAATCGGGCGACTCCGTGGTCATCCAGTTGAAGATCCCGCCGGTCTCCGAAAGCGGGCAGCAGTTGGGCACGGGGGCCTATTTGTTGCGGGCGGAAATCACGGCGCTGGGAAGCCTGGTGACCAAGAACGCCGCCGGGGATAATATCGTCGTGAGGAATTCGAAACAAGAATACTTCAAGCGCTTCGGGTACGTTCGGCACTGAGGTCCTCCCCCCCGGGGTCCCGGGCGCGCTTCCGGGGGCGGGCGCTCCGCTGCGGGATTCTTCTTGTTCGCTGGGTCATCCGGCCGCCGGCACTTAGGGTGCTCCGCGGTCCTGGGCAAGGCTCGCAAATCCACTGACATAGTCTCTCGCCGGGCTTGCTCGCCTCGCCGCGTGCCGTCGGCCTATCATTTAAAAGCATCGGTCCGTCGAGTGCTTCCGGCACTCGGTAGGACCGATGCCATTACCATCCCTTGCTACGCGATTGCCCCCGGAAGCGCACCCGGGACCCCTGCCGGTAACATCCCAGTGACGGACGCGACCGCGGGGGACGGGACGGTGGGTCTAGGAACCGGGCTCATCAATGGGTCCGTAACGAGGCCGCAGTCCCCCCAAGTGGGGGCCTGGCGCGAAAAGTTCGCCTACAAGGCCGCGCGAATCCGAACCGGATTCGACGG
>DAINDC010000058.1:0-18994 GCA_036732085.1 Fibrobacterota bacterium | reverse complement strand
CGATGGGGCGGGTGTAGATCTGGTAGGTGGCGGAATTCGGCAGCTCCATTTCGAAGAGCTGCTCCGCATGCAGCTGCGGCTCTTTCTGGATGGCGCTGAAGAATTGCATGAACTCATGCGATTGCTTGAAATGGTATTGCAGGAGCTCGGCGGCGATGTCGAACTGCATGCCGGCGAATTGCCGCCAGTTGAGGCCGAACAACTTGCCGAAGCGGGCATTGGTGGATCGGATGACCGAACCCTCGTCCACCAAAGCGATGCCGTCCTTGGAGGATCCGATGATGGCCTTGACCCGGCTTTCCGATAGCCTGAGATCGGTCACCTCGATGATGCTGATGAGTCGAGTCCCATTGATGAGGGAGCTGCGGAAATGGTAGTAGCGTTTCTCCCCGTTGGGCATGGGGATTTCCTTCTCCCACTCGCTTTCCTTGCCTTCCGGTTCCAGGTAATAGTCGATGTCGCCGAAGATGGGCCGGCCGCTTTGGGAATGGATCCCCACTTCCTTGATGGGCCGCCCGATGGCCTGGGTATGCAAGGTCCCCAGGATTTCCAGGGCATAGCCGTTGATCTTGACGACGCGCATGTCCCGGTCGATATGGATGATGCCCGTCTGGCGGTCCAGGAAATCCTCCTGCTTGACCGTCTCGTGCAATTGGGATTTGGTGGCCTGGAGCTCGTGTTGGAAATGTCCCATTTGGCGCTTGAGCGTCGGGATTTCCACATCGTCCTTGTACTTGAGCAGGTGCTGAAGCTGGACGTTCTGCTGCTTGAGCTTATAGACTTCAGGGCTCAACTCGCCCTGGTTGGAGTTATAGTCCAATGGGGACACCGTTAAGGTCGCCCAAAGGCTAAGGCCGCCTTGCGGAAAATATCCGTAATTCGCTGAATTTTCACCTTCCAATTATACAATATTGAGGCATTCCCACACAATTCACCCCCGAAACGGCCTTCAAGGGTTGGACGATCGGCGCTCGGATGGATGATTTTTTTTCATTCCCCTTGTCCGGTCGTGAGTCTGCCTTGTATCTTTTCAAAGACCTTTTCGAGGAGATGATTTTACCTATGCGGTACACCAAGGCGTTCATCACGGCTTCCTTCCTGACCGGATTGGCCCTCAATCTCGTCCATGCCCAGCCCCTGCGCGGACCGGTACAAGGCCCCCAGGCCCCCGAAGCTCCGCCGACTTTCGAGCTCGACAAGAAGGGCGTCAAGCGGGCCCATATGGACTTCAGCCTCAATCCGAAAGCGATTTCGGATGCGAACATGACGTTCTCGCACTTCGCCAATCGCAAGCTGATGGTCTTCTACTTCTCCGCCAAATGCCCCCACTGCCAGCACGCCTATCCTTTCGTCCAGAAGTTATCGGATGACCTCGCGACCCAGGGCTTCACCACCATCGCCATCGCCATCAAGTACAATACCGAGGATGATATCCGCAGCTTCATCCGCGATTACCAGGTCCACGTCCCCGTGTTCTATGACGAGGACCGCAGCTTCGGCGAGAACTACGGAACCGGGTCCATCCCGCTCCTGGTGGTCATCAACGAGAAGGGCGAATACATCCGCTACAAGACCTTCGATGCGGAAGCGACTCCGCTCCTGATCAAGACGGAAGCCGCGCAGTTCGCGCAGAAATAATTTGGCCGATCGGCTGCCGGCGGCCCTGGAGGCTGGCCCGGAGCGAGAAGGCCTGGCGGCGCTGCGAGACGGCGACCGTTCAAATGCGAGGGCGAGGAGAGATTCCCGCCCTTTTTTTTGTCTTTGCGGTTCATCGAAGCAGGATCAAATTTGCCCAGAATCAATTCCTTCTTCACCGCCACCGTCCGCAATCCGGGCCGCGACACCTTATTGGAATACCTGGCCCGCCGCTTCACCTATCATAGCCGCGAGGAATGGTCGGATCTCCTGGCCAAGGGACGATTGGAATTGCAAGGCGCGGTCGCCCAAGGCGACGAGTCCCTGCGGGAGGCGATGAGCCTACGCTTCGCCGTAGTGGACTATGAGGAACCGGAAGTGCCCGTGGATTTCCGCATCCTCGAACGGAGCCGCGACCTCTGCTTCGTGCATAAACCGGCCGGCATGCCCGTGCATCGAACGGGAAAAATCTTCTTCCAGACCTTGGCCAATCTGGTTAAGGAACGATTGGACGACGACGACTGGGCGCCACTCAACCGCCTGGACCGGGAGACCAGCGGCCTGGTGGCTTTCGCGCGCGGAGCCGATGCCTTCCGGGAATATGCTCCGTCCGCGCCGACCTCCCGCTGGCTAAAATTCTATGCCGCCGTCACGCGCGGTGAGCCCGTAGCAAACCATGGCCGCATCGATCAGCCCTTGGGTGAAAAAGCGGAAAGCCCCATCCGATGTCAGATGCATCCTCTCGATCAGGGCAAACCCGCCCTGACCTTGTTCAGGAAAATCGCCGTCAAGGATGGCTTGTCGCTTTTGGCACTCGCCCCCATTACCGGCCGCAAGCATCAGCTCCGCGCCCATCTGGCCGGGATCGGCTGCCCGATTCTCGGCGACAAGATTTATTCCGATTCGGGGAAGGCCTACCTCAAGCAATTGGATGCGGATCTGGACGAGGCCGATTATCGCGAACTCGGTTCCACCCGCCACCTCCTGCATTCCTTCTGCCTGCGAATTGCCACAACGGAGCCGGACGGGGGCTTGGAAAAGAAGGCGAGCGAAGCCTGGGATTGGGATGTGGGTCCAGCCTTCGCGCAGGTCTTCAAGGCCTTGGAGGTCCGGGCCTGGTGCGCGACACCGGCCTTCGGGGAATTCTGGGCGGAAGTGGCGAGCGCGCGGCTAAGCTAAAAAACCGGTCTCAGCCGGGCTTTCCCGAAGCCAGGATTTTGCGCACCGCTTCCTCAATGGCCTCCATGTCCTCCACGCGAACGTCCTGAAACCAGACCTCCTGCGGATAGCACATGATATTGGGCCCTTGCGCGCAGGGACCCAGGCAACCCGTGCGCGTGATGCGCACCGGCAGTTTGGAGGCTTTGAATCTCGCCTTGAGTCGCTCCGCGAGGATTTTGGTATCCTCGGTATCGCCGCAGGACTTGTCGCCATTCTCACGCACATTGGTGCAGAAGAACAGGTGGAGCTTATGTGGGGTTTCTTCGATTCTCATGGCGATGCCGGGCCTTCCCCTATCTCGATATCTAAATAGAAAATTCTTCGGAAATCTCGGACCGCCAGGATCTACATTTCCCCTGCATGGACGCATCCCCGGGCAAGCCGGCCTATTTCATATCGGACCTCCATCTGGGCGCGACCTACCGCGGCCTGAGGCCGGACCGGCAAGGCATCCTGATTCGGTTCCTGGAACAGAAGGCTTCGCAGGCCAGTCATCTCTTCATCCTCGGCGACCTTTTCGAGTTCTGGATGGAGTATAAGAGTTTCATTCCGAAGGAACATTTCCAAACCTTGTCCGCCTTGGGCCGTCTGGTCGCGGGCGGCGTGGAAGTCCATTACCTGAGCGGAAACCATGACTTCAACCTGGGTTCGTTTTTTCGGGAGACCTTGAGGTTGCAGACCCATGACGGACCTCTGGCCTTGGAACTGCAAGGCCGGAAAATGCTTTTGCTCCATGGGGACGGTCTCGCACGATCCGATTGGAAATATCGGGTGATGAAAAAAATCATGACCCACCCCTTATCCAATTGGAGTTTCCGGCTGATCCATCCGGATTTCGGAATGGCGCTGGCGCGGAGGCTCAGCAAGCTTTCGCGGGATCAACATCAGAATGAGCCCCGGCATATGGACGAATACGAATCCGCCTCGCGGGCCTTGCTCAAGCAGGGTGCGCACGATATCCTCATGCACGGGCATACCCATGCCGCCTTCGTGAAGGCCTTTCCGGAAGGCCTCTATGTCAACTCGGGAGAGTGGCTCCAGCGCATGGAATACGTCGCGATGGAAGACGGCATTTGCCGGATTGAGCGCTTCGCGGTTTAGGGAAGCGACTTTAGGGGGGCGACTTCAAGGAAGTGGCTTCAAGGAAGTTTGGAGAGTTGGTTCCGGATATCTTCCAGCTTTTCGTAGTCTTCTCTTTGCAGGGCCTCGACCTTGGCCACCAGCAATTCCAACTTCTTCAGCACCGTGGCATCATGGTTGGGCGTGGATTCAATCAAGGTGATGATCTCCTGCACGTCCTCCGGATACCCGAAGTCCCCCATGAAGCTCCGGAACTGCTGCTTGGCCTTCTCATACTCGGAAGGATCATTCAGGTTGTAGATCATCTTGGGGATCAGTTCCTTGAGCAGATGCGCCTTGAGATCGCCCCGGAAATTCTGGATGGTAGGCTCGCCGTTTTCTTTGGCGCCGGCTGAAACCGATTTCGGATCCTCGATGACGCCCAGTAACGCGGCGATTTCCTGTTCCATGGCCTTATGTTCCTGCTCGCGGAAGTAGGCCTGGTAGATGATGGGAAAGGAATTGACGCAGAGATGCGCATGGGTGATGACAGTGAACCGTCCGAGATAGAAGACATCGACATCGTTGGCCAACATCTCCGCTTCGCTATTGTAAAACGCGATCTTCGCGGGAATGGGAATGAAGTCCGCGTTCTTCATCGACTCCAGACGTTCCTTGACGGCTTCCGGATCGAGCGCGCCTTCCAACCCGCCCGTCTCCTTGGCCTGATCGATCACCTCTTGGATCCCCTTCTCCAACGAGATGCCGAATTCATCGCGGAAGAAATCGCGGATATTCCTTTGGTCCACGTAATTCGCCTGCACCGCCAGGATGCCGTTGCGGACCATGGCGCTCAAGGGGCTGGCGGGCTCGCCGCTGGCCATCTCCCCGCTCACATAACCGGCCGTTCCTTCCTCGCCGGCGGCCGGGCCGCTGTCGATGCGGACATAGGCGATCAGCTTACCCTTGAGGCGTTCGCCATCGCCTTTTCTTTGCTCAATACGGATTCCGGGCGCTTCGATTTTCATTGTGGAGTCTTCATGAAGTAAAACCCGCCGGGCTCAGCCTTGACTACCGAGGCGTGCGGCCGCGAGGACCGCTTCCCGATAGACATCCGGCAAAGGGATCCGGCCGGCCAAGGCCAGGCTGCGGCAGCTTTCATATTCGGGGGTGTAGCGGGGTGCGGCCATGCCGGGAAACTTCACGCCCTTGAGATCCACTTGGCCATATGGCGTTGCCACGGTCGCGGCGGATTTCTCCGCCACCAGCCGTTTGACCGGGAAGAAGCGGACGCCGCCGGTCGCCGTTTCCGAGGCTACCACGGCCAGGACCGAATCCAGGATGGATGTCTCCGCGAGCGCGCAAAGCTTAACCGCGGAACGATTCTTCTTCATCACAATCGCTTCCTGCCAGACATCCTTGCAGCCGACCGCGAACAGCCTCTCCACCGCATAGCCAATCAACTCGGGAGCCATGTTGTCTAAATTACATTCTACCTGGTGCAGATCATATGCGGGCGCCTCGGAAACGTTTTGCAGCAGGCATAGCCGCAGAACATTGGCCATTTCCGGCAAGTCGCGGGTGCCCGCGCCGTAACCCTGGCCGCATTGCAATCCCGTCCAATCTTTCGACAGTGGCCGCGCGAATGCGGAAACCAACGCGGTACCCGTCGGCGTGCACAACTCTCCCGGCAAATCCGTGCGCCGCGAGGGGAAGTCTTCGCTCAAAGCCAAGGTGGCCGGTACCGGGACCGACATGCGGCCATGCTGGGTCATCACCGAACCGGTTCCAAAAGTGAAGGGCGTGGTGAAGAAGCCGTCGATGGCGAGCATCTCAAATCCCAGACACGCGCCCACGATGTCTACGATGGCATCCAGGGCTCCCACTTCATGGAAGTGGATGGCCTCGACGGGAACACCATGGATCTTCGCTTCCACCTGGGCCAATCGGGTGAAGACCTTGAGGGCATTCGCTTTCACGGAAGGGGACAGAGGGGAGCGTTCGATGAGGGCGCGGATATCCGCCAACCCTCGATGCGCATGCTCGTGCGGGAAATGCGCCGTGAACTTCGTGGCCGATATTCCCTGCTTACTGACCTTGGCGATCTCAAGATGCATGGAGGGCAGGCCCAGGGTTTCCATCTGAAGTTTCCAGGCCGGGAAGTTCAACCCCAGATCGAAAAGCGCACCCAGGATCATGTCCCCGGCGACGCCGGTCTGGATGTCGAACAGTAGGATCAGCGGTAACTCCCGGATGCCCCGCATCCGGAGCTTGTTTAGGCTTGGAAAGCTACTAAAAGTCCCTGCAGCAGGATGAGTTGGGACGGCGGAGTTGCGGGTCGGATTAGGAAAGCGCGCGGGCTCAGATTTCGAAGGCGGCTTGGAACTTTTCGATTTCCTCGGCGGCGGAAGCTTTGACCGCTTCCAAATCCTCCGGAGTGAATCCGAGTTGGGCGACCAGGGCCGCGTCCAATACCGGCTTGGTGTCCAGACCGGGAAGGCTGTAACCGGTATCGTAGCAGAGACTGTCCGCGAGATGAACCAAGGTGGTGATCTCGCGCGCATATTCGGTGCGGCCGGGAGCATGGTGGTAGACGATGGGAATCCGGATGTCCTGCGGGAGCTCCCAACGCGAGGTGAGCCAATCGCCCACATCCGTATGGGTGAAACCGAAGATCTCATTCTCCGCCTGGAACAGGGAGGTCTTCTCCTGCATCGCCTTCTGGATGGCCTTGAGGAAGTTGTCGTGAAAATATTGATCCAGGACGATTCGACCGATGTCATGGATGAGTCCGGCGCAGAAGCATTCCTCGGGATCGAACAAGGTGAACTTGCGCATCCGCAGGGCGAGCTGGCGGGAAATGACCGCGCAGGCCAGGGAGTGGGCCCAGAATTTCTTCCGGCTGAAGAGTTGGTTGTTGCCGTCACCGGGGAACATCTTCACCACGGTGATGCTGAAGACCATGGTATTGATGACCTTGAGCCCCAGGATGACGACGGCATTCTGGACCGTGGTCACGGTGCGCGGGATGCCGTAGAAGGCGGAGTTGGCAAGCCGAAGCACTTTCGAGGTGAGGCTGAGATCGCGCGAGATGAGATTGGCCACGTCGACGGCGGTGGTAGTGGGATCGTTGATGATTTTAAGCAGCTTGTTCGCCACTTCCGGCAGGGTAGGCAGATTCTCAATCTGTTCGATCTTCTTCTGTTCCAGACTCTTGCTCATGACCACTCCGGATGTCCTAGCCCATGATCCGGCAAACATTTAACAGTCTCGAGACTGCATTACGATTGCCGGCTAATACGATTCCCGATGCCGTTCTACTCGTACAAGTTTATAATTAACGTGGGGGTCAAATCAATCCTATCTCGACTTGGTTTTCAATTATTGTACATTTGCAGACCTTCCCTGGTTACGCTTTCCTCCTGAACCGCCCATGCATATGAAAAAGGCCAATCCGAAAATCCTTTCCAATATTTTGACGGGCTTACTCCTGGCCGCCGGGGCTTCCGCCAATACCCTGGACGGCTTGCCCGGGACCTTGTTCAGCCCTTCGGCCCAACCTCTGGGACATATGGGCCTTGCGGTGTCCGCAGGCATTTCCGGCCATCAGGACGGCTCCATGATTAAGGTCGGGGACCCGGATACGGCCCTGGTGCAGGATCTCCAAAGCGGCATGGTCCGATTGAACGTCGCCCTGGGTCTCGGCAAGTATGTCGACCTGGGCCTTACCGTTCCCTACTTCGGGGATTTCATCGGTGATACCAAGGCCAAGGATCTTTCCGGCGCGGGACTTGGCGACCCGGCCGTTACGGTGAAAGCGGGCCGGCCCTTAGCCGGCGATCATGTTTTCGATGCGGCCCTGCTGGGTTCGCTGACCTTGCCTTCGAAGAGTCCTGCCGGCTCCCTGGCGAAACAGCCAGGTTACGTACCCGCCGATTCCTCCGTGGGCGCCTCGCGGTTTTTCTCCAGCTTCGGGTTGGGCGGGCTCATCCAATCCATCTTCACCTTGGACCTGTCGCGCCTGGAAACCAAGCCACCGTTCCGCGGCAGCGTCAATGTCGGCGCCTCCCATTCCGGCATGGAAGGAGCGGCCCCGTATGTGCTGCTCGGGGGCGGCCTCGAATGGATGCCGCTGCCGTCCCTGGAATTCTTCAGCAATCTCCAGACGGAAACGCGCTTCAGCCGCGTGGGCAAGGCCGAGGAAATCGGCAAGGAATTCTCCTTCGCATCCGTGGGTTTCTCGGCTGCCGGGGACGATGGGATCTTCTTTTCCGTCTCCGTGCAGAAGAGCCTGTCCGATCGCCCCTTCCACGCCTTTTCCAAAACGGTTCCCGGCGGCTATATGACCTATGACGCCAACTTCCAGCCGGACGTATCCATCGCTTTCAACCTGGGTTGGTCCGGCAGCCTGGTCTCGGTGGATTCCGATCACGACGGGATCCCGGACAAGGAAGATCTTTGCCCCAACGAAGCGGAAGACATGGACGGCTTCCAGGATCAGGACGGCTGTCCCGATATCGACAATGACGGCGACGGCATTTACGATGCGGTGGACAAATGTCCCAACGTGGCAGAGGATAAGGATGGCTTCCAGGATCAGGATGGCTGCCCGGACCTGGACAATGATAATGACGGCATTCCCGACCTGCAGGACAAATGCCCCAATGAGCCCGAGGACAAGGATGGCTTCGAGGATTATGACGGTTGCCCCGATATCGACAATGACAAGGATGGCATTCCGGACCTGCAGGACAAGTGCCCGAACCAGGCCGAGGACAAGGACGGTTTCGAAGATGCGGATGGCTGCCCGGATCCCGATAATGATCAGGACAAGATTCCTGATGTGAACGACAAATGTCCGAATGAACCGGAAACCTATAATGGCTTTGAGGACGGCGATGGCTGTCCGGACGTGGTCCCGGGCCATTCCCTGATCTTGCCGCCCCTGGAGAAGCGCGCGCAACTCCGCCAGGTCCGGTTCCGCGGCAACTCGGCGGAGATGCTGCCGGAATCCTATCCGTCTCTCGATTCCCTCGCGGCCCGGATCAAAGCCGCCCCAGGCGTGATGGTGGAGGTGCGCGGGTATCTGGACGATGCGGGCAAGGAAACTGAAATCATGCGCCTATCGGAGGAACGGGCCGTGGCCGTCCGGAAATACCTGCTGTCCCAGGGCTTGGCGTCGGATCAAATCCTGGCGAGGGGAATGGGCTCCCGCGATCCCATCGCGACCAACCATACGGCGGCTGGGCGCTCGCAAAACCGACGCATCGAAGTCCACCGCCTGAACTGAGATCTGGAACTGGGATCTTTGTGCAAGCCCGGACCAATGGGCTGAGGCGGTCGACCGATAAAATCTCGGAGCAATAAAAAAGGCCGGCTTCAAGCCGGCCTTTTTTATTTCAATCTATCGGGAAGTTCCGGACCTTCACCCTCCGGGCAGGAAAGCGCGCGGAACCACGGCTAGAAAGACTTGACGTAACCGACCGACATCGAGACGTTCAGCAAATCCTTGTCGGCATGGCCGGATCCGAATTTGACCGTGACCTTGGGATCAACGACCAGGCCATTGAATTCGTTGAAGAGGAAATGGAACGGGCAGCTGCCGGACAGGTCATGCCATAGGTTGGTGCCCGTGGGGAACTGTCCCTGGATGCCGCTCGTCGTCAACTGATCCCTCTTATATGTCACGTAGAAAAACTCATAGGCGGCGGTGGGGATCATGACCAACTTGTCGCTGCTGAAAATGCGCAAGGCGAAAATCGGACCTCCGCCAATCTGGGTCCGCGAGAAATTGTTCAGCTTGGTCCCGTCATTGGTCGAAGGCTTATTCGAATCCTCATGGATGAAATCCGTCCGCAGGGCGAAGCTGAAGGTCTTGAGGTTATCGGGCTCGATGAATTCGAACACGGCATAAGGATTGATTGCATAGGCCTTGAGAGCCGGATCGAAGGTCAAGGTATCGGAGACCGGCCGGGAATAATTGAAGCCCAAGGTGGAGCGCCCATCGACATTGTATTCCAGTCCCACTACATACTCTTGAATGCCCTGGTTCCATTTGCCTTCGACATAAGGAACGATGCCCGACACTTCCGCCTCGAAAAGCTGGACTTGGGAAAAGACCGGGATCGCGGTCGTCAGCGCCAAGGCAAGTGGGAAAATTCTTTTCAAAGTCATGGTTCCTTATGCTCCTGCGGTTTTTGGAATCGAATCGAATCGGATTGGGATAAAGACTGGCCAAAACCCGGTTGAATGAGGGTAAAACTAAAAACAAGCACCTAACCTTGCCTTAAAATAGTGCGAAAGCCGAAAAAAAGCCTCTGGCGTTCACGATAAATTAAGTGTCAATGAGGGTTCCGGCCCGAGGTCGGAAAGGAGCCCGATTAGCGATCGAGCTTGAACTTGAATTCGCGTCGGAAGCCTAGCGTGACGGTAATCATGGTATCGAAAGGGGGACTCAGGCGATGGACGATTTCCACATGGCATTTGCCCACTGGGACTTCCAGATAAGCATTCATCGGGGTTTCCCCCTGCGGCTTGCCATTTATGGTCAAGGCTGCGAAAGGCGGCGCGGATTTAATGAGGACAAAGCCGGTCTGTTCCGTCGGGGGGATTTCCTTGGGCTGGGCGACCGTGGGTCCGGGTCGAGGTTCCTGGGCCTTGGGCTGGTGAGGAACGGGGTGAGCCTGAGGGACGAAGGACTCATGATGATGCTCAGAGACAATTGGCCGAACCGACGGTCGTTGGTTCTCTTGCCCGGAGGGGTTGTTCGCCGCGTACCTGTTCGTCCCCACCGGATTTTCCGGCTGGGTAACCGCAGGCAGGCCGCTGGTCGAGGGCGTATCCGGAGTGACGACGGCCACGGGCTTGGGAGGGACAATGGCGGGCCTCTCGGGCGCCTTCACCGCGGGATGCGCTGCCACCATGGGCTTGGTCTGGTCGCCATGATCGAGCCTGGTCCAGACGACCGCACCGGCCAGGATGAGCACGCATAAGGACAGTAGGGCGCCGATCCAGACAACCGGGCTGCGCGAAGAGGGTCCCATGGCCCCGGTCGTAGCTTGGGTCTGGAAATCGGATCGCGAGGCCATGGATTTGGAAAGGGTATTGTTGCCCGACATGGTCGAGCCCGTCTTGATGATGGCGGAGCTGGGGAATCCGCTCACGGAAGATCCGGTCGAAGACCGCATGGGCCTTAGGGTCTGCTTGGTGGGCCCGGGGCCTTCCATGATGGTATGCCCGCCGCCGGCAACGCCGAGGCTGGCGATGAAGGTCTTGACATGGTCCACGATATCCACCACGCCATGCGAATTGAGATAGCTCCGCAACTGGTTCGCGAGCCAACGCGCACCATCACCGCGGTTTTCCGGCAGCTTTTGCAAAAGGACATCCGTCAGATTGGCGAGGATGGGATCCGCGGCCGGATTGAGCTCCAGGATGGAAGGATGAAGCCGCTCGCAGATATTCCGCATGGTCACGGGGATGCTGGGCCCGGTGAAAGGCATCTTGCCCGTCAGGCAATAATAGAAGACGCCGCCGAGTGAAAAAATATCGGTCTTATTGGTTGGCTTGAGACCTTCGATCTGTTCCGGCGACATGAAATTCGGCGAACCGAGAACCGCGCCCGTCTGGGTCCGCGACTGTTCATCCGCGATATGGGCGATGCCGAAGTCCGCGATCTTGAGCGTGCCTTCGGAATTGAACATCAGATTTTCGGGCTTGATATCACGATGGACGACACCATGCTTCTCAGCCGAAGTCAGGCCTTCCGCCGCCTGGCAGATGATGGCGGCTGCGACCGTATTGGGCATGCTCTTGCCCGCTTGGGCGACGCAGACGGCTTGCAGGTTCTGGCCGTCGATATACTCCATCACCAGGAATTGCTGGTCGTCCTGGACGCCGAAGTCGAAGACCTCCACGATATTGATATGCCGCAAGGAGGCGATGGTCTTGGCCTCGATCGTGAATCGATCCATAAGGCTGGAATTCGAGGAAAGGTGCGCCTGGATGACCTTGATGGCGACCAAACGTTGCAAGAGCGGATCCTCGGCCAGGTAAACCGTGGCCATGCCGCCCTGCCCGAGCTGATTCAAAATTCTGTAGCGTCCGTATTCCATGCTATCCAGGCCTAGTTGGCGCCCCGGTTTTTGATGCCGTTGCTTCTCAGTCCATCCTTATTCGATCGAGTCCTGTGCGCACGAACACTTTGCCCAAGGGAACGAGCGCTTAAAATGTATTCCGAACAGGATGGGCGATCAAACTCAATAAGGTATAAAATGTTTATTTCTCTCTCCAGAATTTTCCCGCTATTCGCGGCCATATGCACCTTGTTTCTATCGGCCTGCACCCCGCTGACCAATCCGGATAAGGCCACCTCGCCATTCCGGGTGTATTTCCTGGATGTGGGCCAAGGCGATGCCTGTCTAATGCGATCACCGGCCAACCATTTCTTCCTATACGATATCGGAAACCGGGAACAATCCCTTTTACCGTTCCTGAGAAAGGTGAGAGTCGACACCTTGGAAGCCGTTTTCATTTCCCATCCCGATCTGGACCATTTCGGCGCATTTCAGGCCGTACTCCGTGAATTTCCAGTAAAAAAGGTCTTCATGCCGCCCGGGACCAGTTCGGATCAGGCCTGGCTGAATATGCTCAAGGCCTTAGACGAATTTCGAGTACGAAAGGGAAACCTATGGGCGGGCGACACCTTGATTTTGGATGGGACCATCCATGTCCGGGCCTTATGGCCTTATTCCCGCGCGAATTTCCAGGGCAATAACCTGTCCGTGGTTTTACGGGCTGAATACGCCGCGCATGCTGTCCTACTGACCGGGGATGTCGAGGACGAAGGGGAAGCCGGCATGCTTGCGGCCGGCGCCCGGTTGCGGAGCGATATCCTGAAGGTGGCGCATCATGGTTCCCGCAGTTCCAACGGCCTGCCCTTCCTGGCGGCGGTCGCCCCGCAGTGGGCTCTCATCTCTTGCGATAGCACGGTCTACGGGCACCCGCATGCGGAAGCGGTGGCCGATTTGAATTTCACCATCGGCGATAGCTCGCGTATCCTCCGCACCGATCGGGTGGGCACGGTCGCTTTCGATATCGATGCCTTCGGGGTGCGCCGGCTGCAGCCGGAAGAATTCTGAAGCAAGCGCTAGGCTTGCAGGGCTTTTTGAATCCGCGTCATCGCCTGCGCCTCGTTGGCGGCCTCGAGGCTTTGGGCATCACGGCCGCGCACGCCCCATTGCGAGTAGTTCGCGGTCTTGAACAGGGCCAAGGTCTTGGTCCCCAGGATGGCGGAGAGATGGCTGACCCCGCTATCATTGCCTATGAATAAGCCCGCGCCCGAAAGCAGCTTCGCCAGCTCGACGCAGGTGGACGCTTCCACAATGGGAAAGCGTTGCGCGAATACGGACTTGAGCGCCTGTTCCGCCGGGCCGATCAGGATGCGCGTATCGGGAAAGCGGCGGCTCTTCAGTTCATTGGCCAGGAAGGCGTAGAACTCGGGATCGTAATTCTTATCCTTGCTCCCCGATCCGGGATGGATGAGGGCGTAGTTCTGCCGCTGGGTGGCGATGGGGAAATAAAGATCCTCCTCCGAAACCGCGGGCAGGGAGAAGTAAGGCAGGCATTGCAAATGGTAATCCATCGCATGTTCCTGGCCTCCCGGAGGCAGGGCCGGATGGATATGGAAGGGACCCGAACATTTCTGATGCAGCAGGGCCCGCAGCTTGGGGACGTCCTCGGTCCAGAGCAGGGCCGAAGTCATGCCCTCCAGGACCCTGGGAATCATGTCGCCGCCGAAGAAAGGGAGGAACTCCTGGGACTCGCAATCATAGGTATCATCCACGATACCCATCTCCTTGGCCAGCGCCAGGTACTCCGGGCGGCCCACGCCGATGAACCGGTAATCGGCGAACTTCCAACGCAAGGTCACCAGGGCCGGCCAGGTCATGATGAAATCGCCCAACGCGCCGCGATGCGAGAAGACGAAAATCTTTTGGGAGCCGGCAGCCATGCGCGCTATTTCAATATCGCGAGGGCGGGCGCCAGCGGGGATTTTTCGAGGACATGTCCGCGGAGTAGAAATCCTTCTCGAATTTCTGCGCGTTCTTGCCCATGTAGTTGAGCAGGTAGCGGGCGATCCATTTCTCGATCTTGAGCACCACGATCTTCTTGCGCAAGCGGCCCTGCGAATCGCGGTTCAGCACGGCCGGGATGGTGTTCAGGGTCAGGATCTCGTCGATGAACTTGGAGTTGAGGTTCTCGCGCGCCTCCGCGCTGGTGAGGAAATGCGTGACGCCGAAGCAGACGCGGTTGGGATTGCCCTGGCGGAGCAGGCGGCAGCATTCGACTATGGTGGAACCGGTCCTGACCATATCGTCCAGCACGATGACATCCTTGCCCTTGATGCCTTCCAGCGAGAGGTCCGATTCCTTGCTCACCGTCATGGTGACCTTGCGCTCGCCGTCGCGCACCTTTTCCATCACGATGCGGGAGGTCTTGGAGAAGCCCAAGGCCTCGTAGACCGCGTTCACGAAAGGCACGGCGCCGTGATCGGGAGAGCAGAGCACCAGGTTGTCGCCGTCCTTGCCCGTGACCACCATGTCCGAATAGCGGATATAGTCCGCATAGAGCTCGGCCGGGATCAGGTTGTGGAACTCGCCGTTGAAGACCTCGGAGAAGAGCTTCTGCACCTTGGCGGAGTGGTTGTGCACGGTGATGACCACGTCCACGCCCGCGCTCTTGAGCAAGGTGGCGTAGAGCCTGCCCGTGAAGGGCTGGCCGTCGAATTTTTTCTGGTCCTCGATGGACCGGCCCTGTTCGTCGGGACTGAGGTTGGGCCCGCGATCCTGGGCGCTGAAATAGAGATCCGGTTCCACCAGGATGACGCGCTTGGCCCCGTTGTCCTTGGCGGCGCGCGCGAGGATCAGGTTGCGCATGGCCAGGGAGCCGCGGGTATGGTTGGTGGCCGCGGAACAGATGACCACGGTCTTGTCCGTGAGCTGGGAACCGATATGGCTCAGGTCATGCTCGTCGCTGATGAAGCGCGGACAGAACTCGGTATTGGCATAGACCTTGAGGGAGATGATGTCCGAGATTTCCTCGGGCTGGCCGCACATATGGCCGATGTCGATGGCGAAAGGATCGTCCGAGACATTGCTGATGATCACGAAGTCGTTCACGGTTCTTTGCTTCTCTCCCCCCATAAAATTCACATCGGTGATCTTGGCCGGCGACTAGGGCGCCGCGGCCTCAACCGCCCGACCGCACCTCTCCCCCGTCGAGCTCGACCGGGACCGGGGTGGCCTGCCAGATATCGCGATTGTATTCCAGGATGGTCCGATCGGAAGAGAACTTGCCCATCCGGGCGACGTTGAGGATGGCCTTGCGGGTCCATTCATTCTGGTTCCGGTACAGATCGGAAACCTTCTGCTGGCAGGCGACATAATCCGCGAAGTCCGCCATGAGCATGTATTCATCCTTGAAGATGAGGCTGTCCACCAGAGGGTTGAAAAGGTTGGGCTCCTCCGGGCAGAAATAGCTGGTGCGGAAGAGATCCATCACCGCCATGAGCCGCGGATCCTTGTCGATATACTCGATCGGATTGTAGCCGGCGGCGCGCTTGGCCATCACCTGCTCGGCCGTCATGCCGAAGAGGAAGAAATTATCGGCGCCCACTTCCTCGCGGATCTCGATATTGGCGCCATCCAAGGTGCCGATGGTCAAGGCTCCGTTGATCGAGAACTTCATATTGCCGGTGCCGCTGGCTTCTTTGCCGGCGGTCGAAATCTGCTCGGAGAGATCGCTGGCCGGAAAAATCTTTTCCGCCAGGGAAACGCGGTAGTCTTCCAGGAATATGACCTTGAGGAGATCGCGCGTATCCGGATCCGCATTGACGACATCGGCGACGGCATTGATCAGCTTGATGCAGAGCTTGGCGACATAATAGCCGGGAGCGGCCTTGCCTGCGAAAATGAAAGTACGCGGCACCGAATCGAGGTTGCGGCCGGCTTTGATCTCATTGTAGAGATGGATGATATGCAGGACGTTCAAGGTCTGGCGCTTGTACTCGTGGATGCGCTTGATCTGGACATCGAAAATGGTATTGGGATTGAGCTCCACGTCCTGGCTGTTACGGACATAGTCGACGAGCCGGCGCTTGTTATCGAGCTTAATATCCTGCCATTTCTTCACGAAGGCGGCGTCCTCGGCGAAGGGCTCCAGTTTCCGGATCAGGGAGAAGTCCTTGACCCATCCGTCGCCGATGGCTTCGCTGATATGCGCGGACAAAGTCTTGTTGGCCTTCTTGAGCCAACGACGCGGGGTGATGCCGTTGGTCTTGTTGTTGAACTTGGTCGGCGTGAGGTCGTAGAAATCCTTCACGACCAGGCTCTCGAGCAGATCGGTATGCAACTGCGCCACGCCATTGACCGAATGCGATCCGACGATGGCGAGATAGGCCATGCGCACCGCGCGATTTTCGCCTTCCTCGATCAGGGACATGCGCTTGAGGCGCTCCACATCGCCCGGATATTTCCAGGACACCTGCTTGAGGAAACGGTAGTTGACTTCGAATATGATTTGCAGGTGGCGCGGCAGGAGCCTTCCGAGCAGATCCACCGACCATTTTTCCAGGGCTTCCGGCAGCAAGGTGTGGTTGGTATAGGCGAAGACGCGGGTGGTGATATCCCAAGCCTGCTCCCACGAGAAGCCTTCCAGGTCGACGAGCACGCGCATCATCTCGGGGATGGCGATGGTCGGATGGGTATCGTTCAGCTGGAGGCTGACCTTCTCGGCCAGGCGGCTGCAGTCCTTATGGTATTTCTTATGCCGGCGGATGATGTCGTTGAGCGTGGCGGCGCAAAGGAAATACTGCTGCTTGAGGCGCAGCTCCTTGCCGTTCATGGACGTGTCGTTCGGATAGAGCACCTTGGAAATGCTCTCGGCCAGGGCGATGTCCTTGCTGGCTTCCAGGTAATCGCCGCTGTTGAAATAATGCAGGCCGAATTCGTCCGCGGATTTGGCGGACCAGAGCCGCAGGGTGTTCACGGTCTGATTGGCATAACCGGGAATCGGGGTATCGTACGGGCAGGCGAGCACGTCTTCCGTATCGACCCATTCGAATACCACATTGCCCTGCGCGTTCTTGCGCGTGACCACGCGGCCCTTGAACTGGATGGTGGCCGTATACTCCGGGCGGGGGATTTCCCAGGGGTTGGTCAGGCGCAGCCAATTGTCCGGATGCTCCTGCTGGAAACCATTTTTGATGGTCTGATGGAACATGCCGTAATCGTAGCGGATGCCATAGCCATAGGCCGGCAATTGCAAGGTGGCCATGGAGTCCAGGAAGCACGCGGCCAGGCGGCCGAGACCGCCATTGCCGAGACCGGCTTCGAGCTCCATGTTCCGGATCTCTTCCATATCGAGGCTGAGATCGTACAAGGCCTCTTCCACCACGGTTTCCAGATTGAGGTTGAGAATGGCATTGCCCAAGGTGCGGCCCATGAGGAATTCCATCGACAGGTAGTAAATGCGCTTGACGTCCTGCCGGTAATAGGTATGCTGGGTTTGGATCCAGCGTTCAATCAGTCGATCGCGAACCGCATAGGCGACCCCCAGGTAGCGGTCATAAGCCGTCGCCGAATATTTGTCCTTGCCCAGGGAGAGCTGCAGATGGCGGAAAAAGGCGGCCTGGAACAATTCCTTCGCCACCTTGATGTCCGGCTCCGTCGTCCCACCCTTGAGGGAACCGCTTCCATTGGATGCGATGGGGTTGGCGGCTTCTGATTGGGTTTTGCTTTTGGTTTTCAGCATATTTGGTGTCCCGATGGTGGCAAATTTAGAACAAAATTAGGGTCCTGGGAGGAATATTACCATTCGTCCCCGGCATTATCCGTCCTTATTTGTCAGGCGATGGCAATTCCAGTTACGAGATATTCAACGATTGACAGCCATTGTAAATTAAACTGTCCAGAGACCAGGAGCCAGCAAAGGAAGTTCCAATCTATGGATTGGGGCTTCGATCAGAAACTCGAAAGGGATTTCAGTGGATGCCGATAAGGAAAGGGCGTTGAGTGCAAGCCGATAAGGAATTGAGGGAAAGCGGACTGTCGCCCGGCGCCTGGAAGGATTCTTTGGCAAAAATCCAAGCCAGACTTTCTCCCGGAGACTGGGACCGGTTTTCCCGCTTGCATCGCAACTTCGTCGGCTACCGCAATGAAGACACGCTCGCGCGCTTCTATGGTTTTGCTTTTTCCCGCGATCTGCAATTCGATATCAATGCCCATCGGTTCGCCAGACTATCCGGCATTTTGGAAAGCCTGGCCGAGTCGATCGAGCCGGGACAAACCATCCTGGATATCGGCGCCGGCTCCGGTCTCATCGCGGGCGTTGTCAAGCGTTGCCTGGCCCCGTCCGCTTATGTTGTCCAGGATCCATGCCCGGACATTCGCGATTCCCTGGCATGCCAGGGGTTTTCCGTGCTTCCCCATCCTGCCCCTTCCCTGCCACCGGACCGGCCCTTCGATCGAATCCTGTGCATCGACAGCCTGGGAGAAGTGAATGCGGATGAGGACGGTATGCTTTCGGAAACCGCCGAAATCAGCGCCGGAGATTACGCCGTTATGCTGGAAGAACGGTACGGGATCGCGCAAAAATTACGGCCTTGGCGACCTTATCTGGCACAGCAGGGTCGGGTGCTGATCTGGGAGCCGCTGAAGCATCGGCGGGCCTGGGAGGCCTTGTCCACCTTGCTTTTGGAAGAGGGTTGGATTCCGGAATTCCACGCGCATCGGCCTCAAACACCTTATCTCGAATTGAAGTTGGCCTAGGTAACCCCCACCCCTTTTTCCTATATTTTATTTCAAAATCAGGTCGTTCATTCTCATCCAACATCCTCTAATAGGAAGGTCGCATCATGGCAGTTCTAGTCAATAAGCAAGCCCCGGATTTCAAAGCGGACGCCGCCACCGGTCCCAACGAAAGCAAAAAGGATTTCACCCTGTCCCAATTCAAGGACAAGAAATACGTCATCCTGTTCTTCTATCCCCTGGACTTCACCTTCGTCTGCCCCACCGAGATC
>DAINDC010000057.1:6089-19000 GCA_036732085.1 Fibrobacterota bacterium | reverse complement strand
TCTTGTCCTTATAGACTCGGTTGACCCGGGCGATGGCCTGCATCAGGTTGTGCCCTTGCATGGGCTTGTCGATGTAAAGGGTATGCAAGCATTGCACGTCGAAGCCGGTGAGCCACATATCGCGGACGATGACCAGCTTCAGTTCATCCTGCTCGTCTTTCATCCGCTCGGCGAGCATGCGCCGCTGCTCTTTGGTGGTATGGTGCTTGGCGATTTCGGGGCCATCCGAGGACGTGGAGGTCATGACCACCTTGAGCGCGCCTTTTTTCAGATCGGGGCTATGCCATGCGGGTTTCAAATCCACGATGGCTTGGTACAAGTCCGCGGCGATGCGGCGGGACATGGCGACAATCATGGCCTTGCCGTCCATGACCTCCTGACGGTTCTCGAAGTGGGCTACGATATCCTTGGCCACCTGCCTGATCCGGTCCGCGCTGCCAATGAGGGCTTCGAGCTGCGTCCATTTGGCCTTGGCCTTTTGGTTATCGGAAAGGTCGTCTTCGCCCAGGTCGGCATCCAGATCATGGACGAGTTTACGGCCTTCGGCGCTCAGGGCGATTTTGGCCAGGCGGCTTTCGTAATAGATGCGGACGGTAGCTCCGTCCTGAACGGCCTGGGCGATATCATAGACATCCACATAGTTGCCGAACACCGCCGGAGTATTGACATCGGTGCTTTCAATGGGCGTGCCCGTAAAACCGAGGTAAGTCGCGTTGGGCAGCGCATCGCGCATGTATTTGGCGAAGCCATACACGATTTTCTTGCCAACGACATTGCCCTGTTTGTCCTTGTCATCTATGGTCTTGGCCTTGAAACCGTATTGGGTGCGATGGGCTTCGTCGGCGATGACGATGATGTTAGCGCGTTCGGAAAGCTTTTCGTAGACATTGCCGGATTCCGGTTGGAATTTCTGGATGGTGGTGAAAACCACGCCGCCCGAAGCGACTTTGAGCAAATACTTCAAGTGTTCCCGGTTTTCAGCCTGCACCGGTTCCTGCCGGAGCAATTGTTTGGAGGCCGCAAAGGTATCGAACAATTGATCGTCCAAGTCATTGCGATCGGTAATGACCAGCACAGTAGGGTTGTCCATAGCCAGCACTATCTTGCCGGTATAGAACACCATGGACAGGGATTTTCCCGATCCTTGAGTATGCCACACCACGCCCCCTTTCCTGTCGCCCAAGGGCTGCGCCTTGACCCCGGTTACCCCGTAGGTTTCCGGCGATTCGCCCAGGGGCAAAACACCGGATGCATCCCCGGAAGAGCGGACAAATCCTGCCGCCCGTAAGGTGGATTCCACGGCGCGGTTGACGGCATAGTACTGGTGGTAAGCCCCTAGCTTTTTCACCGTTTGAATGGTGATGATGCCGGTTTCGCGATCCTCCTTCTTCGATTTTTCAAAGACGATGAAATGGCGGATCAGATCCAACAGGGTTTCCTTATCCAGCATGCCGCGAATCAAGGTTTCCAACTGGCCGATTAGGGTCGAGGCTTCGACTTTCCCATCCGAACTTTTCCAGGCCATAAAGCGGCTGAAGCCGGCGGAAAGGGAACCAGCCTTGGCTTCGAGCCCATCGGAGATGACGAGGAACGCGTTGTAGGTGAACAGGGTCGGGATGGCCTGTTGGTAGGTTTGCAACTGCTGGAAGGCCGAATGGACGGTCGCATTCTCATCGACGGGATTTTTCAGCTCCAGAACCACCAGGGGCAGCCCGTTGATAAAGAGAATTACATCCGGGCGTTTGTTGAGATGATTTTCGATGATGGTGAACTGATTCGAAACCACGAAATCATTTTCATCGGGATGGTCCCAATCCACCAGCCACACCAAATCGCCGCGCGATCGCCCGTTTTCCTGATAGGTGACCTTGATGCCCTCGGTCAGAAGTCGGTGGAAGGATTCGTTATTGGCGATGAGTTCCGGGGAGGCCAAGCGTTGGATTTGCCGAAGAGCGTCTTCGCGACAATCGGCCGGGACTATGGGATTGATGCGTGCGACGGCGCTTTCCAATTTATCGAGGAGCAGGACATCGGCGAAGGAGGCGCGTGCAGGCGTCTCGCTGTCAGGGGCGATATCGGGGCCGTAGAGGTACTGGTACCCCTGTTTTTCAAGGAGACGGATGGCGAAGGTCTCGATGGCGGATTCGGTCATCCTATTCATCGGCATCCCGTTTTCCTTTGACGCGTTTTATTTCTTTGTCGAAATCCGAGATATAATTTTCGTCCTGAGCAACCCGATACGTTTCAAATTCCCTTTCAGCCTTTATTTTCGCTTCAAGCGCGCTCACGCGCCCCTTATCCATTAAGATCGGATATCGGGAAAGAGTCAGAAAATCATTCAGGAACGTCGCCCAATCTTCCATGGTCGTCACCAGTTGCCGGCGAGCTTGATTTTCAGCCAAGTCGAGGTATGCCGAGACGATGCGGTTCAATTCGTCAAGATGCGCCTTGTTCAGATAGTTCTTGGCGACCGCTATGTCTGATTTAAGAATCTTGCCCTCGGGTGCTTGTTTCCAATGGGTAAGCCCCATATAGATTTTCTGCGCATCGGCGGAATCGTAAATGATTTCTGCGGCTGTTTTTCCCGTGATGGCCCAGTGCAATTTGTTCTGAACGGTCGCGAAAAACTCCTTGGTGACGGGCGCATTTTTATCGTAATCGGCGGCCAAGGCATAAATGTCCGTAATTTTCTGATAGAAGCGCCGCTCACTGGCCCGGATTTCCCGGATGCGTTCGAGGAGCTCGTCAAAATAATCCTTGCCGAATCGCTTACCTTGCTTGAGGCGCTCATCATCCAGCACGAAGCCTTTGATGATATAGTCCTTAAGCGTTTTTGTGGCCCAAATACGGAATTGAGTGGCTTGGAAGCTATTCACGCGGTAACCGACGGCAATCACGGCGTCCAGGTTATAATACGCGGTCAAATATTTTTTACCGTCCGCGGCAGTTGTTTCCATTTTGGAAATAGCTGAAAGCTCTTCCAATTCCCCGCTCGCGAAGATGTTTTTAAGGTGCTTGCTGATGGCGGGCACAGCCACATGAAAGAGTTCGGCCATCCGCTTTTGGGAAAGCCAGAAGGTTTCATCTTGATAGACCACTTCAATGTGAATATTTCCCTGCGGTGAGTGATACAGAATGAGGTTTGATTCTTTCATGCCTGGGCTCGCCTTTTTCCGGCAATTTCAGCTTGAACTATCGAGAAATCCTCGGGTGTTGCTTCCGAATTGGATTCGGTCATTTTACTCATTCCGCATCGCTCTCGTTTTCTGTATACGCCTTGTGCTCCGTAGTATAAGCCGGATAATCTACGTGGTAAAGGATTTCACTGGCAGGGTAGGAATACTCGCCCATTTCAAAGTCACCGTGGGTATCGTCCCAATAATTGTTGAATTCTTCTTGCTCGACAAGGGTCAATTTAGTCGCCACAGGGGCGGCGGTCCGCGGCGTTTCATTTTCAAAGGTACGGATCAGGAAGCAAGACACAAGGACGGTGGAATCCAACAAGAACTCCTTCGTCATGATGTTTACTTTGTCGTTTCTTTCTTGGAGTTCTTGCAAGGACATTCCATGGGACGTGGGCCCGATTTCATTGCGTAGGTCCCCGACCTTTTGGCCAATGGTGGCCAGAGCGGAGGATATCTGGGTGACCATATCGCTGCTGCTGTAGCCTACCGCCGTAAAAGCTTTTTTCAAAACCGAATTGATGCTGGCGGCGGGTTCCAGTTGAACGTTATGGGAAGTGCATATTTCTTTGGCGATGGCTTCCAGAAGGGACTTCGCGTTTTCAAGGGCATGGCTGAAATCTGTGTCGAGATGGGCATCAATTCGTTCCACATAAGCCGTTAGCGGAGCCCAGCGTCCGTATTCCGCGATGACTTTTTTCAGCTTTTCCATGTGCATTACTCAAAGAAACTTGAAGGATACTCTCACTTCGCCGGACATGAGTTGCGGCAATAATACATCGCGAGTTTTTTCCAGTAAACTAATTTGCCTTGAATTTGAGATTTGCCTACCCACCAATGGCGCTATAATCGAATCCATTGATACGATTTCCTTTTTAGATGGAATTAATACCAGTGCATTATCCAAGTCGCCTCTTTTTATGTGACCCATAGTGGTTGCATGGCTTGAAGAAATAGAGATGAATTCATGCAAATGATATTTGCACCACATCAAGTAAAACCATTTAGGAAAGTTCTGGGAAGAAACTTTAAAGAGGTACTGATTCAGGACGCATTTTGGACCGTTCCATAGCTTAACCATCAATGAAGCCGACCATGAAAAGATAACATCTCCATCGTTAACGATATATTCCTCAGATACTTTACTCGTTGCCCAATCCGAATCCTTTGTTACGCCATTATTGAGTTCTCGAATTTTCAATACAGGTAACTTTTCGTTTTCATTTACAGGAGGGTGCTTTTGACAAGCTAAACCGTTAAGAAATACAGCAATACTGCTTAGTGGTTTTGATTCCCAATCGACTCTTGGCTCCCCCACAAACCATTGCCTAAAAAGCGTTTCCGCCATGGCCTCCAGCGTTTTGTTTTGGCGGTGCAGAAGATCGATTTTGTCGTCGAGGCTGGAAAGCACGTTTGCGATGGCGCGTTGTTCGCGGATCGGTGGAAGTGTTAGATTCATGTTCCTTTGATCATTCAGATTGACATAATCCGCCATATCTGTCTGGTTTTTCAGACCATGAACTTGCTCCCAAAACTCCTTACCGTGCATCCAAAAGTATAGCCAGCGGCTATCAATGGCGGATGAGTTCAGTGGTCGCCAAAAACATAGTTGAGGTGAATAAACAAATCGCTCTGTATTTTCGTGAACATATGCGAAACGGCCAACAGTCCCTTTGGATGTAAAAACGATATCAAAGGGCTGGCTAATCTTATCGCCGACTCTTTTTAAATCTTGGATCGGGAATCGATCCGCTTCTTCAAAAAGGAATCCGTTGTTGATATTTCCGGCACGGGCAAAGGGAATACCTTCGGATGATAATTCCGAATTTTTTGCTCGGTATCCGTCGCCAATCAGAATTTTTTTTTCATGGATTAATTCTTTGACGGAGTATGTCTTCCAACCCTTCACGCCCAACCTCCCCGGGGTCCGGGGCGGCAGCCCCGGAGAGGGGGTAGCGCAAGCCCGCAGGGCTGAAGCGAGGGGGAGGCTTCCCCCTTCCAAATATCATGCATTTGCTTCTCCCAATTCGGCTTCGATCTCTTCGATGAGAGAATCCATAAAGGCGCATAATCCGACCTGCGATTCAACCGTGTGTCGTTGGGTTTCCCAAGGTGCTGGCGGAAGTTCATTTGATTTTTATATCCAATAACTGGAATGTAGGCAATAGGTGACCTCTCAATTCATTCACAACGGATGGCAAATCGCGCAGGGTCACGGTCAGACGGCTTTTATGGATGAAAGCGTTCCATTGGGCTTGTTTGAGCGGGTCATCGGAAAACGCTGGAGTCAATGCCGTCGGTATCATCACCGGCAGAGCTAAGTCGCGACGCGCGAAGGTGCGCTGGATCGCCTGGACTAATATTCCGGCATCCAGGGAGAAGGATCGGAACATCACGCAGATGTCGTAGAAATCCTTCATGCGGGAATTGGCTTGGTCGAGCAGCACCATGGCGTGGAATTTTTCGGCAATGGCGGTATAGGGCGGATAGGCCAATAAGGTTGGAGGAGGCCCATCGAGCAAGGTGGGAAAATTGATTCTCTCCGGATCAGGCGTTATCGCATCCCCGAATCCGATATCGACTTGAAGATCAATGCGGGATTTTCCCAGCATGGTCCGCAAGAGTACGCGCACCCCTTGATAATCCTGATCTTCCTTGATGCGGTTGGCCTTGACCGTCTCCTTTTGGAAAACCAAACCATCGACAGCTTCCGTATCGGGCTCGCATAATTCCCGAAAAAGCCGAGCAATAGCTTCCAAATCGGAAGCGCCCATTCCGAGCAGATCGACATCCCGCGTGGTACGGAAGGCATGGCCGAACCAGACCAGGAAAAGGCTTGCGCCTTTTAGGACAAAACGACTGCCCGACGTGGACCGGGACAGCCGATAGAGAAGACGCTCGACGCCATAGCGGGCCAGCACGAAGTTGTACTCCTCGTTGTGGGTCTTGCTGAAATTCAGCAGCCGCTGCGCCACGGAATGGGGCATATTGCTCATAGAGCGGCTTCCATCTCCAGGTAGGGACGCATGACCTTTTCCATGCGGCAGACCTTGGCCATTTTCAGGATTTCCGCTCGGCTGGTCTTTTTGGATTTAATCGCTTCCCGAAGAGCTTCCATCGCCACATCCAACCCCACCTTGTTCCTCATTTTGAAGAGGTCCGAAACGGTTTTGGCAACGCTGTATACCCGCACAGCGATGTGATCCACTTTATGCTTTTCGATGCCCTGGGTAAATGCCTTTCCAGAAAAACGGACCACTCTAAGCGGTGGATACGCAAGCTTGGGCGCGCGCGATTGGCCTTCAACTGCGATCCAAACCTGATGGGGAAGCTGGGTCGTCAGCTCATGGAAATGCAATGCGGAGAGTAGGCAAAGCGCCGCTTTGGGCGCCCGTAAAAAGACTTCGACATAGCCCGGGTTGGTGAGCAGCGGGGCTTTTGCCGCTTGATAGACTCCTCGGGACAGTCGTTCGACGCTTCCTTTTTTGATCAGATATTGCAAGTCCTGCCTGCGGAATCCTGCTGATTCCAAGTCGCGGACCCGGCAGGGGCCATGACTTTTCAGGTAGGATACGATGTTGTTCAATTGACTCATTATTCAAAATGTACAATTAAATACATATGTATAGGCAATATGAATAATTACGCTCATTGGGCATGGATGCCTGGTTGCCGGGTAATTGCGAAGCAGGCTGCTTCGCAAATGGCCGCTGACCCGAACGCATCATTTTTTGCTCGATCATGAGAGCTTGACCTTGGCCAGGTTCTCAAGGATGAGCTTGTTCAACTTTTTCTCTTCCACCAGTTGGGCTTCGAATTCGGCCTTGAGGCTGGTGAAGCGTTCCTTGAAATCGAAATCATCCTCTTCATCGGGCAGGCCCACGTAGCGGCCGGGGGTGAGAACATAATCGAGTTCCTTGACGCGATCGATGGGGGTTGAGCTGCAAAAACCCTTGATGTCTTGGTACTTACCTTTCACCTTGCGCCATTGATGATAGGTGTCGGTGATTTTCTGGATATCAGCTTCTGACAGTTCACGGGTGCGGCGATTGATCAGGAAGCCTTCGTTGCGGGCATCGATGAAGAGGATTTCATTCGTGCGGTTGCGATAGCCGCCATTGGCTTTGTTGCGGGAAAGGAACCAGAGGCAGGCGGGGATCTGGGTATTCAAAAAGAGTTTGGCCGGAAGGTTGACGATGCAATCCACAAGGCGCGCCTCGATGAGGGCTCGGCGGATATCGCCTTCACCGGAACTCTTGGAGGTGAGCGAGCCTTTGGCCAGCACGAAACCGGCGATGCCGCTGGGGCTCAGGTGATAAAGAAAATGTTGGATCCAAGCATAGTTGGCATTGCCCGGAGGGGGTGGGCCGAATTTCCAGCGGCCGTCTTTACGCAGCAGGTCACCGGACCAGTCGGAGTCGTTGAAGGGCGGATTGGCGATGACGAAGTCGGCTTTCAGATCTTTATGTGCATCGTTGAGGAAGGAGCCTTCGTTGTTCCATTTGACCTGGGAGCTGTCGAGGCCGCGGATGGCCAGGTTCATCTTTGCCAGCCGCCACGTGGTTTGGTTGGACTCTTGGCCGTAGATGGAAATGTCGTTGATCTTCCCTTGATGGGCGAGTACGAGTTTTTCGGATTGGACGAACATGCCGCCCGAACCGCAGCAGGGATCATATACCCGACCTTTATAAGGTTCGAGCATTTTGACCAGTAGTTCCACGATGCCGCGTGGGGTATAAAATTGTCCGCCCTGCTTGCCTTCGGCCAAGGCGAATTCGCCCAGGAAATATTCGAAGACATGACCCAGTACATCCGCGCTGCGGGATTTGGCGTCACCCAAAGCGATATTGCTGACGAGGTCGATGAGCCCCCCAAGGCTGGTGGGATCGAGATTGCCGCGCGCGAAGACCTTGGGAAGCACGTCTTTAAGCGAGGAGTTGTCCTTCTCGATGGCGTCCATTGCCGAATCGACATTCTTGCCGATAGTGGCTTGTTTGGCTTTGGCTTTCAGGTAGGACCAGCGGGCGATTTCGGGGACGAAGAAGACGTTTTCGGCCTTGTACTCGTCTTTGTCTTCCGGATCGGATCCTTTATATTCGCCTTTGCCGCTTTTCAGTTTCGCGTAGAGTTCTTCGAAAGCGTCGGAGATGTATTTGAGGAAGATCAGGCCTAGGACGATATGTTTGTATTCGGCGGCATCGATGTTTTTGCGGAGTTTGTCTGCAGCTTTCCAAAGCTGCTTTTCGATGGGTTCTTCTTTAGGGCTGGTGTCTTTGGATTTGGCCACTACTCGCTCCAATATGCTTCAATAAATTTATGGCGTGGGGCAATGGTGCCAGGCGCTCTTTGGTACATGAGAATTACTCGGAGCAAATTTAGAACTATTGCGGAAGATTATGAGGCATAGAAATCACCGTAAACTTTAAACCAGTGGAAAAAGTCTGGCAAGGCATACGGAATATTAGTGGGTGCGTATGGAGTGGGTGCTGCAGCCCTGGAATGAGCAAAGGCAGTACGCAGCAAAAACTGTTCTACACCAAACAAAAAAGGAGGGCCCACACGGCACCCTCCCCACAAATCAGTAACATCCCCGCTACGGGGTGCTCAGCCTACTGATAAGCCACCACCAACTTCGGCCTGCTGGCAACAGTCGTAGCCTCGCTCGAAGCCAAATCAATCGTATTCGTATTCGTCGCATTCAAAATGAGGATCCCATTATTCGCAATGGTCCCATTCACCCACCCCTGCACCAGCGCCACGCCGGTCGCATTTAAGGTAAAGGCCCTTACCCCCGTAGCTGTGGAAGTCACGGTTCCCAAGCTCGTGGTGCTGCGATCCGTCGCCCCATCCGCACCGGCCGTAGCCCAAGCGACCCCGGCATCCGCCGAAGCCCAAGTGGCCGCATCCTCATTCCAGGCCCGCTTGACCTGGAATAGGGTATAGGTCTGGGTCGTCGCATCGGTGACGCTGAAGGTCACGGTCGCCGCCAACACCGGCGTTCCCGCAGGCAAGGCGGAAACGTCCCACTTGAGCAGGATACGGTTATTGAGATCCGCCGACACCGTCACGTCGCTTCCGAAATTGGTGGCGGGGGTCAACTTGGCCAACTTGGTATCGACATTGCCGGTATAGAGCAAGGTGGGCTTGATGGGCGTGCCGTTCTGGAAGGACTTGGTCTTGGCGCCGCCGCCCTTGGCCATGGTATAGGTGTCGATTTCCTCGCCGGCGCGGTTGTAGAACTTGAAGGTCATGCTGCGATCGGTGGCCTCGATCAATTGGGCGCCGTAGTCGGCATTGTAACGGGCCACGCTGCCGGGAGCGATGGTCGCGTTCCAGTTATAGAGGCTGCGGCCGCCCAGGCCGTTCACGAAATAGACCATGCCGTTCTGGATGATGCGTTCGAAGGTATGATCATGGCCGCCGATGACGGCATCGGCGCCCCAGGCCTGGAAAGGCCATTGGAGCTGGGTATTGGCGCCATGCTCGCCGGAGGAGAACGGGGGATGATGGAGGAATACGATATTCCAAGGCGACGTCGATAGGCTCAATTGGGTGCGGAGCCAGTCGGCTTGCTTGGAGGTGCTGGTCACGCCGTCCGGTTCATGCGTATCGCTGCTGATGGCGAAGAAATGCACGGGTCCGCGCACGAAGTCGTAATAGTGCTCGTTGCCGGGGAAGTCGAAATAGTCGATATAGGGCTGGGCATTGGTGGCGATATAGTCATGGTTGCCGATGCAGCCCCAGAAGCGCTGCTCGGTGGAACCGGCGCCGTAGGATCCGTGGTAGTTGAGGATATAATCGTGGAAATATTTTCCGATATTGGCGTCGATGGTGGAGGCCGCGCCGTTATCGTAATTGTTATCGCCCAAGGCCAGGATCAAATCCGGATCCCAGCTCTTGATCAGGTTCGCGACATCGTTCAGGGGCACGCCGTCCCAACCGAAATCGCCGATGGTGGCGAAGCGGAGGTTGGGGGGGAGGCGTGGGTTCGGCGGTTTCAGCCGCGAAGGCCGTCCCACGGGGCTTGGCGGCCGTCGCGCTGTTTTCTTCGGGAGCGTTCTGACAGGCGGCCAGAAGCAAGCCACTGGCCAAGGCCATTCCGATGGCCGACTTCTTTCCATGCAAGGATCTGCGATAGAAGGAAAAACCCAGCACGGCCAGCATTCCCAGCGCCATCAGCGCCAGGCTGGAGGGTTCGGGAACGGCCGAACCTACCGCCGTAAACCGGTTCCATTCATAATCGTCGCGCACGAAATATCCGTAGCTGATGGGTCCATCGATAAGGCCGTCCACCGTGAAGCCGAGCGTGGCGATCTGGCCCACGCCCAAGGAGCCCGCGAAGGGCGCGTCGGCATCGTCGTAGAAGGTCGCCATCCACGTGGAAGAATTTCCGGCCAGGCTCCAATCGTCACCGGCCGCGATGGAATTGGAATAGGCGAAGGTCTGCCAGGGGGCGATGGAGGAGACCCAGTTCCTGGCCTGATAGTCGCCGGTATATAAGGAGCCGAGCCAGATATCGTAGACATCGTTGTTCTTCAAGGTCAGGTTGTAGGTGTAGGAGCCGTCGAGATTCTGGATCTCGGTTTCATTCGCGTAGATGCGGGAGTCATAGAGCCAAGTGACGGGCGCAGCCAAAGCATTGCCCACCAGCGCCAGGGCCAGGGCCATGGAGGCGCCAGGCAGGTATTTCGAGAATTTGATCATGGTTGTTTCTCCGGAAGGTGTTTATGAGGACTTTATGAGGACACGAGGGCCGGGAAAGAAAGCTGCGAAACCGGCTGGTCAGATAGGTTAAGGTTCGATTGCGGATTCCCTTCGGATCTTCGCGATCCCGTCGCAATCCATACCCGGAGAGTCCGATCGCCCGCATCGCCAATCCATTTTCCGATCGGTTTCAATTCGGCTTCGGCGCATCGGCTCCTTGAAATCGAATCGCAATTTCCGCTTTCTAAATCCTCCCGCGACCCACGAGACGCAGGAGGCTCCATGCAAACATTTCGGAAACCGGGATTCGATGAAATCTATCGCACCCCAAAAGGGATGCTTATGGCGACGGCAATGCTGTCGCTCTCCCTGACTTTGCCCGGATGCCGCCGAAGCGAAAGCAACGAGGGCGCGCATGAACGCGCTTCCCATTCCAACCGGGATATCCTGCTCAGCCTGCACGGCTCCAATACCATCGGCGCGAAAATGGGACCCGCCCTGGCGCGCGCCTACCTCATGCATTTGGGCGCGGATACGGTCTTCCAGGAAAACGGAGCGACGGCGGAGGAGACCTACGTGCATGGAAGGTTCGGAAAGGGGGAGAAAATCATCGAGTTCTGGTCCTATGGATCCAATACGGGCTTCAACGATCTCGCCTGGGGCAAATGCGATATCGGCATGTCCTCCAAACCCATCGACAACCAGAACGTCCAGCGCCTGGCCGCCCTGGGCGATATGCACTCGCCGGCCAACGAGCATATCATCGGGCTGGACGGCATCACCATCATAGTGCATCCCGGCAACCCGATCGAAGAGCTGGCGGTGGAAAAGGTTGCGGCCATCTACTCCGGCCGGGTCAAGGACTGGAGCGAGATCTCCGGAAGCCTGAAAGGCCCCATCACTTTGTATACGCGCGATAAGAATTCCGGCACCTTCGATGTCTTCAGCCATTCCGTGCTGGGCAAGGAACCCTTAAGCGAATCCGGCGTGGTCTGCGAAAGCAATGAGAAGCTCGCCTCGGCGGTGGCGGGGAATCCGCTCGGCATCGGCTACGCGCCCGTGGGAACCATGCAGGGCGACAAGGCCTTGAAAATCCGCAGCGGGGACGCGATCGCGCTTTCCCCCTCCAAGGTCAATATCGTCACCGAGGACTATCCTCTGGCACGGCGCCTTTTCCTCTATACTCCGGGAGCCCCGAATAACGCCCAGGTAAAACCGTTCATTGAGTTCGCGCAATCCGAGGCCGGCCAGTTGGAGGTGGAACGAAGCGGGTTCATCGCGCAAATCCTCCGCTTGTCCAAGCCCGAGATCCGGCCGCAAGCCCCATCGCGCTATCTTTCCGAAGTGAAGGACGCCCTGCGCATGGCCATCGATTTCCGCTTCCACCCGGGCAGCTTCGATCTGGATAATAAGGCGAGGCAGGACCTGGGCCGCCTGGCGCATTTCCTGGACCACGAACAGCTCCGGACCTGCCGGCTCAAGCTGTTCGGATTCTGCGACAGCAAGGGGAAAGCGGATCGCAATTATGCGCTATCGAGCGAACGCGCCAAGGTGGTGGCGGAGGCCTTGCATGGGGATTTCGGGATTGCCCCCGCCTTGGTGCTCGGGATGGGAAGCGCCCTACCCATCGCCTCGAATGAAACCGAGGGCGGCCGGGAGAAGAACAGGCGCATCGAGGTCTGGCTGCAATGTTCTTCCGACCCTACCCTGGCGGAACAACCCTGAATGAGGTAATGCTTATGTTATCGTATTCTGTATGTTACGATAGGTTTGGCTAGGATAGGATAAGGTCGGGATAAGGCCGGCCCTCAGGTTCCGGTCTGGTAAACCTGGTTCCGGATTTCGTCCATCCTTTGGGCATGGTGGAGCAATACCTCCAGGGCCGACAACCGGCACCGGACTTCAGCTAAGTTCGAGTAAGCCACTGTCCGGCCCGCTTTCCGGCATCAGCCCACCGATCACTGATTGCCTTACTTCTCGATTGGAAGCCCCTTTGCGGACCAGTCGTTGAAACCGCCGGCCATT
>DAINDC010000057.1:5587-6079 GCA_036732085.1 Fibrobacterota bacterium | reverse complement strand
CCTGCCGCACCTGCTTGTCCGCGAAGAAATGGAAAGCCCCGTCTTCCATAGCCAGGATTTCCATCACCGCCTCCATTCCCTCGCACGCGCGGGTATGCGCGAAGGTGATAAGGCCCTCCTGGAAGTTGATCACGCCGGCGGGATGCCCGTCTTCCACGCTGAGCATGCCCGAGCGCCGGCCAAGCTCCAGGAACTGGAGGATTTCCGCCATGCCATGGACGAGGATCCTGCCTTCCAAGGCGCAGGGCGGGCGCGTCTCCGCGCTTGGCAAGGATTCGCTTGCGCGTCCGGGGGGCGACTCCCTGCTTTTCCGTCTCCGTCGGGAGGCCAGCCAGAGGATTCCAGACAGGATAGTCAACATCAGTCCGCCGGCCGCAGCCGTACAGGCCACGGGCAGGGACACGCCCGCGGGAAGCCGTCTCGCAGCGGCCAGCCCCAGGCCCGACAATTTACCACGCGCTTTTTGGCGTCCGACCTGGATCCAACCCGTGC
>DAINDC010000057.1:0-5577 GCA_036732085.1 Fibrobacterota bacterium | reverse complement strand
GTGCTGTTCCGGAAGCCGATTTGCGACCAGGCGCCCTTGATACGGTAAAGCGGCACGCGCCCCCCATCCCCGGTGACTCCCAGCAGCGGCGAATCCGCGGAGGGCAGGAGATAGACCTTGGCATAGAATTGCACGGTCAGCGAATCCGGCGCATGGGCGCCGGCGGAGATCGCCGCGGCGAAATCGGCCTGGGGTACCTCGGCGGTTACCCAATCCGGGGAAGCCGGTTCCGATCCGCGCGCCCCTCCGGCGGCCGCCATCCAAAGCATAGTCGCGCCGATGAGGGCCGTCTTGATTCCCAGGGTCTTGATTCCCACGCCTTCCTCCAAGTCCTATTTTCCACCGAGGCTGAAAGGTTACGGGAAAAATGTTGCAATCCTGTTAAAGCCGCCTTTCGATATCATTCTGAGCGACGTTATCCCTTGTAATCGTACTGAAACATCCCGAGATTAGTTTCTAGTTCAGAAAACGGAGCCCAGATATGCTGACCGAATCGGAACCGGCCTGGCCGGTGCATACCCGCTATATCGATCGCGACTTCTCCTGGTTGGCCTTCAACCGCCGCGTCCTGACCGAAGCCCGCAATGCCGAGAACCCGCTGCTCGAAAGGCTGAAGTTCCTTTCCATCGTCGCGAGCAATCTGGATGAGTTCTTCGAGGTGCGGGTGGCGGGCCTCCTGCAGAAGGTGGAATCCGCCGTCCCCACCGACGGGATCGCGGATCTCGATTGCCGGGAAAAGCTGACGGGGTTGCTCCGGATCGTCCATGCCATGGTCGCGCAACAGTATCGCTGCTGGAACGAGGAGCTGATCCCGGACCTCAGGAAGAAAGGCGTCCATATCCTGGGACCCGCCGAGATGGGTCCCGCCGAGATCGAGGAACTGCGCCGCCGTTTCCAGGCGGAAATCTATCCACTGCTGACGCCCATCAAGGTGGACCCGGCCCATCCCTTCCCCTGGGTCCTCAACAAGGCCCTCTGCCTGGGCGCATGGCTGGAAGGGGAAGGAGCGGACGGGCGCGGGAGCCTGGGCGTCCTGGCCATACCCCGCTTCCTGCCGCGCGTGCTGTCCCTGCGCGCCCCCGATGGCGGATACAATTACGTTTTTCTTTACGACGTCATCAAGCTGTTCATGCGCGACCTGTTCCGCGGCTACCGCATCCGGGGCAGCGCCTGCTTCCGGGTCACGCGCAACAGCAACCTGTATGGGGCCGAGGATCTGGGTAACCTGCTCGATACGGTGGAGGCGGTGGTGCACAACCGTCGCAAGGGCAACGTGGTCCGCCTGGAAATCGAGGAGGACACCCCCGCGCGGATCCGGCGGGCCCTCATGGAGAATTTCGGGCTGGAGCCGGAGCTCGTCTTCAGCGCGCCCGGGCCCGTGAACCTGAACCGGCTGATGGGCCTCTACCAGATGGTTCCCCTGGCCGAACTCAAATTCCCGCCCCATGCCCCGCGCGGCCTCCAGCACGGCGCCGAGGCCCCGGACCTGTTCGCCCGCGTCCGGGAGCGCGACATCCTGCTCCACCATCCCTTCGACTCCTTCGACCCCGTGACGGATTTCATCCGCGCGGCCGCGCGCGATCCGGACGTGCTCTGCATCAAGCAGACTCTGTACCGCACCAGCGCGGAATCGCCGATCATCTACGCGCTCCTGGAGGCGGCGGAAGGCGGCAAGGAGGTCACGGCCGTGGTGGAACTGCAGGCCCGCTTCGACGAGAAGTCCAATATCCAATGGGCGCGCCAGCTCCAGGACCAAGGGGGCACCGTGGTCTACGGCCTGGTGGGCCTCAAAACCCACTGCAAACTGGCCCTGGTCCTCCGCCGCGAGGCCGGCAGTGCCGGTCAGGGAGACCGTATCCGCAAATACGCGCACGTGGGCACGGGCAACTACCATCCCGAAACGGCCAAGCAATATACCGACCTCAGCCTCCTGACCGCGGACCGCTCGTTGACGGACGGGGTTTCCGGCGTCTTCAACTATCTCACCTCGCATTCCCGGAGTCCGGACTTCACCGAGCTCCTCGTCGGCCCCGTGAATTTCCTGGAGGCGACCCTGCGGCTCATCCGCGCGGAGGAGGAGCAAGCCAAGCTGGGCCGCCCCGCCGGCATCACCGCCAAGATGAACGCCCTCATCGACGCCGAGATCATCGAAGCGCTCTACCGGGCCTCGCAGGCCGGGGTGAAGATCCGACTGATCGTGCGCGGCATCTGCGCGTTACGTCCCGGCGTGGCAGGCCTGAGCGAGAACATCCAGGTGCGGAGCGTGGTGGGCCGCTTCCTGGAACATAGCCGCATCTTCCGATTCGAGAACGCCGGCAATCCCCGCCTGTTCATCGGAAGCGGCGATTGGATGACGCGCAACCTGCGCGAGCGGGTAGAAGCCTTGGTGCCGATCCTGGATCCGGATCTGCGATCGAGGCTGGAAGATGTCCTCAGCATTTATTGGGCCGACAATACCAAGTCCCATGCCATGTCTCCCGGCGGCGTCTATGTCAAGTTGCGTCCCGGCCCCGGCGAGGCCCGGCTGGAAGCCCAAGCCCGCTTGCTCGAAAATCCCGACTGCCGCCCGGATCCGGCCCACGACCTTTTTCCCTCGGGCTCGGCTTATACCACGGAGGAACGGGACGAGGAGGCGGAACCGTCGCGGTTATTGACTTCCCTCCCCCAGGCCTAGAAGCTTATATTCCCTGGACCATGGAAATCTTCCTCATCCGGCACGGCTTGGCGGGAAAGCCCGATCCTAAAAAATATCCCGATGACGATCTGCGTCCGCTGACCCCGAAAGGCCGCAAGGCTTTCAAGCGGGCCGCCAAGGGCTTTGCCGCCTTGGAAGCGAAGGCGAAGCCGTCCCTCATCCTCACCAGTCCGGCCCTGCGGACGCGCATGACCGCGGAGCTGCTGGCGCGCGCCTTGGGTCTGGGCGCGAAAGCGGTGCGCGATCTCCCCGAATTGCATCATGCCATTCCGCCCGACCGGGCCATGGCCAAGCTTTCCAAGCAGCGCCTGCCGAAGTCGATCGCGCTGGTGGGACATGAGCCCTGGCTGGGCGAATTCATTTCCCTCTTGATCGCGGGCAAGGCATTGGCGCGGGTGGAAATGGGGAAAGGCGGAGCCGGCTTGGTGGACTCGGAAGCGCTCAAGGCCGGGCATGGGACGCTACTTTGGCTCCTGAGCCAGGATCAGCTCGCCGCCCAGTCCTGATCGCATAAACGTTCACGGCCTGCTTTTTTTGTTACAATAATTCCATGCTCATCCGAATCGTGGACATTGGCAGCAATTCCATCAAGGCCTCGGTTTTCGATGTCCAGAACCAAGGCCATCGGTTCGTCTCCAGGGACAAGCTTTCCTTTTCGATCGGCGAGGAGGTGTTCGCTTCCGGCTCCATTTCCGAATCGGCCCAAGACAAGATCGCGGCCTTCATCCTGGGCTTGCCCGCCTCGGCCTCCACCGGCGAGAAGGTCGAGAAGAGCGAAAAGATCCACTTCACCTTCGTGCTCGCCACCTCCGCCGCGCGTTCCGCCAAGAACCGCGAAGCCTTCGCCCGGAAACTCCAGCAGAAGACCGGGCTGGCCGTGCGCATCCTTTCCGGGGCGGAGGAGTCCTTCCTCATCCATATGGGCATCGCCTGCAAGGCCGGCATCGGTCCCCAGGAGGTCCTCAAGACCATAGACATCGGGGGCGGCAGCGCAGAACTCAGTTGCAGCCGCGGCTTCGAATATCTTTTCGGGCATAGCTACGATCTGGGCGCCATCCGGCTCAGCCAGCGGTTCCTCAAGGGCAAGACCTTCTCCCGCGAGGCGTTCGAGCAGATCCAGGAATTGGCCTTGGCCGATTTCAAGACCCGCTCCGATGCGAAGCCCGCCCCGCCTTGCCAGCGCGCCATCGGCTCCTCCGGAAATATCCGCGCCATCGCCAGGATGGTTCAGTGCGTGCGCGGCCTGCCCTTCGTGAAACTGATCCCGGAAATCACGCCCGGCAGCCTGGACGATGTCGCCGAAATCAGCCTCGGGAAATCGCACCAGAACATCCAGAGCCTTTTCGACATCAGCTTCGAACGCGCCAAGATCATCATGCCCGCCGTGGTGGTCCTGTCAGTCGCGATGCGGCATTTCGCTATTCCCCGCCTGGCCGTAAGCGAGGCCGGACTGCGCGACGGCGCGGCTTTTTTCTGGAGCCGCCACGGGCACCTGAACCTTCCTTCATGAATCCGCTTTCATGACCCCTCCCATCGAATACCAAGGCAAAGACCTGTTCATCGACCGGGAATTTTCCTGGCTCGAATTCAACGGACGCGTCCTCGAGGAGGCGATGGACCCGACCAACCCTCTGCTCGAACGCATCAAATTCCTGTCCATCGTCGCCGGCAATCTCGATGAATTTTTCGAGGTCCGCCTCTCCGCGCTCTTGCAGAAGGTCGAATCCGGGATACCCGTGGACGGCATCGCCGGCCTGGATGCGGCCGTCAAGCTCGATACCTTGCTCAAGCTCTGCCAACGCACCGTGAAGCAGCAGTACAAATGCTGGAACGAGGAGCTGCTGCCGCGGCTCAGGGAGAACAATGTCTTCGTCAAGCATATGGCCGATCTGGGCAAGGACGAGGAGAAGTACATCCACAATTATTTCCGCAAGGAGATCTACCACCTTCTCACTCCCATCAAGGTTGATCCGGCGCATCCGTTCCCGTGGGTCCTCAACAAGGCCCTGTGCCTGCTGGTGATCCTCAAGGAGGACAAGCGCCGGGACGGCCTGGGCGTGGTGACCATCCCGCGCAGCCTGCCGCGCCTGCTCAGCCTGCCTTCCAAGGACAAGTCTTACGGCTTCATCTTCATCCATGAGGTGGTGCAGCACTATATCACCGAGCTGTTCAAAGGCTATGCCATCAAGAGCTGCGCCCCTTTCCGCGCCACGCGCAACAGCAATCTCTATCTGGAAGAAGAGGAGGCCGGCAGCCTCATCGACGCGGTGGAAGCGGTGGTGCACAACCGGCGCAAGGGCGACGTGGTGCGGCTCGAGATCGACAAGGCCGCGCCCAGGAAGATCGTCGAGACCCTGATGAAGAATTTCGACGTGGACGCCTCCTTGGTCTTCCGCGTGGACGGACCCGTGAACCTCAACCGACTGGCGAGCCTATACAACCTGGTGCCGCTGGCGCCGCTCAAATATCCGCCGCTGCATCCGTCCCATGCCGCGCACTTCCAGGACCACGAGGATCTCTTCCATGAGATCCGCCATCGCGACGTCCTCCTCCATCATCCCTTCGACTCCTACGACACCGTGGTGCGTTTCATCCAAAGCGCCGCCGAGGATCCGAAGGTACAGGTTATAAAACAAACCCTGTACCGCACCAACGAGGACTCGCCCATCATCTACGCCCTGCTCGAAGCCGTGGAGGCCGGCAAGGAGGTGGTGGCCGTGGTGGAACTCAAGGCCCGCTTCGACGAGAAATCGAATATCGCCTGGGCCCGGCAACTCGAGGAAAAAGGCGTCACCGTGGTCTTCGGGCTCGTGGGCCTCAAGACCCATTGCAAGCTGTCCCTGGCGGTCCGCAAGGAGGGCTCCGGCTTCGTGCAATACGCC
>DAINDC010000056.1:0-19262 GCA_036732085.1 Fibrobacterota bacterium | reverse complement strand
GGATCAGAGCGTCAACTTGGCGTAGGTCTTGCCGAGGGCGCTGTTGATGGCGTCGAGATAGACATTGGCGACTGCCCGATATCCCTTGGAGTTGGGATGGATGCCGTCGAGGCTGAAGGCGGTATGGTCATTGTCGAACAAGTAGTATTTGCCGGACAGGCCCGCAATCTTGTCCGCCGTCAGGTTGTTCAGGAGCGCATTGACATCCACCAAGGTGATCCGATCCGGATTGGCATCGGCTTTGGCCTTGAGGTAGACATTGTAGGCGTCTACGAGGCCGTTGGCATCGTCCACTTCCGTCTGGGTCAGGGTCAGGTTGGCGGCCAGCTTGGCGCCATTGCCACCGGAGGTCGTGGGGAAGCCCGTGCCCGTAAGCAGGGCCTGCAGGGCCGGGAGCAAGACATATTTGACATTCGTTTCCTCGGTCAGGAGGGGCTTGGTGGTATCCTGCGCGAAGGTCTTGGGATCGAAGACGAAGCGGGGAATGGTGGTGACATAGGGGATGGAGGTGATGGAAGGGATATTGGCGACGAAGAGATGCGCATGGGTCTTGGTGAGCAGGGAGTCGAAGATATTGTCCATCAGGGCCTTGTAGATGACGGTGGGCGTTACCGTCACACCGACGATAATGGTACCGGCGGTGATACCTCCCAGGATATCGTTGCTGCCCACCCACATGGACAGGATGTCCGGGTTGAGCCTGATGGCCTGGTGCAGCATGCTGGTATTGTTGAGGACGCTGCCGCGGATGATGAAGTCGAAATATCCGTTGGTCTTGGCTTGGGAAGTGGCGGCATTATAAGCCGTGGAGATGTCCAAGGTGGTGGCCCCGGGAACCGCCAGGTTGTTGTAAGGCAGGCTATAGCTTAAATTGGGCAGTAAGGTGGAGGGGTCGACGCCCAAGAGCTTGTAAGTGGGGTGGCCGGTGGCGTCCAGGAAAAGGGGCGTGGCCGGCTCGCCGTTGGGGCCCTTGGCGCTGCCGATGCCGGGGGAATCCACGACCGGGATCTGGAAATTGGTGATGCCCATCTGCTGCGCGAGCAGGACCGGATAGCTCTGCTTCTGCCAATCGGCGCGCAAGCCTCCGCTCTGGAAGCCGGCGGTCAGGCTATTGCCGATCGCAACATAAACCGGCTCTTTCTCCTGGTTCGAATCGTTCGTGCTTTTGAAACAGGCGGTAAAGACGAGGGCTAAAGAAAGGACGGATAGCAAACGCATGGTTCGGCGCATGGGATTCTCCCGGAAAAAGGATGAGGACGTTCTTTTGCCGTGAATTTAATAATCGCATCCGAATTAAAAAAATGAATTTTGATTTAAATTTATCCACCCCGCAAACCGGAGAAACCCATGAAACCCAGCATATGCAAGATCGTAACCAGGACCATGACTCTACTTTCCCTTGGCATCGTCTCGTGGATCCAAGCGGGGAGCGTGGACAACCGCAACAATAACAGCGCGGAATATATCCGCAGCCTGAGCCGGAATGCGGCCACGGATGGCGCCGACGCCTCCATCTACAACCCCGCCGGGACCGTGATGTTGACGGACGGATTGCACTTGGCCCTGGACAACCAGACCGTGTCCAAATTCAATCGGCAGGCGATTGTCAATCAACCTACCGCCTACGAATCCAAGATCGTGAGCCCTATTTATCCCACGGCTTTCGCGGTTTACAAAAAGGCGAATTGGACCGCCTTCTCGGGATTCAGCTTTCCGGGTGGAGGCGGTGAGCTGGATTATGAAAGGGGATCGGTCACGGGCCATCTCCTGGAGTCCAACCTGCGCCAATTCACGCCTCCGGAAGACGCGGATGTCTATCTCCGGTCCCTCTACTACGGTTTCACCTTGGGCGGGGCGTATGCGCTCAATGATAAGGTTTCACTGTCCCTGGCTCTCAGGGCCATCTATGCCCGGACCGATATCACCGTGGATGCGGGCTCGCCCAAGCCGCCTTTGAATACCACCAAACTCATCGATCATATGGAGGAGGCTCGCGGGGCCACGGTGGTTGCGGGCGCGGATTTCTTTCCCGGCCATGGCCTCACCGTGGGTGTCCGTTTGGAAGGGCCCACCCCTTTGGAATGGGAGGTCCAGAAATCCACCTTGAACCTGGATTCAGTGCTCAAGACTCCGGCTGTCCGCGCCCAGTTCGTGAATACCTTGCGTGGCGTCCTACGCGCCCCTGGTGAGAAATTCCAACGCGACCTGCCGGCCAATGTGGGCTTGGGCTTGGGCTATGCCTTCTGCCCCAACTGGCGTTCGGATCTCTCTTTCAACTACTACCTGAATACCTTGGCGGATTGGGGCGGCAAAGAAGACGAACATAACGATGGTTGGGAGGTTTCCCTTTCCGCCGAACATCAATGGCCGATACCCTTGTTGACCAGCGTGGGCGCGCAATATACCGTCTCCGGCGCCAAGTCCAGTTCCTATAATGTCGAGAACCCGGCGTTGAACAGTTATTCCGTGGCCGCGGGCGGCCGCTATGCCTTGGGTAAGCGCGTTTCCCTGAACCTGGGTTTCACCGGAAGTTTTGCCATCGGCGACAAGACCACGGCGCCGTTGGTGGGCGAAGTAAACCTGACCAAGCGTGCGTTGGTCTATGCCTTGGGCCTGGAATGCGGATTCCTTTAAGGCTTTTTGCAGGTCTTGATGGAGGCCTCGCTGGAGGCCTTTTTTCCTTCTCTTTACTGCCTTCTCAAGTAGCCGAAAGTGAAGAAAAGGTTTTTGGATTGGTTGGTCACGCTTTCATACTGACCTTGCGAACCTTGGATGGTTTGGATGGTTCCGGAGGTCGTGATTTTTCCGCGTGCGATATAGACGCCCGTTCCCACTAATTGGCCATTGTTCGATACGGGCCACCAGAACAACCCCACCTCGTAATTCCCGTCCTTGTCCTTCTGTACGCGGTTCAGGGCCGTCTGATCCAAATCCCCCTTGGCCTGGTTCACGAAGGTCCCCAGGTTGTCATAGAAGGCGATATCGAAGTGGAAGGGCGCATTGACCTTCACCGAAATGAGGAAGGGCTTGGACTCCTTGATGGGCTTGGCCGAAACCGCATTGTCGATGACCTCCTGTACCTGGCCGTTGACGCAGTTGAGGCAGCCGTTGGCCTTGTTGGGATTGACGAGTAGAATCGAGTTCGGGAGCGGGAACGGGTTTGCGATTTCCGGCGTGGTCACCATGGAGGCAGGTTGGGGACCCAGGTTGTAGTAGACCTCGAGCAGCTTGCCGCCCACTGGGACATAGTCGGTCATATTGCTCTGGTTCCCATTCGCATCCACGATCGCAGGCGTGCCCTTCTTCAACCGCAGGGAGTCCCCGGGAATGGGGAAGAAGGTGGAGTCGAAGGTGTACTCATAGGCGTTACCCCCCAAAGGCTTTACCGAGACCACGACGATCTTCCCGTTCGGATCGGTTCCATTGCGTTTGATCTCGAATGGGAAGGTCTTGGAATTGACGTCGACCGTCACGGTCTCCGAAAGGGTCACCGTCAGCTTGGGCAAATCCGTGGACCCTTGCTGGGGCGGATTGGAAACGACCGAGATTGGCCTGGGTCCCACGCCGTCGCCGATATCAAATGAAGCCCCGCTGAATACGGTCTTGTCTTCCAGGAGCTTGCCATAGGATTTAACCTCGAAGCCGGTACCCAAAGCGAATTCCTTGTCCTTGAAGTCGACCAGGATATGGGTGGCGTCTATTTGGGTGATCTTGGATCCGCTCACCACGATGACCGTGCCGGGATTGAAGGGATCCTGGAGCTGGATCTGGGTGGGCGGTTTGTCGTTGGCCTTGGGGAATTCTATCCAGGCCTGATCGATGCGCCCGTTTCCATCGGCATCCTTATAGAGCGCCTTCTGGACGGCCAGGAGATTGGCGGGAATGGGAATAATGGGATCCGGGATGATGGGGTTGGAACCCAATCCCGATAGGGGCGCCACGTCGTCGATCTTATTGGCGACGAAGGGATGCGCGGTGAAGTTGGACTTGTCGCCGATTTTCTTGGTGGCGGAATAGTCCATGAACAGAACCTCCCCGGTTTCGCCATCGGCGATGAACATATGCCCCTTGCCATCGGTCGTGCCCTGATCGAATTTGGATCCGTTGAAGTAGCGGCTATCCACCTGGGCTCCGGTGGCCGGATCGATTTGGACAACCTGGATTCCGCCGAAAAGCAAAATCGTGCCGCTGAAAGTATCATAGGCCATGCCATGGGCTCCCGGAAGTTTCGAGAGCAGCCGGTGGGTGGTAAAGGTCTTCATGTCTATTGTGCCGAAGTCACCCACGCCGGCATCATCCGTGCTGGAGGTGTAGAAGGCATGGTCGGCATCCTGGAAGGCCAGGGAGGTAATGTGCAGGTTGTCGCCTTGCACGGGGACGATCACGCCGTCCGCGAAGGGATTCAAGGGGATCCGGGCCAGGCTCCCTGGCTTGTTGGCGGTCCAGTCGCTGGCCCAAGCTGCGGTCTTGCTGGGATCGAGGGCCAAGTGGAAGGCCGCCGAGCCGCCGGCATTGTGACTAACCGTGGCCCCGGTCACGGGATTGACTTTGAAGATTATGTCATCTTGGCCGCCAATCAGCAGTTCATTGTCCGGGGTGAATATCAATCCATCCGCGCCCTGGGTTTGCGCGATATTGATCAAGGTGCCCATGACCAAGGTGGTGCCATCGAAATCGAAGGCGATTTTGTTCACCTTGTTGCTGCCGCTGCTGCAGGTGAAATAAAGATCGCCCTTGGTAGGGGTATTCGCGAAGGCGCCTGCGCATGCGAGCGCGAGTGCGGATGGAAAAATCCGGCCGCGCAAACTTCCGAAATTAATTGACCCCAACATTGCTTGTCCCCTGTGCTTACCTGGATTTTCCATGGTCATTCCGGGCCCCCTGCAAAGTACTCTAACGTTAACCCCGGAGGCCCGTCAAATGTTTCGATATTCGGGAGAAAAGGCGTCAGCTAAACCCTTTATTCCCCCAAATTCCGGTTCAGCCGGAAACTCGTTTTTCCATAGCCAGGAGCCAAGCCTTATTTTCCATACCCCCCGCATAACCTCCCGGGGCGCCGGTTAGGCGGACCACGCGGTGGCACGGCACCAGAATGCAGATGGGATTTTTACCATTGGCGGTGCCCGCCGCCCGGATGGCCAGGGGATTGCCGGCCCTTCGGGCCAATTCCTGGTAGCTCCAGGTCTGGCTGAATGGGATTTTCCGCAGTTCCCGCCAGATGCGTTTCTGGAAAATCGTTCCCTGCAAGTCCAAGGGCAGGTCGAATTCCCTCCGGGTCCCGGCGAAATATTCCTTGAGTTGTTTCGCGGCCCGTTTGAGAAGGGGATGGGAGGCGGATTCCGTGGAGGCTTCGATGCCGATGCGCGCGAGTTCTTCCCGCTTCCAGAGCAAGGCCACGATGGCCTTCCCATCGGCGGCCAGGATCATTTCGCCCAGGGGCGTGGATAATTCCATCGTGATATATTTCATTTCCGCTTTTCCTTTCCAGCGGCCGGCTTTTTCTTTCCGGCAAACCGGTTCGCATGTTCATTCCAAAGATAGGCGGCGGCATATCCCCGCCAGGGGCGCACGCGGTCCAAATCCAGATCCGGATCCGCCTCCATCGCCCGCCTGAGTACCAGATCCGTGGCCGGAAATGCATCGGTATCCGCGATGCATCGCAAGCCGATGTATTCCGCCGTCCAGGGACCGATGCCCTTGATGGCCAACAGGGATTCACGGAAGCGTTCCGGATCCTGGGTGCCGTGCAGGGAGATTTCTCCCCGCGACAATTTTCCGCAGAATTCCCGCAAGGTCGCCCGCCTTGCGCGCGTGGTCCCCACCGATTCCAGATCGGAGTCGGCCAGCGCCTCGGGCGGGGGAAAGAGATGTATCTCCGCGCCGGTGAGCGGGTGCCGGATGGGTTCTCCGTAAGCGCGCACGAGCCTGGCGATCATGCGATTGGCCTGGCCGATGCTCACGAGCTGACCCAGGATGGAGCAGACGGCGGTCTCATAGGCATCCCAGCCGCGGGGGGCGCGGAGGCCGGGCCTTTTCCGGTAGAGCCGTCCCAGGCGGGCGCTGCCGGCGAAGGCATTGGCGACCAGGAGGGGATCGGAATCGAGATCGAACATGCGCCGGACATTCCGGACCAGCCTTCCCAATGCCTGCGTTTCCGCGCCGATCACGCGGAGGTCCAAGGCGGCGGGGCCCCGGCCTTGGGTAACCTGTATGATACCTGGATCCCCGTCCCCTCGGAATACCCGCTCATAAACGCCGTCCGTGAAGGTCTCCAATCCCGCGATCCCGTGGAGGCGGTAATAGGCCAGGCTCGCTTCCCAGTCGAACGGAGGGCGGTAGGGCAGGGACAGGGTGAGGCCCCGTTCCTGGTCGCGGGGGGAAGGGCGCAGCCGCCGCGTTCGCATTCCCCTTCGCAAAAGGGACGGCGGCCGATGGAACCGGTCCTTGATCGCGTCGTTGAAACGGCGGACCGAGGAAAATCCGGACGAGAAGGCGATCTCGCCCATGGGGATGGCGGTCTCCACGATGAGCTTGCGCGCGAAGTTCAGCCGGTTCTCGAACCGGAGGCGCTTGGGGGATTTTCCGATCTCCTCCTCGAAGAGACGGCGCAGGTGCCGGGAACTGATCCCGAAGCGTTCCGCGAATGCGGTTTCGTCGAGGTCCGCATATTCCTGATCGGAAATGGACTTGAGAACCCTTTGGACCAAGGCCGACTTTCCCGACCAGGCCGGGGATTGGGGCGCGGCTTCGGGCCGGCAGCGGAGGCAGGGCCGATAGCCGCTTTTCTCCGCGAGGTGGGAAGTGGGGAAGAACTCCACGTTCTCCCGCTTGGGCTTGGCCGGGCATATCGGACGGCAGTAGATGCCGGTGGTCTTCACGCCCACGAAGAACTTCCCGTCGAACCGGTAGTCCCGCGCCAGCATGGCCCGATAGTAGGTGTCCTCCTTGTCCATGGATACAGTATATGCGATTGTCGCGGCCCCGGCTAGCCACTTCCGGACATCATCGTTCCGGCCGGGGCGGGGGCTGCGGATGGATAGCCGCGATGATTTTTATTGCGCCCTCCCGAGGCGATCCTTATTTTATCGGGCAATGAGGGAGGGTAACATGAAAAATACCTTATTGGCCGAACGAATCTCCTCGTTCTGGTGGGTGCTGATGCTGCGGGGCATCAGCGGCGTCCTGTTCGGAACCTTGGCCATAGCCTCGCCCGGACTCGGTCTTATCACCTTGATCCTGCTATTCGGAATCTATGCGCTGGCGGATGGCTTCACTGCCGTTTTCCTGGGCTTGCCCAACCGCTTCTGGCTGATCCTGGCCGGTTGCCTAAGCATCCTGGCGGGGATTGCGGCCTTCGCTTATCCCATGTTCGCGGCCATCGCCCTTCTCTATATCTTCGCGGGGTGGGCCATCGCCGTGGGCATCCTCCACTTGCTCGATGCCTTCACGCATCCCCATCGGACCGGAATCGATTGGCTCATGGCCATCGCCGGCGCCGCGGGAATAATCCTGGGCTCGGTCATAATCGCCAATCCGGGATGGGGGCTGCTCTATGTCGTGATTGCTTCCGGTATTTACGCCTTGGTGTCCGGGATCGCGTTCATCGCCTCGGCTTTCGCCTTGCACGGATTCAGGGGAGGCGCCCGCCCCGCGGCGGTTTGATTCGTTTTCAAGTCCCAAACATCCCCATCGCATCAACAGGAGGCATTCATGAAGTACGCGACATCGATCCTGGTATTCGTCTCCCTGGCTCTTTATCCGCTTTGCGCCGCGACCACGACGGGGAAACCGGCCCAGAACGACAAGGCCGGGGAAGAGATGAAGGCCGGCGCCAACCATGTCGCCAGGGCCTCGGACTGGTCCGGCAATAAGCTGGAGAGCGAAGCCAAGACGGTTCTCAAGAAGGCTTCCGAACTGTCGGGCAAGCTGATCCATGGCGCGAGCCTGGTTCCGGAGGAAGTCGGCAAGGGGATCGAATCCTTGGGCAGCGAAATAAATCGGCTGGGACAGAAGCTGGAAAAGAAGAAGCCGGAATCGCAAGGCTCCGCGTCTTTATGATACCATCGGAATAATTCCATCACGAAAATCACAATACAATCTTTCTGATCGGGAAGGCCGAGGCATGTCATGAGCCTGCTCCCTGTCGGTTCGCAAGCGCCCGACTTCACCTTGCCCGCCCGATGCTCAAACCGTACCATGCCGAGCTCCTCGCTATTTCCGTGGATGGATCGTGGCGCCATCAGGCCTTCCCCATCACCGAGCGATTGCAGAAGTCCCTGCAAAGGGATATCCGTTTCGTATTCCGGCATTTTCCCATGACGGAATCCCATCCGGAGGCCTTGAACGCGGTGCGGGCGGCGGAATCCGCGGGGCTGCAGGGCAAGTACTGGCAGATGCACGCCCTGCTTTTCAGGAACCAGGACCGGCTGGACATGGATGGCCTGGTCGAGATGGCGTTCATCGGGAATTTTATCGGGCGGTTTTCCGGTGCGGCCTAAGGAGGATTTGCTTGACCTTCTGGAGGAGTTCCGCCTGGTTGAACGGCTTTTGCAGGAAGCGCGCGCCCGGATCCAGAAGGCCCTTGGAGAGGAAGATATTGCTTGCATAGCCGGACATGAAAAGGATGTTGATGTCGGGTTGGAGAAGCTTCAGTTTTTCCGCGAGCGCGCCGCCGTTCATTTTGGGCATGACCACATCGGTGAGAACCAGATCGATGGAGGGATGCTCTTTTACAAGGCGCAAGGCGGCTTCCCCTTCCTTGGCTTCCAGGACGTCATACCCATTAGCGGCCAGGATCCGCTGGATGAATTTGCGGACCGTATCCTCGTCCTCCACGAGCAGGATGGTCTCGCCTTTAGACGTCGCATGCGGGGATTCGATTTGCCTGGGCGCGCGCGGGCGGCTCTGGGGATCCGCAAGCGGCAGGAAGACATGGAAGGCCGAACCGCGACCCGGTTCGCTGGTCACGGCAATGCTGCCTCCGCTTTGCTTGAGGATGCCGTAAACGCTGGAGAGCCCCAATCCCGTTCCATGGCCGACGGCCTTGGTGGTGAAGAACGGTTCGAATATCTTGGCTTTGACTTCCGGCGTCATGCCAATGCCATTGTCCGTGACCGTCAGACGGACATACGGGCCCGCGATGGCGTCCATCAGGTATTCCGGCTGGTCCCTGCTCAAGAGGACGCTCCCGGTTTCCAGGAGGAGGCTGCCTCCGTCGGGCATGGCGTCGCGGGCGTTCAGGACCAAGTTGAGAATGATTTGCTGGACCTGGCCGGGATCCGCCTTGGCCAAACCCAGATCGGGATCGAGCAAGGTTTCGAGCACGATATCCTCCCCGATAAGCCGCTGGAGCATCTTGCCCATTTCGGAGACAGCCTCGTTCAGATCGAAAACCTTGGGGGCCAGGATTTGCTTCCGGCTATAGGCGAGCAATTGCTGGGTCAGGGCCGCGGCCCGTTCCCCGGATTTCTTGATCTCTCCCAGGAATTCATGCAAGGGCTCGTCTTCATCGACCATGCCCAAGGCCATTTCACTATAGCCATTGATGGCGGTGAGGAGGTTGTTGAAGTCATGGGCGATGCCTCCGGCCAGCCGGCCCACCACTTCCATCTTTTGGGCCTGGCGCAATTGTTCCGCGGTATTTTTGAGTTCGGTGATGTCCAGGCAACTGCCGATGAATCCCAGGAATTCCCCGTTCGGCGAGATGCGGGGCATGCCGGTATTGAGCATCCACCGATAATCGCCATCGCACCTGCGCATCCGGTATTCCATGCGGAAGCCGGTATGGGCCTGCAAGGCGAGGAAATATCCGTCCTGGAAACGTTTGGCGTCTTCGGAGTGAATCCCATCCACCCAGCCCGATCCCATTTCCAGGGCCATGGACCGGCCGGTGAATTCCAGCCAGGGCTTATTGAAATAGGTGACGAGGCCGTCGGGTCCGGACATCCACACGAATACCGGCGCCGAATCGGCCATATCGCGGAAGCGCATCTCGCTTTCCGTGAGCGCGGCCTGATAGCGCTTTTGTTCGGTGATGTCGCGCGCGATTTTGGACGCACCTATGATTTCGCCCCTCTCGTTCCGGATCGGCGAAACGCTCAGGGAGATTTCGATGAGGCTGCCATCCTTTCGGCGTCGGAGGGTCTCGTAATGTTCGATCCGCTCGCCCTTGCGGATGCGCGCGAGGATGCTGGGCTCCTCGTCCTGTTTCGTTTTGGGAATAAGGAGGGTGACCGGCTTGCCGATAATCTCGCTCGCCGTGTACCCGAAAATTCGTTCCGCCCCCTTGTTCCAACTGTTGATGATACCCTTAAGATCCTTGCTGATGATGGCGTCATTGGAGGACTCCACGATGGCGGCCAGGCGTTTCCTGGCTTCCTCCAGGCGCGCCAGGTCCAGCGCGTCGGGACGCGCCTCTTTCAGCAGAGCCGACTCCGTCGCCTTGCGGGCCTCTAGCTCCGCTTGCCTGCTGGCGAAGGCCTGCATGGGGTAGGCGGAGAACAGGGAGAAGGGATGGGCCCGGCTCAGATTGCCCCAGAGTTCCTCCAGGCTGGAGGCCGCCTCATGATTGCCATCGGACCAGAGCAAGGCGGCCATTTCACCGAAGACGCGCAATCCGGAATGGCTCGCGAGCATGGCCTGGATCGGATGTCCCACCACCTTTTGGAAATGACATGCGTCAACCTTGCCCTCTGCCAGGATTTTCCCCAAGGTTTCGCGGGCATCGAGATAAATCAATTTCCGCTCGCCCTGAAGCGCCGGAAGGTCAAATCCCGATTCCCTGAGTTTGGCCGTCAGGCTTTCCCAATGGCCGGCTGTGGCGACGATGAGGGCGGCTTCGCCCGACTTGATGCCCGCGCTGATAAAAGCGGCCACTTGTTCCGCCAGGGCCGCCTCGTTTCCATAGCAATGGATGATATGTCCGCTGGCCTCGGGAGCACGGAGTCCCAGGCCTGGCCCATCCGGATGCGTGACTTCGAGACCATCGGCAATCGTCTGAGGATGGACAGGGTTCGATTGTCTCAATTGCAAAATGGTCTTGGAGCCTCTGGAAGTCAAGGTTGCCCCCGATTGATCAGAACGAAAATGCGAGGATCACAATGGCTGGTTTCCCTGTAGCAACATAATAGTATTCGCTATAGAGAACAATTAATAACTATCGCTTAAGGATTAATCCTGGAGGTGAAATCAATATACACTCTGGCCGGGAAGCCGGAGTGTCGGATTATTTGACGATGAGAATTTTTGACGATGAGGATATCCCGGACCTTCGGCAGTCAGCGACCTGCCGCATCCGCTCCCATTAGATCGCCAGGTAGTTGGGTCCCTGGTAGGTCTGGTTGTTCGGGAAGGACAAAACCATTTGCATCAGGCCGATATTGCGATAGCGGAAGGACGCCTCGCAATAGGCCAGGTAATAATCCCAGGTCCGGAAGAAAACATCGTCGAAGCCCAGCTCCTTGACCTTGGTGCGGTTCGCGTGGAAGGCCTGGCGCCATTCCATGAGGGTGCGCGCATAGTGCAGGTCGAAGTTCTCCAGGTGCTGGATCACCAGGCCGCCGGAATTCCGGATCGATTTCGAAAGCTCGAAAACGGAGGGCAGCAGGCAGCCGGGGAAGATATGCTTCTGGATCCAGTCGCAACTGTTCTTATAGTCGTCGAAGCGGGCATCGGGAATGGTGATGACCTGCATGGCCATGACCCCTTCCGGCTTCAGGACCTCGCGGCATTTCGCGAAGAAGGCATCGAAGAACTCATATCCCACGGCTTCGAACATCTCAATGGAGCAGATCTTGTCGAAGGCGCCCGTCACCTCCCGGTAATCCTGCAGTCTGACCTCGATGCGATCTTCCAATCCCGCGGCGCGGATCCGCTGCTCCGCGAGGGTCTTCTGTTCCTGCGACAGGGTGATGGTGGTGACCCGGCAGCCGTATTTGGAGACGGCATGCATGGCGAAGCCGCCCCAGCCCGAACCGATTTCCAGGACATGATCGGAGGGTTTCAGCTCGAGCTTCCGGCACAGGACGTCGAACTTGTTGATCTGGGCCTCATGGAGGGTATCTTCCACGCTACGGTAGACGGCGCTGGAATAGGCCAGGCTCGGATCGAGGAAGAGGGAATAGAGGTCGTTGCTGAGATCATAATGGTAGGCGATATTTTTACGGCTGCCTTTGCCCAAGGTATTGCCGCGGTCACGGTGGAGAGCCACGTTCTCTTGCGCTTCCCGGTTCACTTCCGTGGTCGGCTGGGTGGAGCCGCTGATGCCGGGCAGATGGGCCACGTTGAGGCCGATGATGCCGATGAAGGCGACCAGGTTGTCCACTTCGTAGTGCCCGGCCTGGAAACTTTCGCCGAGCCCGATATCCCAATACCGGACGATATTGGCGAACATGGCCTTGTCATGCACCTTGATGCGGCAGCGTAATTCGCTGGTTGGATCGCCCAGGGTCCAATATCCGGAGTCCGGGGTTTCCACCTCGATGCATCCGATTTTAATCCGGGACATCACGGACCGGACCACGGTTTCGGGGAAGAGAATGCTCGCCGATTTCATGGAGAAGGCCTTTACCGAGCGGGTCAGTCCTTCTATCCAGGCTTTGCCACCCAAGACTGCTGATGTGTCCATAAAATCTCTCCACGAAGTTAAAAAGTTGGCCGTGATAAGCTCTAAAAAGAGGACCAGGGTTTTCTTCGTCCCCCGTCCATTCGAAAATCGCTTTGCTACGTATAAGCAGCAAGTCGAAGATGGATTTGGCGGGAAACCGATAGTTAATTTGCATTATTCCCGCTCATTTTAGGGAACCGCAGATGGATTCCAGCCCATTTTCAAGGAATCGGTCGGATTAGCCGGAACGGGAATAGAATTGATGTTGAATACGCTGCGCTTATTCTTGGCCATATGCCTATTTCTGGCATCCTTGCTGGCCGTATTAAAACCGCCTACGCATACGCTTTGGAAGGCCGCCATCGCAGTTCAGGAATGCGGGCATCTCCTGGTCCTTCCCTGCCTCCTGCTTGTTTACCTGGGCTTCCGGACCGGATTGCCGGGTAGGATGGGTTCCGGGATTTTCTTGGCCGCGGCGCTTCTCTACGCTTCCCCGCTCCTGCGTGCCATGGCCACGGCCAAGCAGTTGGAAAAAAAGTTCGCGGTGGGATTTGGGAAATCACCGCCCGGCCATGCAGCCCTGTCCCGAGCTTCCACCTTGGATTGGATGCAGTTGGCGCTAGGCGTCCCAATTATGCCGGCCCAGCCCAAAACCATCTGCTATAAGGCCTCAACCCTTGCCACCACGGTTACAGCTTCCGCGACCCGGGAGAAAAGCCCCTTCGCCATGGATTTCTATGCCTCCGCCAAACCGAACGCGCCTTGCGTCCTGGTCATTCACGGCGGGGGATGGGATAGCGGGGAACGCTCGGAAATGGAGCCTCTGAACCGCTTCCTGGTCGCCGATGGCTATGCGGTGGCCTCGATCGATTATCGCCTCGCTCCCCTTTACCAATACCCGGCGCCGGTGGAAGACGTGGAGGCGGCCATCGCCTTCCTTCGGAGCCATGCCGGAGAATTGGGAATCGACCCGTCCAACCTGGTTTTGTTGGGCCGATCCGCGGGAGGGCAGATCGCTTTGCAGGCGGCGTACCAGGCTTCCGGGAACCCAGGCATCAAGGGCGTCATCGCCTATTATGCGCCGGCGGACATGATTTATGGATACAGTATTCCCTGCAGCCCGCTGATTCTCGATTCGCGCAAGTTGATGGAAGCCTATCTCGGCGGCGCCTACGATCAGGTGCCCGGGAATTACCGGGCCTCTTCGCCGCTTGAAGCCCTGAAGGCCGATTCGCCGCCCACCTTGCTCCTGCACGGCCGCACCGATGTGCTGGTGTCCTTTCAGCATACGGTCCATATGGAAGCCAAGCTGAATAAATTGGGGGTGCCGCATTTCATCGTCGATCTTCCCTGGGCGACGCATGGATACGACTTTTTCTTTTCGGGACCCGGATCCCAAATCAGCCTTTACTTCATCGAACGGTTTTTGGCCAAGGTGACGCAATGAATGCATCACCGCGACGGGCTTATCAGGCACAGGCCACGGGTACCATGGCGGTTACCCATAGGCCGGGTGCAGCCGCGCTTTGGACTTTAAGCGGTAGATCCCGGGCCGGGAACTTTGAGTCTGAGCGTGATCGCCTTTTCCGGGCAGACCGCGACGCAGTAACCGCATGCGCGGCAGGCATCATCCTTCGCTACAAAGGCGCGCTTGTTCCCGTGGACCAGGGCCTTGATGCGGCCGAGGAGCGGGAGGGCTTGTTTCTGATCTCGGGTCAAAGGCCGGATTTCCAGGACGCCATAGGGACAGGCGGGAACGCAGGGGCCCTTGGCCTCGCAACGTGAAGGGTCGATGACGGGTTCGAACTTGCCGGGCTCCTGCACGCAGCTTTCGGTTTCCGGTTTCCTGATAGTCATGCGAACGCCTCGGTTATCGGCTTAGAAGCAATTGGAGACAAGGCCTATTGGCTGGGACGATGCCGCGATCGAATCGGGACCGAAACCCAATCTCTCCCTCGGCGAGGGAGAAGAGGGGCATAGACCATGCGCCGACATGGCTCGCCTGGCCAACACCACTTCGGCATGCTCGGCGGGCAGGGCCAAGGTATCCAACTCATTTTCGACAGGCGCGGCTTTTTCGGGGAAGTACTTCCCCTGGAAGAACAGCGACATCACGACGATGAGAAGGTTGGCCAGAAGCATATCGTTACCATCTATGAAATTAATCCCGCGAGGTAAACGGTTGCTCTCCGGTTCGTAACGGATTGTAACAGGCTCTAGAGGCTGTAGGCTTGTAGGCCGTAGGCAAGTTTAAAAATGCATCGAGAGAGTCGGGACGGGAATATCCGATCCCGAGATGCCCGTCAGGCCCATTTCCAATTGGATTCCTCCCGGCTTTTTTTGGGCTTGCCCCATGCCATGCGCGGCCGGAAGCGCCCAGATGCGCGTATGCAGCCAAGGGACCAGGAAACCGATGGCGGAACCCGCGGCCGCGCCCATCAGCACATCGGAAGGGAAATGCTTGCCGGCCAGAACCCGCATGACGCTTACGCCCGTGGCTGCGGCCAGGGAGCCGCCCCAGACCCAGGGAACCAAGGGCGAGCCGGGATGTTTGGCCTGGAAGGTATACCCGGAGAATACGGCCGTGGTGAAGGCCGCGGTGGCATGCCCGGAAAAGAAGCTGCTCACGTTGACGGGGTCCCTGCGGACATTCATGGGCACGTCGCTGGAATAGGTGAGCGGCGTGGAGTGGAACCGCAAGACCTTGGCATAGCTGCTCAGGGAGGAGGATATGGTGATGGCCTCCTCGTACATGACCACGTCCATCAGGGCCGCGTACCAGGCCTGCCGGTCGCGCGAGATATCCCAGAGGTTGGTGGCCGCGGGCACCAGGAGCTCGGCCGCGGACAAGGCGCCGCTCACGGAGGACAGGGTGGGGGAGTAGTAGCCGATGGCCCAACGGTCCAGGGGATTGATGCTCCGTCGGTTCAGGGCGGAAATATTGAGGCTGTCCTTGCGGGCGCCCGCTAGCATCTTGCTCGAATTGTAACTCAACAGGGCCCCGGAACCGATAATGGGCAGATCCAATCCCGTGCTTAAGGCGAAAGGGTTTTCCGCCATCAGGCGTTGGGAAAAAATCAGGCAAAAGGATATCAGGAATCTTCCGGGAATTTTATTCATCAGCGATCCGGGAAAAAGGGTTTTAAAAACGAGGTGATGACCGGGAGCCGGTTCTGGGCCTGAGTTGCGGGTCGCCATCCGAAACGAAGGGTCCTTCTTAAGTACAAATATTATCGCAACTTTTCCTTCCCCGCGTCCAGTCAGGGCATCAAAGCGGAATTTGTCCCGGTTGGCGCTTCTATCGAAGTATGCGGTTGCGTGGTTCCCCTCAAAGGCCCCGGTGAAAACCCGCCATATCATGCGAGTTTGCTTAAATGGGCAATAGGGACGTCCGGGTAATTTATGGAAAGGGCAAAGTTCACCGGCGCAACCGAGGTTGCTGTCCCTGGCGCGTGAAAGGGTTTATAATAATTAAACATGGGAAACAGCGGGTTCCGCACCCATGTCGGTCGTAGCGAATGGTCGACCCGACCGGCATGTTCCAATCACCCTGAGGTCCTCAGCCTCCAGGGCGCCCGGTTCCAACCGTCACCTGTCGGTTACCTCCGGAGGATTTTGCCTTCCCTTCAAAGTCCGCCCAATAATCCGCTCAAGAGTCCACCCAAGATTAACCCTTCCGGCCATCCGAAAAAAAACAAGGAGTGCCGATCATGATCGCGGAAACCGGAAACGATTCCACCGGAAAGTCCAAGACGCAGCCGCCCGCGCCGCTCAAGGCTTCGGACTTCCTCCATCTCTCCTCCATCAACGAAGCCCCGAACAAGGTGCTCGGCGATCATCTGATCAAGCTGGAGACCTACCAGGATTTCTCGACCCAAGGCACCGTGGTCAAGGGCGGCAATGCGGCCCAGCGCAATTGGACCGATAAGAATTTCGTGCCCGTCACCTTGTCCACCCAGTGCATCGACTGCCTCCATTGCGTGGTGGCCTGCCCGCATGCCTCCATCGATTATGAGATCACGGATCGGGGACCGGATCCCATCTTCCACATGTTCCATAAGACCTTCAACCTGGTTCCCGGCATCCATTTGGACGATGCCACCGAGCAGCATGCGGTCAAGAAGGGCAGCACCAATTACCAGCATTGCAAGGGCTGCTTCGTCTGCGCCTCCGCCTGTCCCACCGGCGCCATCCATTTCGTTCCCGCCGAATACGTGGATATGGAGAATTACCATGGCGATCCCGTCACTCCCGAGCGGATCCCGGAAGTGTTCAAGCAGCCTTCCGGCGAGGGCGAACGTTGGGTGCAGGAATGGCTGCGCAGCGCGCAAAGCGAAATCACGGCGCATGGCGTCCAGGTCGGAACGGGCACGCCTCCCAAGGTCTTCAACGGATCGGTGATGTTCTCGGACTTCGTCTTCCAGGCCAAGTTCGACAGCGTCTCCATCTTTCCGATCACGCCCAATACCTCGCTCTTGAAACTCATCGAGGAACGATCCGGGAATCAGAAAGCCAATGCCGCGCACCACCTCAATTTCCGTCCGTGCCTGTCGGAGGAATCCGGCTATGCCTGGTTGACGGGTTCCGCGGTCCGGGGCAAGCGCTCCCTGATGGCGCAGGGATCGCAAAGCCTGGCGCAGATCTACGAGTTCATGAACATCAACCCGGGCCTGCATCTGCCTATCTTCATGCTGGAGCTGACGCGGGCGCTGTCGCCGGGCACCACCACCAAGCCGGACCATACCACCACCTTCCGCACTTCGGATACTGGCGAGATCATATTGTTCGGGCGCGGCATCCAGGACGATTATGACAAGGCCTTCCTGCTCCTCAAGCTGATGGAGTCCGAAGGCGTCTGGATCCCGGGCCGACTGGTCATCAAGGGTTTCGTAGAGACGCATACCTTGACTTCCGAGAAACAGGGCCATCTGGACAAGCTGACCGATCAGGAGGCCGATGCCTTCCTGGGCCGGCCCAAGAACCCGTATGTATTCGACGACAATGAGAACCGCTCCGTGGGCATCCTGGATATGGACAGCCGCTATGCGGAACAGCGCCAGGCCATCGACGAGGTGCTGACGACCGCGGGAAAGAATTTCGACAAGGTGGCGCAGGATTTGGCCGAGTTCACCAATCGCCCGCCCATCAAGCAGGTGAGCCTGTTCCCGGAAGGCAGTGAAGGGAGCGCGTCGGAAACCGGCGGGCCCGACTTCTGCATCGTGGGCCTGAACGATCCGGATATGTCGACGGCGGAATACGTGGCCTCGCATATACGCGCCTCCGGAGTCAACTGCGGCGTGGTCTCCATCAACCTGTACCGGCCTTTCCCTTCCGACGCCTTGCGCAAGTGCCTGGCGGGCTGCAAGGCCGTGGCGGTGGTGGAATACAACAATTGGTCGGGCCGGTCGGATGGCGGCATCCTGGCGCAGGAAGTGCGTTCCGCGCTTTACGATCTGAAGAATCCGCCGCAACTGATGTCCGTGCAGCTGGGGCTGGGCGGCCGCGCCGTGACCATCCCGTATTGGCTGACCTTGTTCCGCATGCTGGCGGACCTCGCCCTGGGCGGATCGGAAACCAAGACCCATCGCTGGCTGCGCGCGCATGGCACGGGCCATTCCTTCGTGCTCGGGACCCGCGGCAATGATTTCCCCGAGACCGATGCGAAGTTCGACATGCCCCTGATGGAACCGGGCGTGCAACAGGTGGCCGTGATCGGAAAAGGCGGCCAGGGACTCTTGCAGCTCAACTCCCTGTTCACGGGCGTGGCCAGCCTGCGCGGCGAGTACGCCATGTCCATGGCCGGCTTCGGCGCGTTGCAGCGCGGGGGCGGCATCACCTTGAGCATCAAGACCGCGAAGCAACCCATCCGCGACTGGTCCGATATCATCATGGCCAATACCATCATGGCTTTCGACGGAGACATCTCTTTGGAGACCATGATGGGCCAGCTCGCTCCCGGCGGCGCCTTGATCCTGGACGGCGAGGCCGACGATGCGGCTGTCTATCGTTCGCAACTTCCGGTCAGCAGCCGCGTCTACCTGATCCCGGCCAAGCGGATCGCGCGCAGGCTGTACGGCAGCTCCGCCCGGACCAATATGATCCTGTTCGGGGCCATGCTGGGGAATATGGGCGTGCGCGACGTGCGGGAAGTGCTTGGATACCTGGACGCGCTCGGGACCGTGCAGGGCATCGAGAAGGAAGCTCGCCTCCTGCTCACGAATAAGAATCGCGAAGGCATCCTGGCGGGCTTCATGGCCTACCAGAAGGCGGTGCGCGGCGATGGGGATTGGACCCCGGTGGCCGGCGAGGCCCCGGCCCCCAAGGTCGAGAGCCTACGGGACTTCCAGGCGCGGATCCTGCCTCCCATGCTTTTGGATGCCGTGGACAAAGACGCTCTGGGCAAGCCGGGCAAGCTGAAGTTCCTGAAGAAGATCTTCGCGATCAAGAAATCGCTCTACCAACTCATGTTCCGCTTCCACCCCACCATCAACAAGGTCCAGAGCATGTATATCGCTTTGGATCATAACGGCCCCCTGACCGCCGGTGATATGGCTTGCGCGGGCTGCGGCCAGATCAATATCTTCCGGACGGCATTCAACTATCTGGGCTACCTGCAGCAAGGCAAGGGCAAGATCTATGTCAGCGAGCAGGATGGCTG
>DAINDC010000055.1:17704-19440 GCA_036732085.1 Fibrobacterota bacterium | reverse complement strand
GATCCACCTGGTAAACGTTAGGCAGATCACGTTTGTTGTATTGGAGCACCAGCGGGATGTTCTCGATGGAATGGCCGTATTCCCGCAGGTTCTCTTGCAGGTTGGCGAAGCTCTCCAGGTTCTCCTGGAGCTTGTCGATTTGCGAATCCACCACGAACACCACGCCGTCCACGCCGCGCAGGACGAGCTTGCGGGTCGCATTGTAATAGACTTGGCCGGGAACGGTATAGAGCTGGAACTTGGTCGAGAAGCCCTTGATGGATCCCAGATCCAAGGGAAGGAAATCGAAAAAGAGCGTGCGATCCGTTTCCGTGGCCAAGGACACCATCTCGCTTTTATCCTTGTCCGGAATCTTGCGATGGATGATCTGCAGGTTGGTGGTTTTCCCGCTCAACCCCGGCCCGTAATACACGATCTTGCAGCTTATTTCCCTGGTTGCGTAATTGATGGATGCCACGGGATTTTCCTTGGTTACTTGATTAACGGGCTCACTTGCGCGATTTCGACCCGGATCAATCCGGTATTGGCCTGGCTGTCCGCCAGCACGACCAGATATCCCAATTCGACTACCTGCACGAAAAACTTGCCGTCACTGGCCTCGATCATGGTCTGCATTAAGGCTCCGGCTTGGGCATTGGAAACGATCTTGTTCGCCACCTGTTGCACCGATACGATTAGGGCGCTGATGAAATCGGATGGGACCGGGGTCCGGAAGTGGGAGACGATCTCAATCCCGTCCGGACTGACGATGCTGGATCCCTTCACGCCCTTAATCTGATTTATTCTTTCCAATATAGTAAGCATTGCATTCAACTCCGTATGTAGCCGCGTTCGTGTAAGAGGCGGGCGAGCGCCTGGGCCCCGCGTTCTATCCGGAATTTGAACAGGTCGTAACTTCCCCTGGTACCGGTGACGACCAGGAAGAAAAGATTCGCATGCTCCAGATTGAGGATCACATGGAAGCGCGCATCCACGAAGCTCACCGCATGATCCAATGGGCCCAGGCCCAGCATCTTGCACTGCCCCAGGGACTCGAGGAAATTGGAGAGGAAATACGGCGCTTCGATGAATACGCTCTCATGCGTGTCTTCGCCGGAAGCGACCACCAGGCCCTCGCGATTATAGAGGATGGCCCCGCTGATGCCGTTCACCAGGCTCAGATAGCCCAGGCAACCGTCGAGATCGCGGGACTCGACCAGCTTGTTGATATGCATCGGTCCGGATTCCGTCTTACTCATGCGATGGGGCTTCCATGGATTGGGAGGCGGGACGCGCGCGCGCCGGGGCGGAAGCGGCCAGTGCGGACCTCGTCTGCTTCTGGAAGATGTTTTCGGCCCGCACCATGGTCAGGAGCGATTGGTTGATATTCCCCGTCACGAGCGCCAGCTGCTCGGCGCCTTTGTGCAGGGATGTCACGGTCATGTACTGGAAGGAAAAGCAGATCTTGTGGATCTCGCCGCTTTCCAAATCCGCGCAGGCCCCGGCAACGCCGGACGGCAACATTTGCGGCAGCAAGCCGATCAGCGATTCAACGCTGCCGTTGCGGCAAATGGATTTGAATCGGCCGGACTCCCGGTTTCCCAAGGCCAACGCCTGGGTATTCTCGTCCGCGGCCAGCCCCTGGTAGATCCCGAAGTCGCTGTCCAGCGCGTCGGAAGCGGCCACGGTAACGACCGGGGCGGGAGCGGCCGGGGCGATGAAAGCGGAAACTCCCGCCGATTGCGCAGGCATGGTCC
>DAINDC010000055.1:0-17694 GCA_036732085.1 Fibrobacterota bacterium | reverse complement strand
ACCTGAGTGCCGGCGCGGCCTCGGAGGAAGATTCGCGGGCCGCGTCGCTTGCGATCTTGGCTGCGGCTTCCGGCTGACGTGACTGCCAAGCTACCCACTCCAGGTAGATGTCGGCTTCCAGCAGGGAGAGCGCGACCATGTCGTTGGGATGCTGGTTGACCCGGGGAACCAGCCGTTTCTTCACCACCGCATATTCGCCGGTCTCGATGCCGATCTGGGCTTGCAGATAGAAGACCATGTCCTTGAATCGGGACGCCTGTTTCGCTTCCAGGCTGTGGAGGACGTGGGTGGCCAGCTCGTATTTCTTCCGCCGGATCAGGAGGCAAGCATAGGCCAAGGTGCTCGAGCTCTGGATGAAGCTTTGGCAAATGATGTCGTCGGAAAGGACGGCGGAGGCGGCTTTGACTTCATGCTGGGTTGTCGAGGACATGCCTGTGCTCACTTCAGTTGAAAACTCTTCTCGCTGGTCTTCTTATAGAAAGGCCTGTCGCCGTTGGCGACCGCGATTTCCCGGGGAGCCAGCGCTCCCTCTTTCACCAATTCATCCAGTGCCGACGGGAGGCGGTCCTTCCGGGCGGCATGGTCGATCAAGAGCGCTTCCAGATTGTCCCGCGCCATCGCATCGGCAATCGCAGCTTCGTAATTCGCCCGGTTCGGATGCCGGGCATCGGCCAAAGGCTCCGTATTCAGCACCCAAAAGGATAAGAGCCTGATCGCGGTCGCGAAAATCAGAAACAAGAACGAGATTCCCAGCACCATGGCCGTCTTCCTATCCTTCTCAGATTGGGGATCGACCGGAAGCGGAATCTCGAGTTCATCGAGCGAATCCGCAACCGGAATGATAAATCCGCCGTCGAATAAATTTACGATGCATTCCGAAAGCCGGAAAGAGCCAAATGGCACTTGCTTGGCGATTTGGACCACGCTTTTCCGGCTGTCCACCAGGCCCAGGACCAGAAAGTCCCATCCCAGCCGATCGCCCTCGTACGATTTTCCCGTGGGCCGGTACACGGCCTTGAGATCCGGCAGGGCCTCCTTCAACCGCGGCCACTCGTCAATCCGCCGCATGCCCTCCATGCAGGCGAATTCCGTGGAGAGATTGAGTTCGATGGACATGGAGCTTTGCCCTTTGAGGCCGGTCCCGAACTCGTATCGGCCATTCAGCCATCCGAAGAGCTCGCAAACCATGTCTTCGGAAATGATTTGCAGCCACTCCTTCTTGTCTTCCTCGTCGAGATGCCCTTTGGCGGCCAAGGTGGTGAGCAGAGGCCGGTTCATGTCCCGGGAGATCCTTTCCAGCTCGTGGATCTCCGCCTTGTCCACCTTGCCGGAGGCGATGAGCATGTCCCGGATCTTGTCTTCCGGCATCTCATTATTGACCCGCACTCCGCTCACGTTCCCTTGCGAGATGAAGAGCTCGGCCTTTTCCTTATTGCGGGCGAGGTTGAGCACGCCGGATTTGCGCTGTTGCAGCAGGAGCTGCAAAACGTCCGCGAGGGAGAAATCCTTGAGGTCGCCGGAGAGGATCATCGCACCGCCTCCTTCTCGCTCGGGGCCGAGGTGGGGATGAGCTCGGTCATATCGACGGGGGCGCGCAGCATGGTCAGGTTGAAAATGCCGTAGAAAGCCGCGAGCGGCAGCCACGGGAGCCAGCGCAAGGGCCCGAGCACGAAGGCCGGGTACTCCATGAGCGGATGGTTGATCTGCCAGAGCCCGCCGATGAGGAGACCCGAAGCCAAAGTCCACGCGAAGCGGCCCGCGCCCCTGCCCAGGTAGAGGTGCCCGGCGCCCGGCAATAGGGCGTTGAGGATGGCACCGGTGCGGATGGCGACCAAGGTGGCGCGGGTGCGCATGCGGTTGACCATTTCCATCTTGACGCGGTTCTCGTGGATGCCGGAGACGGTCTTGAAACAGGTCTGGCAATGCACGCCCTTGCGGCAGATCCGGCACATGACCCGGCCGCAGATCCTGCATTCGAACAGATCCTTGCCATGGCTGTGCTGGGAGAACTGCCGGAAGCGGAGGAAGAGCAGCAGGCCCGTAAGGAATACCGCCAATACCAGCCAGGCTCCCGGGATTTCGTAGATGCCGATGCGCATCCGGACGGTCAGGAAATCCAGGTCGATCAAGGCCGCCCAGGCCGCCGCCCAGGCCTGGCCCATCCGCAGCATGGGATCCATGGCCTTGCGCGCGGGCGGATACTGGGGGAAGTTCTCGTCATTGTCCTTCAGGAATTGGGTGACCCAGCCGGGATCCAACTCGGCGGCCTGATCCAGGAACAGCTTATGCTGGGTGGAATTGTTGGAATAGAGTTCGGCCTGGCTGGAATTGAACCAGGTCTCCATCATGTCCGGGGCCAGGCGCCGCGCCTGCGCGTAGGCGGCGGAGGCGGCCGGGTAATCGGCGACGACCATGGCCAGGTTGCCGTTGTTGAGCAGGGCGAACGGGCTGGAGGGATCCAGGCCGGACGCGGCGCGCGCATACTCGCCGGCCTTGAGGTAATTCCCCTGTTTCTTGTAGAGGAGCGAATTCGCCAGCGACGAGAAAAGGATGTCTTCCCGGGTCTTGGGCTTATAGGCCTTGAGCCTGTCCATCAGGGGATTCTCGTAGCCGCGCGCGTACGCCTGATGGTAGAGGTTCACGCCTAGGGTATCATCCAGGTGACGTATCATGGACTGCTCCCACATCTGGAAGAACGGGACCAGGGCCAGGCCGGTCAGGGTCACCTTGAGCAGGGTCCGCTCCTGCCGCGAGCAATGCCTCCAGAGCAGCATGACCGCGGACAGGGCCAGGGCCGCGTAGCCGGCTCCCCCCACGGCCAGGCTCAGCGGCAGAAGCCCCAAGGCCGCGTACCGGACCCGCAGCTCCACCTGTTGGGGAAGCTTTTCCGCCCAGGCATGGGCGATCCGGGTGAAGTGCCGGCCGAACAGCATCAGCAGGGCGATGCAGGCGAACAGCCCCAGCCCCGTGCGCAGGGACCGGGAGATATTGATGATCAGGAGGGACCGGCTGTCGTAATAGCGGAGCAGGCGGACGGTCTCGCCCAGGCGCGCCCAGGCCGTGCCCAGATCCCAGCTCATCGGCGATCTCCCCCTGAGCTCCATCTCCATGAGCTGGAAGGGAACCCAGGGGCAAAGGGGATCGAGTCTCCCCGCGAATTCCAGTTCCTGCCGGGCCGCCTGGTACCAGCCCTTGTCCATGGATTCCCGGGAGTGGAGGAGTTCCAGCTTGGCGAGCTCGGGCACGCGCACGTACCCTTTCCCCAGCATGCTCCGCTGCACCTCCATCTGAAAGGCAAGGGCGCGCTGGCGCATTCCCGCCAAGGTCAGGATGCGGGCCAGCTCGTAGTTAACGGCGATGTTACCCTTGGCCATCCCCGAGGTCGCCTGCATCTCGGCCTCGCCGCCGCCCACCTTGGTCTTTTCCAGCGCCAGGCCCATGGCGAAATCGGCCCAAAGATCCGCGAAGGTGGGATTGGCGGGATTGGCGACGGGCTGGGGCTGCGCCACCCGTAGCTGGGACAGCAGGGCGACCCGCTCCGATTCGCTCGTGGGAGCGGAAAAAAGCTTGCCTGCGACCGGGAACCGTTGCTGGAAATCCCAGCGCGAAAAAACGGTTTCCCGCAGCGATTCCAGGATGCCGGATTGGGCATGGATGGCTTGCGGCGCAACCAGGCACAGTGCCGCGACCACGCACCCCAGACGCTTGATCAAGGCGCCCCCTTCAGGCCGTATCGCTCTATTTTCCTATACAGGGTGGAGATATCCAATCCCAGAATCTTGGCCGCCGTGGGCTTATGCCATTGATTCTGGGAGAGCACCCAGAAGATGTAGGCCTTCTCGATTTCATTCAAGGTCGGCGAGGCGCAGCCGCCGATCGCGGATTCGCTCCCGCCGGCTATCGGAGCTCCTGTTCCCCCGGCGGGTTCGGCCGGCACCGGCGTCTGCAAGTCGAGCTCCATGGTCTCGATATTCCCGCTGGTGCTGAAGGCGATGGCCCGCTCCACGGCGTTCTCGAGCTGGCGGACATTGCCGGACCAGGCATAGGCCTGGATCTGGGCGAGCGCCGCATGGGAAAAAGACTTGCGGCCCTGGCTTTTCCTCTGCAGGAAATGGTTCGCGAGCAGGACGGGGTCCTCGCCCCGTTCGGCCAAAGAGGGAGTTTGGATGCGCAGGACGTTCAGCCGGTAGTAGAGATCCTCCCGGAAATGCCCTTGGGCGATGGCGTCCTCGAGATTCACATTGGTGGCCGCCAGGATGCGCACGTCGATGCGCAGGGAGGCGGTGCCGCCCACCTTGGTGATTTCCCGTTCCTGGATCACGCGCAGCAGCTTCACTTGGGTGCGCAAGGGCATCTCGCCGATCTCGTCGAGGAAAACCGTGCCGCCATCCGCGACCGCGAAGAGTCCCTCCTTGTCGGCATGCGCGGAGGTGAACGATCCCTTCACATGGCCGAAGAGCTCGGACTCGAGCAGGCTTTCGGAAAGCGCCGAGCAATTGACCACGACGAAGGCCTTGTGGGATCGCAGTGATTTCTGGTGGATCATCTTGGCCACCAATTCCTTGCCGGTGCCGCTCTCGCCGGTGATGAGGACCGTGCTCTCCGAGGAGGCGATGGCGTGGATGCGATCCTTGAGCTGCAGGACGGCGGGCGATTGCCCCACCAGCTCCACGGCTTGCCGGCGGATGAAATCCTTGAGTTCCCGGTTCTCGGTCTCGAGCGCCCGGGTCGAAATCGCCTTCTCGACCACCTTTCCCAGGTAGGCCATTTCGAAGGGCTTGGAGATGAAATCGAAGGCGCCCAGCTTCACGGCTTCCACTGCCTTTTCGACGGTTCCATAGGCGGTCATCACCACCACCGGAACGCGGGGATACCGTTCCACCATGGCCTTGACCATGGTCAGGCCGGAACCCGAACCCAAGGAGAGGTCGACCATGGCCATCACCGGTTCAGGTCCGTCCAGAAGCCGCAAGCCCTCGGCGACGCTATGGCCGGAAACCGGCAGGTAGCCCTTCTTTTCGAAGAACACCTCCAAGAGGCCGCACAGGGACACCTCGTCATCAACGATGAGGACATTCGGTTTCATCCCGCCTATTATCGCACTTAAATCAGGCTATGTCTTTAATCCTGAAAGGACTGGAAGGACGGCGGCGCCGCAATGCGAAAAGCCCGCCTGGTTAAGGCGGGCTTTGCAGGGGAGGAGTCAAAGAAAGGTCAGGCCGAGGCGGACTTGGTCGCCAGAAGCTTGTGGATCTTCCGCTTGTAGTTCGAAGCGCTGTTCTTGGTGAATCCGGCCTTGCCGCTCTGGGCGGCCTTGTCCAGCATGGAGAAAAGCTTGGGCATTTCGGCGACAATGACTTCCTTCTTGTCGGCGGTGCGGATCTTCTTCAAGGTGCTGCGGATAGCGGAACGGACCGCACGATTGGCCATGCGGTTCTTCTCTGAAGTGATAACCCTTTTCTGGGCGGACTTGTTATTGGCCAAAATTTCCTCCGGTACATTTCTAAATCGGAGGCTAAATCTATCAATTCACCCCGTTTTTTGCAATCGCTGTAGCAGAAAAGGCTTAGGGCTGATGGGAACCCGGTCTTGGATGGTAAAAGGCTGAAAAAAGGCCGGAAAAATCCCTCGTCAAAAATTCGGATTAACCCGGATAAAAATAGGTCGGGACGTGAAAAAGGCCCAAAATCGGATAAATAAGCGGCCTCCAAAAGCGGAACCAGAGTTCGATGAGGCCATGGCCGGATCCGATGGACTCAAAGGCCACAATCGCGATCAGGGGGAAGATTCCCAGGGCCGTCATCTTCTCCTCGTATACATCGGCCACCTTATCCGACATGAAGGTGGTGATGATCTTGGCGCCGTCCAAGGGAAAAATGGGCAAAAGGTTGAAGATGGACAAGGAGAAATTGATGAGGATGAAGTCCTGAAGCATCAGGTACCAGCCCGAAGCGCCCAGGTTGTATCCGAACAGGGAGTAGGCGATGCAGCCGGCCAAGGCCAAGATCAGGTTCGAGAGCGGACCGGCGAAGGAGACCAGGGGCAGGGAGGATCGGGGATTGCGGAGGTTGGCGGGATTGACGGGAACGGGCTTGGCCCAGCCGAGGGGCATGCCGGTGAGCATCATCAGGGACCCGAGCGGATCCAGGTGCACGAGCGGATTCAAGGACAGGCGGCCCATGCGCTTGGCCGTATCGTCACCGAGGCGGTTGGCGGTCCAGGCATGCGCGGCTTCGTGGAAGGACAGCGAAACCGTCAGCACGAAGAACCGCATGAGCAGTAGGGGCAGGACCTCCATAGCCAGGAAAAACTAGCAAACTTCCACCGCGCTTCGCGGCCGTGCCTTGCGGCTTCCACCGTGCCTCACGACCGTGCCTCATCCTTCGCCCTGGAATTTCCGGAACCAATCGAGGCCCCGGTAATACGGCAGTAACATGGGAATGACCTCGCCGAGCAGGTAAAGGGAACCGCAGATGACCACGAGATCGGGCCGCGGGGACGCCTCTTCCGGCTTTTCTGCGGAGACCGGCGACGCTTCGATCCCCTTGGAAAGCCGCAGCAGGGCCGTCAGGGCTTCGGCTTCTAGCGGGAAAGGCCGCAGGCCGGCACGCTCTACGGGTTCCAGCGCCGCGATCAGATCGGCATAGGGCAGGGCCCGCGGGAACTTGGCCTCCAGCGGCACGAACAGGACTTCGCTCGCGAAGCCCCGGACGCTCCGGTAGACGGCCGCGAAATCCTTGTCGCGCATCACCGCGAAAAGGGCCAGGATGCGGCGGCCCGGGAACGCGCTCCGGAGATGGGCCGCCAGGGCCTCCATGCCGCCCGGATTGTGGGCGCCATCCAGGATCACAGGTAACATCCCCGTTTCCTCCAGGAGCTGGGTGCGTCCCGGAACCTTGGCCGCGCGCAGGCGGGGGACCAGAACGTCGGCGGGAGGGAGCGGGCCCCGCAGGAAGGTTTCCATCGCGAGCAGGGACAGCCCCAGGTTCTCGATCTGGTGCCTTTCGGGGCGCAGATCCTTGGGTAACTCATAGGTGGCGTATCTTCCATGGAACCGTATCGTCTGCGTATCCTCCGCGGTTTCCAGCGGGAAATCGCCCAGCCTGAGCACCGGGCTCCCGGCCGCGCGGGCCTTGCTTTCCAGCGACGCGAGGAGTTGGGGGCGATCCTCGCAGACCACCATGGGCACGCCGGGCTTGAGGATGCCGATCTTCTCCTCCCAGATGGCCTCCACCGTATCGCCGAGGATGGAGGTGTGGTCGAGCGACACCGAGGTCACCACGGTCAGGGCGGGCCGCACGGCATTGGTGGCGTCCAGCCGTCCGCCCAGGCCGGTTTCCAGGACCACGGCCTCGCAATCGCAGGCGTGGAAATAAGCCAAGGCCAGCGCCGTCACGCATTCGAAATAGGTGGCGTTCAGTTCCAGGATCACGGCCTGCGCCCCGCGCAGCCAGGCCAGGATGAAATCCGCGGGGATGGGTTCGCCGTCCACCAGGATGCGCTCGCGGAAACTCACCAGATGCGGCGAGGTATACAGGCCCACGCGCTTCCTCCCCGTGGCCGCGAGCAAGGCCGCCAGGTTGGCGCAGACGCTGCCTTTGCCATTGGTGCCCGCGACATGCAGGAAGGTCAGGCCCGCATCCGGCCGGCCCAGTCGGTCGAGCAGGGCGTTGACGTTCTCGAGCCCCAGCTTCATGGCGAACTGGTTGCGCGCGTAGAAAAAATCCAGGCATTCCCGGAAGGTCGAAGGCAGGCTGGTGGCGGACGAGGGGGACGGACCGGTCATACCGGATTCGGATCAGTGGAGGTGGGAAAGCAAGGAGGCCAAGGTATCCTTCATATCGGCGCGGGGCACGATCATATCGAGCATGCCCTTCTCCAATAGGAACTCGGCGCGCTGGAAGCCCGGCGGCAGGTTCTGGCGGATGGTCTCGCGGATGACGCGCTCGCCCGCGAAGCCGATCAAGGCGCCGGGTTCGGCGATATTGACGTCGCCGAGCATGGCGAAACTAGCGGTGACGCCGCCCGTGGTGGGATTGGTCATGACCGAGAAATACGGGATGCGCGCGCGCGCGAGCTGGGCGATGATGGCCGAGGTCTTGCCCATCTGCATCAGGGACAAGGCGCCTTCCTGCATGCGGGCGCCGCCGGAGGCCGTGACCACGATGGCGGGAATCTTGTTCGTGAGGGCGCGCTTGAGGACGCGGGCGATCTTCTCGCCTTCCACCGAACCCATGGATCCGCCGATGAAGCGGAAATCCATCACAGCCAGGCTGACCTTGTTGCCTTTTATTTCGCCGGTGCCCGAGACCACGCCGGAATGGGCGCCGGTATTCTTCTCCGCATCGTGCAGGCTGTCCTTGTACTTTTTCTTGGCGGCGAACTTCAGGGGATCGGTGGACTTGAGGTTGGCGTCGAAGACCTGCCAGGTCCCCTCGTCGATGAGGAGCTTGACATAGTCATTGGCCCCGATGCGGAAATGGAAACCGCAATGCTCGCAGACATAGCGGTTCGCGGCGAGCTCCTTGCGATAGAGGATTTCCTTGCAGCCATCGCACTTGACCCAGAGATCGACGGGCGTATCCCTCTTGATGAGAGTGCCGATACCGGATTTAGCCTTGCGGAACCATTCCATTTAGCCGTGCCCATTCCTCGAAATTCTGTAAAATAACCAAACGGTCAGGGGCTGTCTATTTCGGCGATGGAGGCTGGAAATCGGCTGAAAACCGCTCAGGCGTGCAAGGCGATGCGCCAATAGATGTAGTCGGTCCAGCTTTGGTGCGGAGTCTTGAAGCTCAATTTGTTGACGAGATTCTTGGGCGCGGCCTTGGTCAGCTTGGGCATGTAAGGCTCCTGGATCATCTTGAGCTCGCCCTTCTTCCAACGCTTGTTCCCCTTATGGTTGTTGCAGGCGCTGCAGGAGGAGACGATGTTCTCCCAGGTCATGGAGCCTCCGTGGCTCTTGGGGACGACATGATCCAAGGTGAAGCTCGACATGGTCACCTTCACCCCGCAATAGACGCATTGGCCATGATCGCGGGCGAAGATATTCTTGCGGTTGAATGGGAGCCGGTTGGTGAAGTTGCGGGGCATCACCCGCTGATCGATGCACTGGATGATGGAAGGGATCCGCATCGAGAAGCGCGGCGAGCGCACGATCTTGTCTTCATATTCGGCGATGATGATGGCCCGATCGAGGGACCATAAGGTGATGGCCTTCTTCCAGGAGACGATATCCGTGGGAAGGCCGGCCATGTTGAGCGTCAGCGATTCAATCATGGGATGATCCCATCCCCCCGCATTTGCGAAGACCTCGGCATAGGGACCCGGACGGTTCAACCCTCGAACCCGGGTCCGGCTCCCTGAGCCGATTGGCGGAACGCCCCGTCTTCTTCCTTATTTTACTAAACTACGCGGCTCTGCGCATCAACAAAATAGGGGCCTCCAGGGCTTTCGACCCCCGAGCGGGGTGAAAGGCCCTGTATTTTTGAGGCGATATATGGTTAGCAGAGGTTATGCAGGCCGATGCCCTAAGCGGTGCGGTGGACGAGGGCGGAACGGTTAATTGAGGCGCACACGCTTTTCCATCCTTTGCCCGGATGTCCGCCGCTTCCTTCAGGATTTATGCGAAGCGGGTGTGAGCGGTCCTGACAGATTGCCAAGCATCCAATTACTTTTTGCGTCGGCGATGCGGTTTAACGCATGCGTTAAAATCATTTTACATCTTTGCCAAAGGTCGTCGCATGGTCAGAAAATCCCGCCAATCCCGATGGATGGAAGCCATGCTGGCGGGCCTGCTGCTGCTGAGTTTTTTCCTGCCCTGGCTTTACTCGATGGGAGCGCCCGTGGCCGCCCATCAGATCCGCGAGCGGCTGGAAGGCCCGCACCATCTGTTCTCCGCCTTCACTATCGGCAAGCGCGTCTCGCGCGATTACCATCTTGCCGTTTTCCTCTATGCCATTCCCATCTGCGCGGCCCTGATCCTGTTCCTCATCTTCATCCGCAGGTATCGTGCGTGGGCCGGTCTCCTGGCGGGTACGGTAGCCGTGATCGCCTTCATTTTCCTGCGCGGCGAGGTGGCCGAATTCCCCTTCCACCGGCTGGCCACGGGACCGTATCTGGCCTTGGCTTCCGGACTGGGCCTGGCGGTCTTGCCGTTGTTCCGGTTGGGTTCCGGGAAAAATTGAGCCCGTCAGGTTGACTCTGAGGACGCCTGGCTCCTGCCCGCCAGACAATCGCAGGCTTGTCCCGCTAAAATTAAGAGCCAGGGCAAAACGGGCAGGGCGTACCGGGTAAACCCGACCTGGACCGCGGCGATGAGCAGCAGGTAAGCTCCGATCCCGATCAAGGGCAGGGCGAGGAGCAGGCGCCGGTTCCTTCCCAGCATGAATCCTCCCAACGCCAGGCCCAGCAGGAGCCCGGGCTGCTGGTGGATGATCCCGCGCTCCAGGCGCCGCAGGAGGACCGGAACGCGGAAGAGCTTGTCGAGCAGGGATTCGGGATAGAACTCCTCGCATTTCCAAAGCAGGCGCATGGCCTCGTTCCCCACCGACGCCAGGTAACCTTCAGGTTTCCCCTCGGCCCAAAACAGGAAGCGCCGGGTCAGCTCCCGATCGCAGGCGAGTATGGTTTCCGCATCGTTAGGCATCATCGCCCTTTCCAGGACATGCGGCAGGGCATTGACACTCCAGGGGACGTCCTGGGCATAGTCCGTGCTCCACGCCGGATAACGCTTTCCGGCCTCCGGCAGGAAATGTTCCACGTACCGCCATTCCGGCGAGGCCGGATCCGCGAGCGCATAGAAGGAGGCATGGGTATAGAGGTTGATGCCCATGGCGACGGAACGCTTATAGACACCGTAACGGAAGCCATTTTCGACGAGACCGGCGCAAGCGATCAGGGCCCCGAGCAGGACGGGGAGGATCAGGAGGCCCGGATTGATCCGCTTGCCCAGCACCAAGGCCAGCGCGAGCGAAGCGCCGACCAGGACGATGGAGAGATCCCCCGCCTGGCGCGTAAGGCCGGCCAGACCGGCCGCCAGGCATAAGGCCGTGAATTTCTCGAAGGAGAAGGCGGCCGCATTTTCCACGGCCAGCCAGAGGAAGGCCGAGAACAGGAAGGTGAAGACCGTGGTATCCATGATGCGCAACGGTTCCTGCAGCCAAAGGGAATTCAGGAAGTAGAGGAGCAGGATGAAAACCGTGGTGCCCGGCCGCCAGGCCAGCAGTTTGGAGAAGCGGAGGATGAAGAAGCCGGAAGCCAGCTTCAGGACGCATTGGAAAAAGGTGGCCGATTTCAGGGAATGGAAGCAGCCCAGGAAAATCGGATAGAGCTTGGGACGGAACAGGATGGCGCGGAGATCGGTCTCGAGGCCGTGGCCCAAGCGGAAATAGCCGAGGCTGTCGGGATTGTCGAGATTGGGATGGCTGAAGAGCCAGAGGGAAAGTTGCACCAAGGCGCCCAGGAGAAACACGGCGGTTACCCCGAAGCAACGGAACCAGGCATGCCTTTCGAGCCTGGCCAGGCTGATGCGAATCAGGATCAGCGGCACGATTTGGAAAAGCAGGAAGTGGATCATGCGTGAATCAGGGCTTTCCGAATTTATTCCCGATTGATCTTACGATTAAAGCAGGACCAGGGCCGGCTCTCGGGAAATGGTAAACCAAAAGCCCGATCGAATGCAACCAGTCAAGGCATGGGATGGAAGCGAACGCCTATTGCCCGCCGCCGCGCACGGTGATACCCTCTAACCGATGGTTTCAATATTCCGGCGCTATGTGGGATGGGCCTGTCTGGTCCTGGTGCTCTGCGCCACATCCATATCCATTCCCATTTTCTCCCGCCAGGATCCCGCGAAGGGATCGGTGACGAATCCCCGCCTGTTCCCCTTCTATTACCAGACCAATGCGGATGCGCCCATGGAATTGGCGACGGCCCTGGGTTTCCCCGGCATCTTACGCACCATGCCCTATCGCATCAACCGTCCCACGGAATATGCGGTCCTGGCCGCCGTGCGCGGCCTCCTGATCAAGCCCATCCTGGGTATCCTATGGAAAAAAGACGGGACCCAAGCGATGTGGGGACAATGGCCGGCGCGCGATTACCTATGCACCTACGCGATCTGGATGGCCATGAACCTCGCCTTGATCCTCGCCGCGGCCGCGCTCTACCACGGCATGGTGAAGCTCCAATTCGGATCCCTGCATGCGACCTTGGCCGCCATCCTGATGCTATCCTCGCCCATAGTGGTATTGAGCCTCAGGGAGGTCCACAACGGGCCCTTCCATATTTTCGGGGGCGTGGCCACCTTCGCGTTCTGGCATGCCGTGCTCGTGAACCGGATTTCCACGGGCAGGATCATCGGGTTGGCTCTGGGCATGGGCCTCCTCTATCTCGGGAAACCCTGCCTCAATAGCTTCGCGACCGGACTGCTGCTTTGCCTCTGGCTGGGCCAGGGGAGGAAACTCTTTTTCATCCTGCCCGCCGTGGCCTTGCCCACCTTGGTCTGGATGCTGGTCGTCAGGTCGGTGGGGCTCCATTATACGGTATCGGATGTCTCGACCTTCGGCGCCGGAGTCTGGATTTTCCAGATGGGGTCGCCCACGGGCCTGCTGCGGGAAACGTGGATGTTCCTTTCTTCCTGGTCCCGGGTCCTGGGAGAAGACCTCTACGCTCCCGTGCTGGTCCTGGCGGTCCTGGGCGCCTGGAGCTTCTGGCGGAACGGCCGCCGCCCCTTCCTATGGCTCGCGCTTTTTTCCGTCGGCGTGGACATGGCCTTCTATTTCCTCCTCCATCGGGTCAATGCCGTCTACGGGATGAACACCTTGATCCTCTTTTTTGTCCTGGCCGCGGAAGGGATGGTGGCCGCGATCCGGGGAATGTCAGATTGGCTGGCTTCGTCCAGGCGCATCCGCCTCGGCGCTCCGGCCCAGGCCGTACTCTGCGTGTTACTGACGCTGGCGCTTCAGCTGGCCTTGAACTTCAGGCAACTTCCCTTGTACGGCGGTTGAACGGGGCGCGCGAGGTTGGGTAGCGCGAAGGTTACTTAGCGCTTCTTGGCGTGGTAGATGTTTAACGCGAGAGCGAGAGCAGTTCGCGCAGCGGTTGGCCGGCTCCGCGGTAGGCGGCATAGAAGGCGCAGAGCAGGCCGATGCCCAGCGAGCCTCCCGCGCAAGCCGCGAAGATCCGGAAATCCGGGACCCACGGGACCTGCCAGACCACGAGATTGATGACCCAGGCGGCGATGAGGCTCAGGGCATAACCGGTAAGTCCCGCGGCCGTGCAGAAGCCGGCATAATGCAACAGAAACAGACGCGCCAACTTCGCGCGCGGTTCGCCCAGGGCGCGCAGCAGAAGAACGGTTCGCTGATTCTCCGAGACCAGGGCGTCCACGATGAGCCAAAGGATGGCCAGGCCGATGAGGAGGGCGAAGCCGGAAAGGAAGCGCACGAGCCACGCCAGCTTGTCCAGCGTTTCGATGGTCCTGCCGATCACGTCCTTCAGGTTGAGCAAGGTGACATTGGGGAAGGCCGCGCTGACGCGGTTCTGGAGGTCCTCCGCTTCCACGGTAGGGATTTCCTTGACGGTTCCCAGGAAGGTCTTGGGCGCATCCTCGAGCGCGCCGGGCTGGAAGAGCGCGAAGAAGTTCGGCTGGAAGGAGGCCCAACGCACCTGCCGCAGGCTGGTGATGCGGCCTTCCGCCTCCACGCCCTGCACGTCGAAGACCAAAGTATCGCCCAGCTTCAGCTTGAGCCGCTTGGCGAAGTCCTTCTCCAGGCTGAGTTCGGGAAGGGCTCCCTCCGCCACCGGTCCATGCCACCATTTCCCCGCCACCACCTTCTCCGCATCGGAAAGGGTGTCACGGTAGCTCAGGTTGAACCCGCGGTTGCGGAACTGGCGACGGTTGCGATCCTCCAAGGTCTCCCGCCCCTCCTTGGCCTTGCTCGCATCATCCCGCCGAAACGGGATCCCGTTCACCTTTTCCAGGCGGACCCGGATCATGGGAGAGGTCTGCGCCAAGATCTGGCCGCGGGACTTGATGAGATCGCTCAGGCCCTGGAGCTGCTCCTCCTGGATGTCGAAGAGGAAGAGCTGCGGGATGACGCGCCCCTTGGGCACGCTGATCTCGTTGAGGATCAGGCTTTGCAGTTGCGGGACCAAGGACACGGAGAAGGACACGAAGCCCAGGGCGGCGAAGGCCAGGAGGGATTTCTCCCGGCCCCAGCGGATCGAACCCAATACGATGCGCAAGGCGTAACCTAAACGCGACCGTAACATCCACAATACCTCGAAGGCCAGCCAGCCCAGCGCGCCCAGAAGCAGGAAAGACGCGCCCATGGAGCCCACGGAGAGCGCGCTCAGGGTCCAGGAACGGCTGTCCCACATGGCCAAGCCGAAAAAGAAGGCCCCTTGCGCCAGGAACAGGCCGGCCCGGGCCGCCATGCCAAGGGGAGCCGCATCCAGAGGTTTGAGCAAGGTGGCGGGCGGGATGCGGCCGAGCCCGGCGAAGGCGGTGACGCCGAAAAGCAAGGAGGTGCAGACGGCCAGGAAGATCCCCAGCCCCAAGGTGCTCCAGGGCAGCGAGGACGGCAACTCCACCTTGTAGAGATGGTAGATGAGCAAGGGCAGCCCCTGGCTCCAGAGGCGCGCCAGCAACATGCCGGTTACCGCGGCCAGGGCCGAGAGGAACAGGTTCTGGGCGATATAGATCCCGACAATCTTCCGCCGGGAGGCTCCGAGCGTCGCCAGGATGGCCACGGTGCGCCGTTCCCCCACCAAGTGATGGCGGAAAAAGAAGGCCGCGCCCACGGCCGCCAGCAGGAATGCGGACAGGCTCAGCATCTTGAGGAAGGCCGTGACCATATGGAAGCTGCGGCTCAGATCGGATCCGGAATCCGTATAGGCCGCGACCTCGATCTCGGGATCAGGCAGGGCCCTTTCCAGGCCGGCGGCCAGGGACTTGGGATCCGCGCCCGGAGGCAGCACGTAGAAGCGGTAACGGAAGATGCGGCTGCCCTTCTGCTCCAAGCCCGTGGCGGCCATATCGGCGAGCGGGATATACACGCGGCTGCCCATCTCCCAGAACTCGAAGTTGCCGCCGGGTTTCTGGAGATACTCCGCCTTGATGACGAAGTCCTTCACGCCCAGCCGCACGGTATCGCCCACATGCACCTTCAAGGCGAGGAACAGTTCCGGCGGGAAAAGGATTTCGCCGCTTTTGAGATCCACCCCGCGTCCTGCGTGGTTGCCATTCGAAGTGTCCTGAGAAGTATCCCGGGAAGCAGCGCCGGCGAACTTGAAAGCGCCTATCAAAGGGTATTCGGGCGAGATGGCCTTGACCTGGACCAGTCGGCTTAAGGCCCCGGCGGTGTCTGGCTGCGCGGGCGGCTGGGCCCGCAGCATGGACAGGAAACCCCAGACCTGGGCCGAGCGAGACCCGGCAGGCACGAGGCTGTCGATGATGCGTTCTTCCTTGTCGGTGAAGGGCCGGCGCGCATTGATGCGCAAGTCCCCCTCCAGGAGCTCCTTGGACTTGAAGCGGATCTCCTCCTGGAAATTCTTCGACAGCCCGTCCACCACCAGGAAGACGGAAAGCCCCAGCGCATAGATGGCCACGAAGGAAATCCAATTTCCCCGTCGATGTCTGAGAAGGCGGAGGAACAGGGGCATGGGTTTTTTCCGGCTGCTTAGATCGCGGCTTGGGTTTCCTGATTCAACCGAAGCGGCCCAGATGCAAGGTCAGCACCCGCGCGCATCGTCCCGCCAGCTCCCGGTTATGGGTCACCATCACGGCGGAAAGACCTTCCTCGGCGATGAGGGAGAAGATCAACGCCTCGACCTCGGCGGCCGTGGCTTCATCGAGATTGCCCGTGGGTTCGTCGGCGAAGAGCAGGCGCGGTTTGGCGGCCAGGGCCCGGGCGATGGCCACGCGCTGCTGTTCCCCACCCGAGAGTTGATGGGGATAATGATGGCCGCGCTGGCTCAGGCCCACCCGCTTGAGCAGGGCCTCGGCGCGCGCGCCCGCCTGTTTCTCGCCCAGGATTTCCAAAGGCAGGGAGACATTTTCCTTCGCGGTCAGGGAAGGGACCAGATGGTATTCCTGGAAAATGATCCCCATGGAACGGCCGCGCACCCGCGCCAAGGCATCCACGTCCAAATCGCCCAGGGCCTGCCCCTGGAAGAAGATGGACCCTTCATCCGGCTGCTCCAGGCCCGCGAGCAGGCTGAGCAAGGTGGTCTTGCCGCTTCCGGACTGGCCCAGGATGGCCACGCTTTCGCCTTCCAGGATTTCCATATCGAGCCCATGCAGCACCTTGGTGGCGCCATAGGTCTTGGCCAGATTTCGGGCCGTCAATAATACGGTCATGCGGTTCCCGGGATGCCCCAAAAATACAAAACCCCGGCGCGTTTCCGCGTCGGGGTTTGAGAGGGTTATGCTGACCCGAAGACTTCAGGCGGTGGTAACGCCCAGATCGAGATTAGGCATTGACGTAGGCGTGGGACTTGGAACCCGTCGTTTTTTTCTCATTCGCTTTCATGTTTTTTACCCAGAAAAGCAAGACGGTAAACAGGACAACCAGAATAGCCGGAAAAATAACCATGGTCCCCAAAGTCGCCTGGCCGGCGACCAATTCCAGATTGTCACCGGTTAATCCTTTGGCGGCCGCGGCAGCTTTATCGGAATCGATCCATCCGCCGATGATGGGCTGGAAAATGGAGGAGGAGAACATTCCCACCGCTCCGATTACCGACATGCCCAAGGCTCCGCTCTTGGGAATTTTGTCGGCGATGAATCCGATCATATTAGGCCAGAAATAGGCGATTCCCAGAGCATAAATCATGGCGGCCACATAGGCCATGCCACCGGTCTGGGTATGCAAGAGGTAGACGCCGATGGTGCCGAGAACGGCCGAACCAAGCAGCACGCCCGTCTGATCGAATTTCCCGACCATGTTGCCGCCGAAGAAGCGGGCCACGGCCATCAAGCCGGTGACCAAGGCCAGAATCAACATGGGCTGCGCGCCGCTCTTCGACAAGATCAGGCCGACCCATTGCTGCGGTCCGAATTCCGAGATGGCGGTCAAGGACATGCAGACGAACATTAATAGGAACAGAGGCGAAACCATGGCCTTGATATTGGATGCCAAGGAGTTGGCTTCCATGAATTTCGACTTGGGAAAGGTCTGTCCGAAAAAGAGGATCGCGTAGACGATGGTGGGAGCCATGATGGCGGCGATTTGGGCTTGCCAGGCGAAGTGCGCATCGGTCATGAATTTGGACAGCAAGGCGCCGATGACGATTCCTCCCGGGAACCACATATGGAACCGGTTCATCTTCTTGCTCATTTCGACGCCTTCATAGGAGTCGGCGATCATGGGATTGCAAGCGGCTTCCGTGCAGCCGTTACCCAATCCGATCAGGAAGGTGGAGACGAGCAGGCCGACGTAGCTGGCGCTGAAGATGGTCAGCAGAATGCCGATGGAATGGGAGAAGAAGGCGAACTGCATGATTTTCTTGGGGCCTACCGAATGGTAAACCAGGCCGCCGACCAGCATGGAGAGCGGAAAGCCCAAAAACCACATGCTATTGATGAAGCCTAACTGGTGCGCCGTGAAATTCAACTCTCTTCCCAGCTGCCCGAGAATTCCGGCACGGATACTGAAAGAAAATGCCGTGGTAATCAGGGCAAAACAG
>DAINDC010000054.1:12180-19448 GCA_036732085.1 Fibrobacterota bacterium | reverse complement strand
CTATGAAGCCGTGGTCGGGGCCGTCTATCTGGACGGGGGCCTGGAGGCCGCGCGCAAACTCATCCACAGCTCTTTGATGGCCATCATGGACGAGGTCCTGGACGACGAGGAGTTGGCGAATTATAAGAGCAAGCTCCTGGAATACACCCAGTCACGGGGCATGGGCATTCCCTCTTACGACGTGATCGAGGAGAGCGGTCCCGAGCATCAGAAGAGTTTCGTGGTAGGCGTCTACGTGCAGAACAAGGAATGGGGCCAGGGCCGCGGCAATACCAAGAAAAGCGCCGAACAGGCCGGCGCGCGCATCGCGCTCTCCAATCTGGCGGGCGAAAAAGAGACAGGAAAATCGGATATCGGATCCGCCGCCAGCGAGCGGGCGGATGATTCCTCCGGGAACCGTTGAAAGGGCTTAAGCCCAATAAACTTGCCATGCGTTGGCGACTCCTTGCAACCGGCGCTCATTCAGGCGCGCAGAACATGGCCTTGGATGAGGCCGTGCTCGCCGATGTCGAAGCCGGTACCTCGCCTCCCACCTTCAGACTCTATGGATGGTCGCCGCCCTGCATCAGCCTGGGCCATTCCCAAAAAGCGGAACAAGAGCTCGATATGGATCGCGTGCGGGAATTCGGTTTCGATGTGGTGGTGAGGCCCACCGGAGGGCGCGCGGTCTTGCATATCGGCGAGCTGACCTATTCCCTGATCGCGGCGCAGGATTCGGAATCCTGGTGCGCGACCCAGGCCTTGTCCTATCGGACCATCTCCCAGGCGGTGGCGCAGGCTTTGGCCGCATCGGGATTCGGCGTCACCTTGGACCGCGGCTACCCGGTGGAGAAGCCCCAGGCCTTGCGCGCCATGACGCCCTGCTTCTCCTCCACGGCCCGCTCCGAAGTGGTCTATGGCGAACGCAAGGTGGTGGGGTCGGCCCAGCGGCGGTTGCGACGTTCCTTCCTCCAGCATGGTTCCATCCTCGTATCGCGTGATCATCGCAAAATGGTGGACTGTCTGCGGCTCGATGCGGAGCGGCGCGGGCGTTACCTGGAAATCCTCGATCGCAATGCCATCTCGCTGGAAGAGGCCTTGGGCCGTCCGGTCGCCTGGGAGGAACTGGCGGAGGGATTCGCGGATCGATTCGCATCGGCCTTGGGGATATCCTTGGCCCCGGCCCCGTTGACGGCGCATGAAAGCGGGGCGGTGGTGAATCTGGAGAGGGCCAAACGCGCTTTCCAGGAGGGGGGGCGTGCATGCTTGAGGTGAAAAACCTGGGCGTGGCTTTCCGCATGGGCACGGGCATGGGCGAGACCATGGTGCCCGTGACCACGGGGATCGATTTGCGCCTGGAAGCGGGAGCGACCTTGGGCGTGGTGGGGGAGAGCGGCAGCGGGAAATCCGTGACCTCCATGGCGGTGATGGGCTTGCTTCCCAAGCGTAGCGCGCAGGTTACTGCGGATCGGCTGATGTTCAACGGCCGGGATCTGCTCTGCCTCTCGCCGCGGGAATGGCGGGCTTTGCGTGGCCGCGACATCGCCATGATCTTCCAGGATCCGATGACCAGCCTGAACCCGTTGATGCGCTGCGGGGAGCAGATCGCCGAGGCCATCCGATTCCACCAGGGCAAGGGCAGGCGCGAAGCCAAGCTCGAATCGATCGGCCTGTTGGAACAGATGGGGATCCCCAATCCCGATCGACGCTATCTCGCCTATCCCTTTGAACTGTCCGGCGGCATGCGCCAGCGCGTCATGATCGCCGTCGCCCTTTCCTGCCGCCCCAAGCTGCTCATCGCCGATGAACCCACCACGGCCCTGGACGTCACCATCCAGGCCCAGATCCTGCGCCTCATCCGCGACCTCCAGAAAAGCTACGGCATGGCCCTGATGCTCATCACCCATGACCTTGGCATCGTCCAGGACATGGTCGAGAACCTCATCGTCATGTATGCCGGACGCGTGGTCGAGCGCGGCCTGGCCGCCCAGGTCCTCAACAAGCCTTCCCATCCCTATACCTTGGGTCTATTGCGTTCCATCCCTTCCCTGGATCGCAAGGTCGCGCGCCTCGCCTCCATCGAGGGCGTGGTCCCCAAGCCCACCGACATCGTACCCGGCTGCCGTTTCCATCCGCGCTGCTTCATGGCCGTGGAGGCTTGCCGCAAACAAGATCCACCCTTGGAAGGCGATGACACGCAGCGATCGGCCTGTATCCGGCGCGAAGAGCTGCTCGCGCAGGTGAACAAGAAGGTCATCGTTCCATGACCATTCCTTTGCTCGAGGTCACCGGCCTCCGCGTCGAATTTGGTTCCGGCCGCGACAAGGTGCAGGCCGTGAAGGGCGTCAGCCTGAGCATCCCGAAGCATGCGACCTTGGGTCTCGTCGGGGAAAGCGGGAGCGGCAAGACCACGGTGGGTCGCGCCATCGTGCGCTTGCTCCGGCCCCAGGCGGGCAGCATCCGTTTCGACGGCGTGGAATTGAACGCCCTTTCCGATCGCGGTTTCCTCCCTTATCGGAAACGCATCCAGATGATTTTCCAGGATCCGTATTCTTCCTTGGATCCCAGGCTGTCCATCCGCGGCAGCCTCAAGGAGGCCCTGGCTTTGGGGCATCCGCAGCGCAAGGCCGATTGGGACGATATCCTGGCGGAGAAGATGAACCTGGTGGGCCTGGATCCGGATTACCTCGGACGTTACCCCCATGAATTCTCCGGAGGCCAGAGGCAGCGCATCGGCATCGCCCGCGCCTTATGCGTCGAACCGGAATTCCTGGTCTGCGACGAACCCGTCTCCTCCCTGGACGTTTCCATCCAGGCCCAGATCCTGAATCTGCTCATGGACCTGCAGGCCAAACTCGGGCTCAGCTACCTGTTCATCTCCCATGATCTGCGCGTGGTAAAGCATATCGCCCAGAAGGTGGCGGTGATGCACCGCGGGGAAATCGTGGAGCTGGCGGATACGGAGGCTTTGTATGCGAATCCGGCCCATGCCTATACGCGGACCTTGCTGGAAGCCATACCGGGGCGATTGGGCCATCCGGGGTAACCGCCAGGCGAGTCTGATATTCGCGAAACTTCGTATTTTCCATCAGGAAACTCTCCCGAAAAGACCGGCTCCCTTATCATCCGGTGCGATTTTTTGTAAATTAGCGGGTTTCCACGAGGGCATATTGATCAGTACCCAGACCGGGTCCGCTCCTTCCGGACCTCTCATCGTCCAAGGCGACATGACCATCCTGCTGGAAGTCGCCCATCCCACTTACGCCGAAGCCAGGGATAAGATTGCGCCGTTCACGGAACTTCTGAAGAGTCCGGAACATATGCATACCTACGGTATCTCGCATCTTTCCCTTTGGAATGCGGCCTCGTCCGGGCATAGCGCCCAGGAGGTGCTCGACACCTTGCGCCGCTATTCGCGCTTCGACCTGCCGCATAACCTCGTCACCGAGGTCGAGACCTTCATGGAGCGGTACGGCCAAGTGCGCATCGTAAGGGAGGACGGGAAATTAATTATCGAAACCCTGGATCCCGCCCTGATGTCGGAAATCCTCCAGCACCGGCAGACCGCGGCCTACATCGATCAACCCCTCGACGAGCGGCGGGCGACCCTGTTCCCGCATACGCGCGGCATGATCAAGATGGCGCTGACCAATATCGGTTTCCCGGCTGAGGATCTCGCCGGTTACGTCACCGGCGCGCCTTTGGAAGTCAAGTTGCGCGATACCATGCTGACCGGACCCTCGCTCCGCCTCCGGGATTACCAGGTGGACGCGGCCCAGGTCTTCCATGCGGGCGGCAGCGAAAAGGGCGGCTCCGGCGTCATCGTGCTGCCTTGCGGCGCCGGAAAGACCTTGGTCGGCCTGGCCAGCATGGTCAAATGCGGCTGCCATACCTTGATCCTCACCACCAACGTGACCGCGGCCCGCCAATGGATCCGCGAGATCCTGGACAAGACAACCTTGCGTGCGGATCAAGTCGCCGAATATACCGGGGACAACAAGCAGATCGCCCCCGTCACCGTGGCCACCTACCAGATCATCACCTACCGCAAGCGCCAGAGCGAGGACTTCCCGCATTTCGACATCTTCCAGAAGAACAACTGGGGACTCATCATCTATGACGAGGTCCATCTGCTGCCGGCCCCGGTATTCCGCATCTCCGCGGACATGCAGGCCACGCGCCGCCTGGGCCTGACCGCGACCTTGATCCGCGAGGACGGCCGCCAGAAAGACGTGTTCTCGCTCATCGGCCCCAAGAAATTCGAGGTACCCTGGAAGGTACTGGAGCAACAGGGCTGGATCGCGACCGCCACCTGCACGGAAATCCGCGTGGGCCTACGTCCGGAGGACAAGATGGCTTATGCCATGGCTGACCTCCGCAAGAAGATGGCCCTGGCCGCCTGCAACCTGGAGAAATTCCGGGTGGTCAAGGAACTGTGCGCCACCCATAAGGCCGACCGCGTGCTCATCATCGGGCAATACCTGGAACAGCTTGACGCGCTTGCGGCCGTGCTCAAGGTCCCGCTCATCACCGGATCCACGCCCAATTCGGAGCGCGAGGTCCTGTACAAGGAATTCCGCGACGGCGTGATCGAGACTCTCATGGTCTCCAAGGTGGGCAATTTCGCCGTCGATATCCCGGATGCCAACGTCCTCATCCAGATTTCCGGCACCTTCGGGAGCCGGCAGGAAGAGGCCCAGCGCCTGGGACGCGTTCTGCGGCCCAAGGCCAATGGCTCGCTGGCGCATTTCTATACCATCATCACCAAGGACACCAAGGAACAGGAGTTCGGCATGAACCGGCAGTTGTTCCTGACTGAGCAGGGCTATTCCTACGCCATAGTGGATTGGAACCGGGCCGTGCTGGAGGATCAGACCAAATGAGAATGAAAGCTTTATCGGTCCTGCCGGCCTTATTGGTCGCTTTAGCGGGCATGGCGGCCACTCCCGCCCCGGTCGAGGCCCGCATCGATGCGCATTATACCGTGCTGGACAACGGCCTCAAGGTCATGCTGTTCCCGGACAAGCAGGCGCCCACCGTGGCCTGCCGTATCTTCTACGTTACGGGTTCCGTGCACGAGAACTCGGAGAACAACGGGATCGCCCATCTCCTCGAACATATGCTCTTCAAGGGCACCAAGAAGGTGGGCGTCAAGGACGCGGCCAAGGACGCCGAATACGTGAAGCGCATCGACGAGGTGATGGCCCAGCTCCGCCTGCTCCGTCCCGAGGACAGCGCCCGGGCCCAGGCCCTCAAGAAGCGCTATGACACCCTCATCCCCGAGGAACGCAAGCTCCTGATCAAGTACGAATTGTGGGACGCCTACGAGAAGGCCGGCGGGACCGGGCTCAATGCCTTCACCTCCGATCTCATGACCGCCTACTTCGTCACCTTGCCCAAGAACAAGGTGGAGCTGTTCCTCTGGCTGGAATCCGATCGGATGCAGAACGCGGTCCTCCGCGAGTTCTATTCCGAACGCGACGTGGTCATGGAGGAGCGGCGCATGCGCACCGACGACAGCCCCACCGGCCGCTATTGGGAAAGCCTGATGGCCATATTCTACGAGGCCCATCCCTTCCGCCTGCCCACCATCGGATACCCGTCCAATATCCGCAACCTCACGCGCGAGATGGCCGACGAGCATTACCGCAAGTACTACAAGCCCAACAATGCCATCCTGGTCTTGGCCGGCGATATCGACACCACCCAGGCCCTGGCCGGGATCAAGAAATATTTCTCCGCCATTCCCCGGGGCTCGGACTTCCCGCCCGTAGTGGTCGAGGAACCGCAGCAGCCCGGCGAGAAGCGCATGGTGGTCCGCAAGAACGACGCCAAGCCGCGCATGGACATCCTCTTCCATACTCCCGGCTTCCCGGCCGAGGATCTGTATCCCCTGGATATCGTGGAAGGCGTGCTCTCCGGCAAGAGCGGCCGCCTCTATCGCAAGCTCGTGAAGGAGCAGAAGATCGCACTGTCCGCGGGCGCGGGCAATGGCGTGGACAAATACACCTCCAACTTCGACGTGAGCGTCGACTTGGAGGGCAAAGCCCACGTGGACAAGGTGGAAAAGGCCGTCTGGGACGTGCTTTACGAGATGGGCCAGAAACCCATTTCCGATCGCGAACTGACCCGGGCCAAGAACCAGGTGGTGGCGCGCACCCTGCGGCAATTGCTCAATATGGAAGAACTGGCCACGGAACTCGCCTATTGGGAGATGCGCGGCGGCTGGGACTATATCAATAAGTTCCCGGAATCCGTGGAACGGGTGACCGCTCAGCAAGTGCAGGATGTCTGCAAGAAGTACTTCTACCGCAAGAACTCCACCACGGGGCTAATCCTTCCCGAGGACTCGGTGGCGGCGCCTGCGAAGGCCCCGGCCGGAGCCTCCAAACCGGCCCTCGCACCTGCCGCAATCAAGGGGGCAAAATGAACCTCGGATATCGCAACATGCAAGTTACCCAGTTCGGCGCATCGATCCGGTTGACCGCCGTCGTCGCGGCCATTTCCCTGTCGGTTTTTTCCTTCGCCCCGGCCGCGGCTCCCGCTCCGGCCCTGACCGGCTTGGCGAAGAACCAAGCCAAGAGCGGACCCATCCCCGAGCATTACTCCAAGATCGCCTTCCCCGACTTCGCTTACCAGCCGCCTTATCCCAAGGATTTCCGCGTGGCGTTGGATCGCGGCGTGGTGGCCTACCTGGTCCCGGATACCACCTTGGCCCTGATCCAGATGTCCATTTTCTTCGGCCATCCCAATCTTCCCGCCAAGCCCAAGGATGTCGGTCCCTTGAACCTTTATTCCTCCCTGCTCAAGACCGGCGGGACCCTCCGCTTCACGCCGGAACAGCTCGAAGATAGCCTGGAATTCGTGGCCGCCAGCCTTTCGGCCGGCCTGTCCGACTTCCAGTCCTCGACGGGACTCGACGCCTTGCGCAAGGACTCGGACGCGCTCTTCGATCTGTTGCCGGAAGTGGCCCTGCAGCCGCGCCTGGACGCGGAGGCTTTCAAGGTGCAGAAGAAGACCTACCTCGAGGGCATCCGTCACCGGTATGATACCCCCCACGGGGTGATGAACGTGGCCTTCGAGCATGTCCTCTTCGGCAGCCATCCCAGCAACTGGATGGCCAAGGAGAAGGAGGTGGAACCCCTGTCTCCCGCCGATCTCAAGGCCTGGAAAGGATCCGGATTCGCGGTCAAGAACATGGTCATCGGCGTAGCCGGCCAGTTCAACCGCGAGGACATGATCAAGCAGCTCAACAAGCTCGTCGCGAAGTTCCCGGAGAAGTACAAGAA
>DAINDC010000054.1:0-12170 GCA_036732085.1 Fibrobacterota bacterium | reverse complement strand
ATCCCGGACCCGAGAAGCCCGGCGTCTACCTGGTGGACAAGCAGGTCACCCAGGCGACCATCCAGCTCGGCGCCCCGGGCGTGAAGCGCCCTGACCCGGATTATTATCCCTTGGTGGTGGCCAGCTATATTTTCGGCGACGGCGGATTCACCTCGCGCCTGATGGAAAGGGTCCGATCCAACGAGGGCCTGGTTTATGGCATCGACAGCGACGTGGGCAGCGACTACTATCGGCGCTCCACCGTGGGAGTCTCACTGCAGACCAAGGTCCAGACCGGCGCCTATGCTGTCAAGCTGGTACTGGAAGAGATGCGCAAGTTCGCCAAGGACGGCGTGACCGACGAGGAGCTGCAAAGGGCCAAGGACGGCCTGATCAAGAGCCTTCCGTCCTTGTTCGATACTCCCTCCGCCACCGCGCGCATCTTCGCCCAGAGCGAAATCTGGAAGCGCAGCCCCGAGCACTTCAAGGAATACATCGACACCATCAACAAGATGACCAAGGCGGACGTGGAAAAGGCGTTCCGCAAGTATTTCATCGCCGACTCCATGCGAATTGTAGTCGTCGGACCCCAGGAACCGCTGATGAAGAAAGACGAGCGCGGACTGTCGCTCTCCGACTTCGGCCCGGTCAAGTTCCTTTCCCTCGAAGAAATCGAAGCCCGTAAGTAAGAAGGAACGGACATGACCAGAAGAGTCGTTATCACGGGGCTGGGGACCGTCAATCCCCTGGCCCTCACGGTCGAGGATTATTGGAAACGCCTGGCCCTCGGGGAGTCCGGCATCGGCATCGTCGATCGGTTCGACAATTCCACCATGGGCAGCCGCATCGGCGGACAGGTGGCGGCCTTCGACCACATGCCCTGGTTCAAAGATCAGAAAATGGCCCGGCGACTGGATCGCGCGGTCATCTATGCCTATGTGGCGGCCACCCAGGCCTTGCGCGACTCCGGGCTGGATCTTTCGAAGGTCGATCCGGAAATGGCCGGTGTCTCCATCGGCACCGGCATGGGCGGCGTGACCACTTTCGAATCCGAAACTCGCGTCATGATCGAGAAGGGGCATAAGCGCGTGACCCCGTTCTTCATCCCCATGATCCTGCCGAATATCGTTCCGGCCTACTTCGCCATCGAGAACAACCTGCAAGGGCCGAACTTCACGGTCATCTCCGCCTGCGCCAGCGCCAACCACAGCATGGGCGAAGCCTATGAGATCGTAAAGCGCGGTACCGCCGATATCATGTTCGCGGGCGGATCGGACTCGACCCTATGCGAAATCATCTATGCCGGGTTCGGGAATATGAAGGCCCTGTCGACTCGCAACGACGATCCGGCCGGCGCTTCCCGCCCGTTCGACAAGGGCCGCGACGGCTTCGTGATGAGCGAAGGCGCGGCCGTACTCGTCCTCGAGGAACTCGAACATGCCAAGGCGCGCGGCGCGCGCATCTATGCGGAATTCGGCGGCTACGGACAGGGCTGCGATGCCTACCATATCACGGCCCCCTGCTCGGACGGCGCGGGCGCCGCCCGGTCCATGCGGAAGGCCCTGGCCTCGGCGGGAATGAATCCCACCGATATTGATCTCGTCAATGCCCACGGGACTTCGACGCCGCTCGGCGATGCCGGCGAGACCATGGCCATCAAGAGCTGCTTCGGCGGCCATGCCCGCGAGAAGCTGCTGGTCCATTCCACCAAGTCCATGATCGGCCATACCTTGGGCGCGGCGGGCGCGGTGGAAGCCGTGGCCTTGATGATGGCGCTCGTAAAGGGCATCGTGCATCCCACCATCAACCAGCAGGAAAAGGATCCGGATTGCGATTTGAATTATGTCCCGAACCGGGCGGTGGAGCGCAAGGTCAATGCCGTGCTTTCCAACTCCTTCGGTTTCGGCGGGCATAACGCATCCTTGATCTTCAAGCGCTTTGCATAGAAATCCGATTCACGGGGCTGGCAAGGTCCGATCGCCATTGGTCTGCCTGATCCTAGGATTGGTTTCCGGATTCACGGTTTCAGCGGCGCAACCGTTGGCCCAACCGGCCCCCGCGGTCAAATCTGATCCGGCCAAACCCGTTTCCATCGGCGCCAAGGCCGCCTCCCAATTGGCCCCGGTGAAGAGCGGCTCGTCGCCAGCAACGCCCGCATCCAAACCGGCCTCCACCCCGATCCGCATCTCGGATTCCCAAAAGGATTTTTGCAACCTGGTCTGGAACTGCGGCCTGCCCATGCCGTCCGGATATTGTCCCGATCGCTCCCTGATTGAAAAGCCCACCTTCACCTATGACAGCGCGCGCTGCCTGGAGGCGCGCGACCTTACCGCCCGCGGCATCGGCCCCGGCCATCCCCTGCTCGGCTTCAAGCTTTATCGGTTCCTGGGCATGGAGTATCGCGTCATCTATACGGTCGAAGAGGACCTGCCCATCAGCGAAGCCCGCCTGGCTTATCTCCTTGCGGATCTGCCTTTCGCCGCGCGGCTGATCAACCATTTCCAGAAGCAACCTTATACGGCCGAATACGTTGATGCGGAGCGCAAGCATTTCCAGGGGACCAAGGGCAAACACCTCAAGGGCGATGCGACCCTCATCTCCGGTTCGGCCGCGGAGCGGCGCCTGTTCTATTTCGGATACGGGATCGCCACCGTGGCCTGGTGGACCTTACGCGGACCTGCCTTGATGGACTTCACCTATGCGCCTGCCCCGGCCAAGCCCGGCAACCTGCATTATAAGATGAAGATCCTGGTCTTCCCGGGCAATGGCGTCATCAATAGCATCATGAACTTGGGCCTGTTCAAGAAGGTGGTCTATGGCAAGATCAAGGAAGTGCTGGACGATATCACCGAGACCGCGCAAAAACTGGCGGCTGCGAGCCCGGGGGATTTGACGAACAAGGATTGGACGCAGGTGGAGAAGGCGAAGATCGAAGCCTTCCTAAAACTTCCCTAGCCTTTCGCAGACACGGGATTCCCGCGAACCGCGGATCCCTTTCCTTAAGAGACCCTAACAGAAGGGGTTCCCTGCTGCGGCCGGCTGCAGAGCCACTGGGCTGCGTTCTCGGACCCTCAGACCCATCGGCGTACCTTCCAGGTACGCTCTCAGGGCCTTCGAGTCCTGCGGCCTGGCCCAGTGGCTCTTCGCACGGCCTCGCGACGCGTCCCCATTCTGTTAGGGTCTCTAAGACTCCTCCGAATCTTCCTATATTCCCGTTCCCCATGGAAGCACAGGAAGACGTCCGGGCCCTGCTGGACAAATACGGCTACAAGCTCACCCCGCATCGGCGGGAACTTCTCCAGAAGGTCGTCGACCAACGCGTCCGCCATTTCACCATGGTGCTGGAGGATCTCAAGGACCCGCATAATATCAGCGCCGTCATTCGCACCTGCGAGGTCTTCGGCTTCCAGGACGTGCATGTCATCAACGAGGTCAATCCGTACAAGGTGGGCCGCTCCGTGCTCAAGGGCAGCTACAAGTGGCTGGACATCCACTGTTATTCCAAGCGGGCCAAATGCCTGCAAGGCCTCAAGGACAAGGGCTATAAGATCGCCGTCGCCTCCACCTCCTCGGCCTCGACCACCTTGGATGAGATCGACCTCTCCCAGCCCACTGCCTTCTACCTGGGCTCCGAGACCATGGGTAACCATCCCGATACCCTGGCCGCGGCCGATATCCGTTTCCGGATCCCGCAATACGGCCTGACGGAAAGCATGAACGTTTCGGTTTGCGCGGGGGTCCTGGTTGCCAATCTCGATCGGTGGCTCAAGGATCATGGGCGGGAGAATTTCCGCCTGTCCGATGCGGATCGGGAGTCGCTACTGGCGACTTTTTACGAACGCAGCGCCGTTGGAGTCGATCGCAATTCGCCCATCCATTTCATCGATTAGAAATCAGCGGCTGAAAATCAGCGGCTGAATTTGCCCGCTACCAGTGGTCGGCATGCCAGATGCCGCGCCGCCAGTTGTGCATGCGCAGCTTTTCCATGAGCGCCGGGGACAGGTCGGGAAGCTCCGAGGCGCCCAGGTTCGCGGTGGCTTGGGCTTCGTTGCGGATTCCGGATATCAAGGTGCTCACCGCGGGATGCGCCAGGACGAACTTCAGGGCCGTCTGGGCCATGGTAAGTCCGGTGCCGGCCACGTCCTTGCGGATTCGCTCCACGCGATCCACCGTGCGCCCTAACCGATCCCCGCGAAAATAATCGGCGCGGAAATCGCCTTCCGGAAAAACCGTCTCGCGGGTGAATTTGCCGGTCAACGCGCCTTCGTCGAAAGCGACGCGCACGATGATGCCCACGCCATGCTCCTGGGCGGCGGGCAGGATCTCCGCGGCCGACTCTTGATCGAAGATATTGTAGATGACCTGGACGGTGTCCACCCAGCCATCGCGAATGAGATCCACCACGCTGTTCTGATCGTGCTCGGGAGTGGACACGCCAATATGGCGGATCTTCCCTTCCTTCTGGAGCTTGCGCAGGGTCTCGAAAGGCTTGGGATTCCGGTTCCAGGCGCGGGTCCAGGTATGCAATTGCAGGATGTCGAGGCAATCGACGCCCAGGTTGCGCAGGCGCTGTTCCACATTCGCCCGCAGAAAAGCTTCGGGGTATGAAAGGTCGAAGGAATCATAGGGAGAGGGCGGCCAGGTTCCGCCGGAGATCGGGGTCTTGGTGGCGATGATCAGATCACCCGTCCATTCCTTGCGGAAACGGGCGATGAGCTTCTCGCTTTTGCCGTCTCCGTAAACGGCGGCGGTATCGATGAAATTCGCGCCCAATTCCGCGGCCCTATGCAAGGCCTTCAAGGAATCCGCATCGTCCTGCTTGCCCCACCAGGATTCGCCGATGGCCCAGGCCCCGAAACCGATCTCCGAGACCTTCAATCCCGTTTTACCCAGATTCCGAAACTTCATTTTTATTCCCCGCTTCCCGCGCGCTTTCGCAGCGCGAAGGCGTGTCAAACATAGCAGTTATTGCCCACCGATCGAAGCGTGGGTCTCCTATCCCAACCTTGCTATCTTTCCGGAAAACCCAACGAATCAGGTACAACGTGCCCAGGTACAGTCCCAAATCCGTCGAACCCAAATGGCAGGAGCATTGGCTCCGGAACAAGACTTTCAAGGCCGATATCGTGCCCGGGAAGCCCAAGTTCTATTGCCTGGACATGTTTCCCTATCCTTCCGCCAACGGCCTGCACGTAGGGCATCCGGAAGGCATGACGGCCACGGACATCATCTGCCGTTACAAGCGCATGCTCGGCTTGAACGTGCTCCATCCCATGGGTTGGGATGCCTTCGGCCTACCCGCCGAGCAGCATGCCATCAAGACCGGCACCCATCCCGCCGTGACCACCCAGCAGAACATCGACAATTTCCGCCGGCAGATCCGCTCGCTCGGATTCTCCTACGATTGGGATCGTGAAATCAGCACCACGGATCCGGGCTATGTGAAATGGACGCAATGGATCTTCAAGCAACTTTTCGAAAGCTTTTACGATTTCCAGGCCGAGAAGGCGCGGCCCATTTCGCAGTTGCCCATTCCAGCGGAAGTCAAAGCCCAGGGCGAAACGGAAATCCGTAAGTATCGCGATGCCAACCGGCTCGCCTATATCTCCGAAGTTCCCGTCTGGTGGTGCCAGGAACTGGGCACCGTGCTCGCCAATGAGGAAGTCCAGGACGGGAAATCCGAACGCGGGGATTTCCCCTGCGTGCGCCGGCCCATGCGCCAGTGGGTTTTGCGCATCACCGCCTATGCGGAGCGTCTGATTAAGGATCTGGATGGATTGGATTGGTCCGATTCCATCAAGGCCATGCAGCGTAATTGGATTGGCAAGTCCACGGGCGCGGAAGTCACCTTCCAGGTCGAAGGGGGGGAGTCCCTGGTCGTCTTCACCACCCGCCCGGACACCTTGTTCGGCGCGACCTATATGGTGGTGGCCCCGGAACATCCGCAGCTCGACGCCTTCACTACGCCGGATCGCAAGGCCGAGATCGCCGACTACCGCCGCAAGGCCAGCAGCAAGAGCGAGATGGAACGCGGGCTCGACAAGGAAAAGACCGGCGTCTTTACTGGAGCCTATGCCGTCAATCCCGTCAATGGCAAAAAGATCCCCATCTGGACTTCCGACTACGTGATGATGGGCTATGGGACCGGCGCCATCATGGCCGTGCCCGCACATGACGAGCGCGATTATGCTTTCGCCACGGCCTACAGCCTGCCCATCATCGAGGTGATTAAGGGCGGGGATATTTCCAAGGAAGCTTTTACCGGAGACGGCCTCCTCATCAATTCCGGATTCCTGGATGGGCTCGATGTCGGGCAATCCAAAGCCAAGGCCATCGCCTGGCTGGAGGAGAAGAAGCTCGGCCGGGCCCGCGTGCAATACAAGCTCCGTGATTGGCTGTTCTCGCGGCAGCGCTATTGGGGCGAACCGTTCCCGCTGGTGCATACCGACAAGGGCATCGAATCCATTCCCGATTCCGAACTCCCCGTCCTCCTGCCCGCCATGGAAGACTACAAGCCTACGGGCACCTTCGAACCGCCGTTGGCCAAGGCCAAGGAATGGTCCGATTATAAAGGCAGAGCCGTAGGCTCTGCCTCAGGTCCCGCCCTTGGCGGGAACTCAGGCCCCGGTCCCGTCGGCCGCCGCGAGCTGAACACCATGCCCCAATGGGCCGGATCGAGCTGGTACTTCCTGCGTTACCTGGATCCCGCCAATGCCGATGCGCCGTTCTCCAAGGAAGCGGAGAAGTATTGGATGCCGGTCGATCTCTATATCGGCGGCGCCGAGCATGCCGTGCTCCATCTCCTCTATGCGCGTTTCTGGCATAAGGTCCTTTTCGATCTGGGCCATGTCTCCGCGAACGAGCCCTTCGCCAAGCTCGTGAACCAGGGCCTGATCCTGGGCGAGGACGGCGAGAAGATGTCCAAGTCCCGCGGCAATGTGGTGAACCCGGACGAGGTGGTCGATCGCTATGGCGCCGATTCCATGCGCCTCTACGAGATGTTCATGGGACCGCTGGAACGGATGAAGCCCTGGCAGACCGCCGGCATCGAAGGCCTGTGGCGCTTCCTCAACAAGGTCTGGCGCCTCACCATGGGCGACGATCGCACGGAAGTGAAGATCTCGGAGGGCGAGCCTTCCGCGCAGATGATCAAGCGCGCGCACCAGACCATCAAGAAGGTCACGGACGATCTCGACAACCTGCGTTTCAATACCGCCATTTCCCAGCTTATGATCTTCACCAATGAATTGGCTGAGGAAGCGGAGAAGGCCGGATCCGTGCCGCGCCAAAGCGCCGAGACCCTGGTGCAATTGCTCTCGCCGTTCGCGCCCCATATCGCGGAGGAGATCTGGGAGGCGCTGGGCCGCAAGGAGAGCCTGTCCTACCATCCCTGGCCCAAGTTCCAGGAAGCGCTTACGGTGGAGAATACCGTCACCGTGGTCTTCTCGACCAATGGCAAGGTCAGGGTGGAACAGGCCGTTCCCAAGGGCACGAGCCGCGAGGAATTGGAAGCCCTGGCCCGCGCCAACGGCAAGTTCCAGGCTTACCTGGAAAATATGGACGTGGTCAAGGTGGTGGTGGTGCCGGACAAGCTCGTGAACTTCGTCCTCAAGCCGAAGTAAAGGCTGACTATGTCGTCCGCCCCAATCCAACCCGAACCTCCAGGCGGCACCTTGGTCCTGGCCACCGGCAATAAGGGCAAGGTCCTGGAGTTCCAGTCCCTGCTGGCCCCGGCGGGCTTCTCCCTATTGACTCCGGAGGATATCGGCTTCACCGCGGAAGTGGAGGAGACGGGCGATACCTTCGTCACCAACGCCCTGATCAAGGCCCGGGCCCTGGCCGCGCATACCTCCCATCCCGTCCTCGCCGACGACAGCGGGCTCGAAGTGGACGCCTTGGGCGGGGCTCCAGGAGTGTACTCTGCGCGTTACGCCGGACCGGAAACGGATGCCTCCGGAAAACCCGTGCCCCAGGCGGTCGCCAACCGTTCCAAGCTCATGCGCGCGCTGGCCGGGAAGACCAATCGGTCCGCCCGCTTCCGTTGCGTGCTTTGCCATTTGGTTCCCGGCCGCGAACCGGTTTTTTTCCACGGGGTTTGCGAAGGGCGGATCGCCGATGCGGAAAGGGGAGGGGGCGGATTCGGCTATGATCCCCTCTTCATTCCCGAGGGCTTCGATCAATCCTTCGGCGAATTGTCCCATGCGGTCAAGGATGCGATGAGCCATCGCGGCTTGGCCGTGGCCGCCTTCCTGCGCAGCCAGCTTGCCACGTCCTAGCCAGCCTACCGCATAACCTGCCCGATGCGTAGCCAGCTTGCTACGTAGCCCGCCCGTTACCTAGCCTGAAATTCCCGGCCATAAAAAAAGGCCCCCGTTTCCGGGGGCCGGTCCCCGGAATCGGGGCCTTCGTCGTTTCCATTAATCCGGTTCGGTTGGCTTCCGCCGAACCGCCAACCCCGCCTATTGCAGCGACTGGCGTAGCCGAGCGTTCAGTGCTTAAGCGGCATACGCAGGATACCCGTGCGCGTGTATTGGATTTCCTGCTTGCCGCCCTTGAATTCGAAGCGGACCTTCCAGACATAGACGCCCTGACCGGCGAGCTGGCCGTTCTTATCCGTCTGATCCCAGAACAGGTAGCTTACAAAGCCGCCGGGTACCACGCGAAGGCGATTCGTGAGTTCGCCTCTTCCGCCGAATACCTGGGTGCTCGAATTCACGAAGTTTCCAAAGATGTCGAAGATGGAAATGTGGGCGATATAGGCCGAGGTCGAAATCAGCTGGAGGGTGCTGATCGGAGCGCGTTCCGGATTGATTTTAAGCGGGGTAGTGGGCTCCACAATGCCATGGCTGGGCAAGTCATTGAGGCTCGAAATCGTATAGGGTATGAACTTCTGGCCTTCGACCCAGCCGACCGGCGGCAGCCAATCCACTTCGAAGGAATTGCTTCCGGAAGGCAGAACCGCATAACCGCCCTTCTTATCGTCGCGGCTGTCCTGGACGGCCACCTGGAAGGTCGCATTATTAGGATCCAGACCGGATACCGGCGCATAACCACGGAAGAGCTGGATATTGTTCTGGCGGTCATCGCCCAGGACATTTACTCCGTATTTCGGCGGTTTGTTGCCGGGCACGTCCGTGACCTTGTTGGGGTCGGCATTGAGGAAAACGCAGTTCCCGACCGAAGGGGAGAGGCCGGTGGTATTGTCCACGATGACCTTGAAAATGGTGTCGGAAGCGGAGGGATTATTGATTGCGACTATGGTGATGGCATTGGCATAGTCGCCGCAGCCGTTCGGCGAGAATTTGAGCATGTCATGGAAGTCCTGGCCGGCCTTGAGCGGCTCGGAAACCCGCACCAACAAAGTGTCCATTTTGAAATTGGGGTCGTTGGGAATCAGGGAGTTGAGATTGGCCGGCTTCTTGACGACCGAGATCAAAACCGGTCCGATGGAGTCGTCGATGGCGTGCCGCTGACCCGCAAAAAGCGGGTCGAGAATGGGGAGCTGGGCGGTGGGAGTTTGGCCGAACTTCGGCGAGGTCAAGTCCTGTCCGAAAGGGGCGGCGGTGTAGTCGATCACTATGGTGGCGGAGTCGTTGCCCAGGAAGGATATCTGGCCGGCGGACGCATGCTTGGCGCCGCTAGTGGTATCGTTCCACTGCGCATTCAAGGAGTCCGGCAAGCGACCGAGCTTCTTTTCGAAAACGACATAGACCTTGTCCGCGCGGCCGTCGCCATCCGTATCCTTGATATAAGCCTTTACTATGGGGTCAAGGGCGGCAATGAGGACGATATCGGTTTTCGTGGTCGTGCCATCGACGGTGACCGCGCCCGTGGCTACGACCCGGTTGTCGACCATTTTCGGCGTAATTTTGCCGTCCACTTTATGATCATTGGTGGGAATATCTCCGGTCACGAATCCATAGGGCACCTGCACGGTGAACTTTCCGGTGGCCTTGCCGGTTTCCACGGCATCGAAGGTCTTCGACTCGCCTTGCGTCGTGGTGAAGGTCACCTTGATGACATCCACTTTGTTCACATCCGGGTCGGTGGCGATGACCACGGCCATGAAGGAACTTCCCGGGCCTTCCACCACGGAAATCAGCTTGGTGCTGTCGGTTGCGGACGGGACGAAATAAAGCTGGGTCGCGATGGTTTCATTCAGAGGGACCACGGCTTCCGTGACGCCTCCGTAGACCGGATTCGTGAATTTGAAATGGATATCATCCTTCGCGCTGCATTGCAGTTTTCCATCGACAATGGCGGCGCCTTCGGATTTGGAAATGACCTCGGTCTTATAGCTTCCGGATCCCGCCGCGGTTTCAATGAGCCGGACATCGGCGTAAAGGTCTTTGCTCTCCGCGCAGGTCAAGGTCCCGTACAGGGTGTCGATGGCGGAGGAGAGGGAGGGGCCCTTGAGGATAATCGTGATCCCCGTATCACTCCTGGTGGGCGGCACTCCGGGGCCTTTCGGACCCTCAATGGTAATCACCACATCCTGATTGGGATAGGCGACCAGGAGGTCATCGGTGGCGGGATTCCCATTCGCCCCCGCCTTGTTGTGGGAGGTGACAACCGCATGCACCTTGCCCAGGACATAGGTTTCCGCCGTGTCATTCCTCTTGGTAATGGCTGGACCGTCTTTGAGGGTGAGGGATCCGAACCATGTCCCGATATTGCTCCCGGCCGCATGCTTGCTGGAGTCCAAAGTGATCTTGAAGGTTTCGGAATCAGGCAGAGCCTTTCCATTATTGTTGTCGATGGTAATGGTAACGGTTTTTTCCTTGATCAGGCCGCCGGACCAGTCATCCGTATAGGTGACGAAGAGTTTTCCTTCGGCGGGGCTATAGTAGATGCCAGCTGGCAGGACGTTTTTGTTCCTATCAGTGAACTGGAGCGATGCGTCGATTTCCGGAGCGACGCCGTAACCGGCATTCGCAATCGCGGGCGACTCCGTATCCATGGGATCCTGATAGGTCGCCTTGATCTGATCGTCGATGAGAAGTTGGAGCTTGGCATCGGCCGGATTCCTCGACAAATTAATGTCTACGGGGATGATGGCCCGGTACTTGCCGGGAGAGACCGCAACCAGGTCGAGAGTCAAGACATCGGGGTTGGTACCGCCCTTGATCGTGGTTTCGAGTTTGACCGTGGGTTTCAGGCCGGAGGGCAATACTTCATCGACGACGAATAGATAAAGGGTCGGTTCCGTTCCGACATACTGGTCGATAGCATTCGTACCATTTGAGTCCGTGGAGAAATAGGCGCGGGCCTGGACGGGCGCGGGACGCACCAGGACATGGCGTTCGGCGACATCCTTAGAGTCCTTGGGATTGGTCCACTTCACGATCAGGCTGTCGTAAGTGGCGGCCTGGGTCTTGTTGTCGCCGAGGGCTGCGGTGGTGATGGAGAACGGCGACACGCCGGTGAAGATGGTATTGTCCCCTTGGGCCACCGGATTGCCGATATTCAAGGTTTCCAAATCCCCGGCAACCTTGGTATTGGCGATGGGGGAGAGGGACGTCAAGCCGGCCTGGGTGGTGGTGATCTTGACGCGATAGGAAGTGTTGAGCTCGGTGAGATAGCCGCCGGAGAGCGGATTCCCATTCTGATCGAGGATGTCCAGGCTTGAGGCAATGAAGGTCTTGTCGTAAAAGGCGGTCAGGATATCGCTGGTCAGCGAACCTTTCTTATAGGCGATGGCCTTGAGGGTCGTCTTGCTGGTGATGGAGATGGGAGTGCCGATTACGTACTTGCTGCTGGTACTATCCGGAGCGGATCCGTTGGTGGTGTAATAGATGAACGCATCGGGCGTGGCATCGTCCAAGGTGACATTGATCTGGGAGGGAAAGAGCTGGATCCCGGGAGCGACCACCGAAGGCGTGGCGGTAGGCGTGGCCACCTTCTGGTTGCCGAGCACCAAGGTGGTGGTGATGCGGCAATTGGACTGGGTGGTATGCCGCTCGGCGAAGAAGAAATCCAAAATATAGGTTCCATGATCCACCAGGCCCAGATTGGCGGCAACGGAGTCAGTCAAGGTCACCCCGTCGCTCTCGGCCGAGTGGACGCCGCCGAGGTCAATGATCTTTTTGCCATTGATGAAAGCCCAGACATCATCATCGCCGGTGAAATTGAAAACCTGGTGTGAACCTGCGATATAGGTGAAGTTGGCGTGGAACTCCATGGTGAAACCG
>DAINDC010000053.1:16458-19521 GCA_036732085.1 Fibrobacterota bacterium | reverse complement strand
CAAGTATACCAAAAACGAAACCCATTATGTCTAGTTTATTTTGTCACAAGCCCCAACCCCGCCGATTTGGTTCCTTGTTTCTTGGTTGAAAAGAAGGGCTCGAAGATGCGGGCCTTTACCTCCGGGCTCATTCCCTTCCCCGTATCCCTGAAAAGCAACTGGGCATAAGTTCCGGCACCCAGATTGAACTGCTCGGAAGGGAGAGAGTCGCCGATTTCAACCATGGATGCCTCCACCCTGATTTCCCCGCCATGGGGCATCGCCTCCCGGGCATTCAAGGCGAGGTTTACCAATGCGAGTTCGATCTGGACGGGATCGACAAGCACCTTCTGCAATTGCCGGTCGAGCACGATTTTGAGTTTGATATGGATACCGATGGTCCGATTGAGTTGGACTTCCAGGCTGCCCAGGATCTCATTGAGCTGGGAAGCCTTGGGCGCCAGGATCTGCCGGCTGCTGAAGGCCAGGATCTGGCTCGTCACGGAGGCCGCCCGTTCACCGGCCGGATGGATTTCCTCCACCCATTCCCTGGCTTGGTCTCCCAGAGAATCATCTTCCTTCAACAGATGGCAAAACCCGTTTATGGTCGTGAGCAGATTATTGAAATCATGGGAGATGCCCCCGGCCAGCCGACCGATGGACCGCATCTTCTGGTCCTCTTCCGACCGTTTGCGCTCAGTCGCATCGCGCATGATTTTCAGGAAGGCATAGGTCTCGCCCTGATCGTCGGTCAAAGGCATCACCGCCCCGGATGCCCAGAAAAGTCCTCCGTCCTTCCGCTGATGCCACCGCTCGTCCTCGGCCTTGCCATTGGCCTGGGCCACCTGCAACTCCTTCCCGGGAATGCCGGCATGGATATCATCCTGGGTGAATATGCTCGAGAAAGCCTTCACGAATCCATGGGATTCGCCCGATTCATCCTTGAGGGGATAAAGCACGCCTGATCCCCAGAACCGGGTCCCATCCTTGCGGACATGCCAGCGTTCGATGGGCAGCCTTACTCCCGAGCCGACCGAAAGGATTTCCCGTTCCGCGAACTTGTCGGCGATATCTTCCGGAGAGTAAAGCATGGAAAGGTCCCGGCCCAGGATATCGTTGGCGGCGTACCCAAATATTTTTTCCGCCCCGGGATTCCATTCCGTAACGCGCCCGTTCCCATCCAAGAGGATCAGGGCATAGTCGACGATATTTTTCATCAGAAGCGTGAAGTAATCGGGAGAAGCAGGGGATGAAGAATTTGGAAGCAATCGGCGCTATAACCCCAAGCTGCTCAAATACAGCCCCACTTTGGTACATTAATAGACCGCTTTCCTGGTAGCGTCTTCCCATCCCGATTATCTTTGCGAATCCCATGCATTCCCACCCGCGCAAATCGGAACTCCTGGCCCCTGTAGGCAATATGGAGATGTGCCTGGCCGCCGTGCATAATGGGGCCGATGCAATCTATGTCGGCTTCCCGGGCTTCAATGCCCGCGGCCGCACCGTGGACCATAGCTGGGAAGCGCTGGAGGAGATGATCGCCTTCTGCCATCGTCATGAGGTGAAGGTTTTCCTGGCGCTCAATGTCCTCATCTTCGAGAAGGAGTTGCGCCAGTTGCTCACGGAGCTGCCCCGGGCCCTGGCCTTGGCTCCCGATGCCTTCATCGTCCAGGATCTGGGATTGGCACGCTTGATCCGCTACCTCTGCCCCACCCAAGTGCTCCATGCCTCGACCCAGATGACGGTGACCAATCATGAGCATATCGCCCTCACGGGGGATCTGGACCTCAAGCGTTATGTCCTGGGCCGCGAGGTCTCCCTGGACGAGATGGAGATCATCCGCGGGCATACCGAAAAGGAGCTGGAGGTCTTCGTGCATGGCGCGCTCTGCGTCGCCTATTCAGGGCAATGCCTGACCAGCGAGGGATTCGGCGGACGCTCCGCGAACCGGGGTCAGTGCGCGCAATCGTGCCGGATGGAATACGATCTCATCGTGGACGGCGAACGGCGGGACCTGGGATCGCTCAAGTACCTGGTCTCTCCCAAGGACCTGTGCGGCCTGGAGGATATCCCGCGCCTGATGGAACTGGGCATCGATTCCTTCAAGATCGAAGGGCGCCTCAAGACCCCCCAATACGTGGCGGCCTCCACCTCGGCCTATAAGAGCGCAATGAAGAGCGCAATGAAGGGCGCTATGGAAGGCGCGATGAACGCGGCCAAGGATGGGACCGGGAGCCTCGCCTCGGATACCGTGCGTAACCTGGAAGTCACCTACTCGCGGGGGTTCTTCAATGGCTGGCTGGGCGGGGTCGATCATCAGCGACTGGTGGACGGGCGCTACGGATCGCATCGCGGCTCGGAAATCGGCGAAGTGAAAGGCTTGCGGGGAACCGCCCTGCGCGTTACCTCGAAACATCCCCTCAGGGCCGGGGACGGATTGCTGTTCGTAGACTATGCCGCGGTCCCGGAAAAAACGGGCATACCCGCGCCTTCCTGGGGCGGACGCATCTTCTCCGCAGACCGGGTCGGCGGCGCGGAGGATACGCCCCCGCAATGGGACGTCACCTTCGCGAACGAATTCCGGGTCGAAGAGGTTCCGGTGGGCGCGGCGGCCTATCTCAACGATTCCCCGACCGTGGAAAAGGAAGTCACCCGCTCCTTCACGGACAAATCCCTGTGGAAGACCTTGCCTCTATCCATCCGCATGGAAGGAAGCCCAGGCGCGCCCTTGAGGATCATCGCCTCCCATGGCAACCATACCGCATCGGCCGAATCCAAGGTGAGCCTGGACCAAGCGCGCAATCCCATCACCGCTTTGAATCGGGAGCGGGCCCTGGAGGCCGCCGGGGCCTTGTCGGGAACCGGTTTCAGGCTGGACCGATTCGAGTTCGAAATGCCGGAAGCCCTTTTCCTGTCGGACAAGGAATTGCGCAAGACCCGCCAAGCCGCCATCGCCCAGTTGCAGGACCTTCGGCACGCGCAAGCCGCCATTTTCATACGACCGGAAGCAGATGCCGCCCGCTGGCTGGAACAAGGGGCCCTGGTTGAGACCGGAACCGTAAGGGATGGCGGAAGCGGTAACGA
>DAINDC010000053.1:11437-16448 GCA_036732085.1 Fibrobacterota bacterium | reverse complement strand
CCCGCCTCAACCTGCTCGTGCGCGAGACGGCCTCCCTGGAGGCCTTGGACGGGCTGCCGCTGCGCACCGTCTACCTGGACTTCGAGCATGGCAAGGATTATAAATCCGCGGTCGCGAAGGTGAGGGCCATGGGCTTCCAAGCGGGGATTGCCACCACGCGCATCCTCAAGCCCTCCGAGTACCACAACCTGAAGGTCATCGAGGCCGTCGCCCCCGACTCCGTGCTCGTGCGCAATCTGGGCGCCCTGCAATACCTGACCGGTAAAGGCCTGCGCCTGGCGGGCGACTTCAGCCTTAACGTCAGCAATTCCCTGACCGCGTCCTATCTGAAAAGCAAGGGCCTGGCGACGCTTTGCCCGTCGTATGATCTCAACCAATGGCAGCTTTTCGATCTTCTCGACGCCATCGGCGGCCCGGGATTCGAGATTACGGTGCATCAATACCTGCCGAGCTTCCATATGGAGCACTGCGTCTTCGCCGCCTTCCTCAGCAAGGGTTCGAGCTTCCGCGACTGCGGCAAACCCTGCGAGAAGCATAGGGTGGAACTGCGCGACCATACCGGCGCCCTGCATCCCCTCAAGGCCGATCAGGAATGCCGCAATACCATGTTCAACGGCAAGCCGCAAAGCGCCGCCCGCCTGGTCCCCAGCCTGTTGGCCAAGGGCGTCCGCGACTTCCGCGTGGAATCGCTCCATGAGGATCCGGAAACCCTGAGGGCCAAGGTCTTCGCCTATGCCCGCCTGATCGCGGGCGAGTCCGCGCCCGAAGAGGTGTTCAGCAGCATGGGCGTGGTCGAGAAATACGGCGTGATGGAAGGCCAGATGCGCAATGCGGCCGTGCATCGCGATCGCAAGAAAACCTGATCAGACCTCGGATTTGGCGAACTTGCGGCAGTAGCAAGGTTCGGCTTCATCAGGCGGTTGTGAGGCACCGTTTCAGATCGGCGTTTTCCATGATCCGTTTCGGAGCGCCCTGCTTGACGATATGCAGCATGGCCTTGGCCAGTTCGACCGAACTGATCATCAAGGTCGGAAACAGGAACTCGAAAAAAGGATAGGTGGGAATCAGGATCTTTTCGAAGCAGGCCGCATTCTCCTTCTTATGGATGGGCCGGATGCCGCCGGGCCGGGCGATGAAAAGTTTTTCCAAGGGAAGCGCCCTGAGACCATTCTCCGCCCGGCCTTTGATACGGGCGAACAAGACGCGGCTTTTCTCCTGGGTATCCGCTCCCATGCCGCTCACGAACAGGAAGGTCAAGGCCGGATTGACCTTGGACACGGCCTGGCCGCAGGCCAGGACATAATCATAGGTGATGCGGATATATTCGTCCTTGGGGACCTGGGTTTGCGAAATCCCCAGGCACCAGATGAGGGCATCATGAGTGGTGAACAAGTCCTTGAGACTCGCATAATCGGTAAAGTCATTGTGGAGGACGGTCTTCAATTTGGGATGGGTCATGGCCGGCGGCCGGCGTACTATGGCCGTGATCCCGGCGATATCCTCATCCAGGATCGCCTGCCGCACCACTTCCGCGCCTGTCAGGCCGGTAGCGCCGGTAACCAGGATTTTCTTTTTCATCGTAGTCTCCGGAAATCCCCGGGCCCATTTTGGGGATCGCTTGGGTTGCTAGGCCGAGGGTCCCTTGATCATGATGAAAACATTGGCGGTATAATCGTCTTCGGATTCCAATTTGGGATCTTTTTTTTCCACCGCTTCGCCGGCATCCAATTCCAATCTCCGATAAGCCACGGTCAATTTCAGACGGGACAACGGTATGGCCGAATGTTTTTCGAGTACGAATAATTTCTCGTCCTCGAAATCGAAGGTGAGCACTTTAATGATCTCGCTGCCGTCCTCGGGGATGTCCTCGGTGATGCCGTTGGCCGCGAACTCTTCGAAGGTGACCGCGCGGCCCTGCTTGGTATAGGCCAGCACCGCCTTGCTGGCGTACTTCTGGACGGAATCCAGAATCTCATCGTTGATCTCGGCGATGTTCTTCGGCGTATCATGCTTGAAGGCCAACTTGAAACTCTTGGGTTCGCAAACCACCGCATGCCTGTCCATCGCCATCATCGCTCCCTGCGCGAACCCATTCAGGCTTTCAATTGAAGCGACCTCTTTTCCAACCGATGCCAGGAGAGGACCGCCAGACCGAAGGCCGCGCACTAGGAAAGATAAAACAATTCCCTACTGGAGGCTCTTGAGCGTGACGATGCTCGAGGAAGGCCACTGGTTCTCATAAGCGAAACGGATCCAGGCCGCGGATAAAGTCGATCGAGTAAAATGCGCTATCGGACCGGAGGTCCCGGGTGAGGCTTCACCAATGGATGAATTGTTTGATCTCCTTGAATCCGTTCCGCTTTACCTGCTCCTGGAACCAAACCTGGCTGTTCTCGGCATGATAGGTTGGATCGAACTTCAGGCCTTTATTCTCATAATCGATCCAATGCAATCCGAAGAGGGCATTGCGGGTCATGACCTTCTTCAGAAAATGCGGGCTGCCCAACATTCCGAAAACGCAGGTGCCCGCGCGCGTCGGAACAATCGCGAAATTCCCCGGCAGCAATTTATGCTTATACCTGAACGCGATGGCTCCGAAGTCCAGGTTCTCGTTCAACTTGACCAATTCCAAACCTTCTAAACTCATTTGCTTCCTTTGGAGCTGTAAATATAGGCAAAAGCGGGACGAGCCCCGCCCTTGCCGCGTTGGCAGATGAGGACAACTTCCACGGATATCCCAGGGTGATTATATTTGCGGGACCAAAATCCCAAGGAATCCTATGGCCACTCCCCTACCCGGTACTAAATCAGGAATTCGCACGATAATCACGGAATATGCCGATAGCAAGAATTGCTTCTCCAGCGGGATCAAAAGAGGCAAGATGGACAAGCTCTTCGAAAGCCTGGGCAAGGATCTGGCCGTCTGTCCGGATGTCAAAAGCCATGTGGCGACCCTGACCCAGAAATACCGTCTCGAAGTGGATAAGATCGCGGGCGGTTGATTCCCGCTTAGCCTGCTTGCAGGAAATCCAGGATGGCATTCGCGAAGGTCAGCGGATGGGGCGGACATCCGGGAACATAGAGGGCGGGACCGACCCGTTCCAGAAACCCCCGGTCCAATGCGGTTGAACCGGCATACAGCCCGCCTGAAATGGCGCAGGCGCCTACCGCCACCACAAAGCGCGGATCCGGCATGGTCTCCCAGGCTATTCGAATCGCATCCTGCATATTCCTGGTCATAGGCCCGGTAACCACCAGCGCATCCGCATGCCGGGGAGACGCCACCCATTCGATCCCGTAACGCTGGAGATCGAAATTCACGTTCGCGGTGGCATTGAGCTCCAGTTCGCAGGCATTGCATCCCCCTGCCGAAACCTGCCGCATTTTCAGGGAACGACCAAAAATCCTGGTAAAAGCCGAAGAAGCCCGGATTTGCACCGCTTCCGCGCCCTCGCGAATCACCAGGGCCTCGCGCGTTTCCGCGCCCGTCCTGGGATCCGGCGTGAACTCGATCTTTTGGCTGGGACAGACTGCCGCGCATTCATTGCAGAAAATGCACCGGCCCAGATCCAGGGTGAAGGGAGTAAGGCTGATGGCCTGGGTGGGGCAGATTTCCGCGCAAGCCCGGCATCCGGATTCACAGGGAGCCATGCTGATCACCGGCCGGCCGCGAAAGCCCTTGGGCCTGGCCAGACGGAGATCGGGAATGTATTGGCTCCCTTGGGAAATGCGGGTGCGGATCGAGGAGAATATTCTCATAAGTCATTTCCGCTATAGGACAGATCGAAGCTTTTATTGCACATCGGAAAATCCGAAATCTCATTGCCGCGAACCGCCATCGCCAATCCCATCCAATTCCTTAAGGAGGGATCCTGGACCTTGTAGTGGGCGATCCCCCCTGAGCCATCGGTCTCGAGGCAATGCACCACCTCGCCCCGCCACCCTTCGACCATGGCGACCACCAATTGCCCGGCTTCCAGGGAGCCCACCGGTTGACGTGGGGATTCCCAATCGGGATGCCGCTCCAGCATGGCCGTCATCCAGGCCAGGGAGGCGTCCATTTCCCGGATCCGGATCAACGCCCGGGCCCAGCAATCGCCTTCGGGGAGCACCACCGGCTCGATCGGAAACTCATGGTAGGCGCCCTGTCCCGGATGCTGCCGGGTATCTTGGGTAACACCGGAGGCACGGGCCGCCATGCCCACCAGGCCGAGCTCCAGGGCCAGCTCGCGCGTTATCCTTCCGGTGGCGCAAAGCCGGTGCTGGACGGTTAGCGAAGTCTGGAATCGCTCGTTGATGATGGCCAGATCCGTTTGCAACAACCTTAGATTGCCGCGGAGCTCCTGGAGCTGTTCCGCGGGCAGCTTCAACCCGATGCCGCCCGGACGGAGCGCCCCCCGGCCCAGGCGATTGCCGCATAATCGCATGGTGGCATTGATCGCGATGGTGCGCAACCGGCCATAGCTGGTCGCGCCTTGAAGAAAACCGATGTCGGCGGAAAGGCCCGAAAGCCCGGACAGGTGCATGGCCACGCGTTCCAGTTCCAGCGCGACGGCGCGGGCGACCTCGGCCCGTAATTCCAGTTCGCAACCGGCCAGGCTTTCGAGGGCGGCGCAATAAGCCCAGGCATGCGCGACGCTGGAATCGCCGGCGATGGTCTCCACCAGATGCGTCAGGCGCCGCGGATCTCCCGACAGGAGGAGCTTCTCCACTCCCCGATGCTGGTATCCCAATTGGATCTCGAGATGGTGGACCTGTTCCCCCGCGCACATGAAACGGAAGGAACCGGGTTCGATGATCCCCGCATGGATCGGCCCTACCGCGACCTCGTGGACTTCCTTGCCTTCAATCTTGTAGAAGGGATAGCCATCCATATCCGACTGGCGCCCGCCTTCAAAACGGATGGGCTTGAGCCAGGGATGCCCGGCGATCCGGATCCCGGTCTGTTCATGCAATTCCCGCTCGAAGCAATGGAAAGCCGGATAGGCCGTGGTGATTTCATGGTACCCGA
>DAINDC010000053.1:10807-11427 GCA_036732085.1 Fibrobacterota bacterium | reverse complement strand
CCGGCTTCGGCTCTGCCCCTTGCGACATGCAGTGAATGATTGGGCGCTTGCAGGACCGAGGTGATTGTCACCTCCTGTTCCTGCCGCTGGCCTTTCCGTTGGCCTTGCAGTTGACCGAAGAGGGTAACCGGCCGCATACCCGCTTCCAGGCGGGCCAACAATTCCGCGCGCCAGGTCCTGGCGTCGGATATCGGGATCTCTCTCACATCGACCTTATGCACGACCACGGAAGACTTCATGGCGCATCCAAGGAGAGGGAGACTTCCTTGATCAGTTCATTCACGGAAGCCGGGATATAGACTCCCAAAACGATCAGGGCCGCCAGGAAGCACATCTTGGGTGCGGCGGATACGAAGGTCTGCCGCGGCCAGGTGCGCGCCTCCTTGGGCTCTCCCCAGATCATCGGGAAGATGGTCCTTCCTGTCGCCACGAAGGTCATGATGATCAGCATGCAGAATGCGCCGAAGACGAGCATATGCCCGGAGCCGACCAGGGCGGACAGGATGAGCAGCTCGCCGAAAAAACTTCCGAAAGGCGGGAAGCCCAGCAAGGCGAACCCCGAGGTGGCGACCATCAGCACGCCGCCGAGCGGCGCGTACCAGCCGCGGTTGATGCGCACG
>DAINDC010000053.1:5381-10797 GCA_036732085.1 Fibrobacterota bacterium | reverse complement strand
GGAAGGTCTTTCAGGAGTCCCCCGATTTTCCGCGTATCCTTGGTCCGGTATTGGGCCTTGATTTTCCCGACCGTGAGGAAGAGGATGGCCTTGATGAAGGCATTGCTGATCGCATAGAGCAGAAGCCCGTAGGAAGCGCCCACGCCCACTCCCAGGCCGATGGCGATGACTCCGGCATGATTGATGGAGGCATAGGCGATCAGGCGTTTCACATTGCGGGTCGCGATGATATTGAAGGTCGAGACCACCATCGAGAGACCGCCCATCAGGACGAGCATATTGGTCAGGAGCTCGGGATTGCTCGATCGGTAGGCCCCGACGATGCGGACCAATACCACCAGCACGCAATTGAACTGGATGGCGCCCAACAGCGCGGCCACCGAAGGCGGCGCTTCATCATAGACATCCGGCAGCCAATTGTACATGGGCGCGAGGCCCAGCTTGGTCCCCAGGCCCAGGAGGGTCAGCACCAATCCGATTTTGGTCCAGGCATTCGCGGCGCTGCCGGCCAGATAAGGAAGTTGATCGATGAAGAGCGTCGATCGCGAATCGCCGTTTTCGATCCCCTTCGCCAGGCAGAGGAAACCCAGCAGCGCGAGACCGAGCCCCACCGAGGAGAAAAGAATGAACCGCCAGGATGCCAGCCGCGAATTCGGCACGTCGCCTCGCACGATAAGCGGCGCCACGGCCAGGGAGGTGGCCTCCAGCGCGATCCACGCGACCAGCAGGTTGTTCGACACCAGGACGAAATTGACGGCGGCTAGAAAAAGCAGGCAGAGGATCGCGAATCGGCCCATGCCCTCGCGAAGGCCCGGCGTGCTCGATACGCGGCTCAGGATATACCCGGAGATCCCCAGGAAAATCGGATTGACCAAGCCCAGGAACAGGCGCGAAGTCGCATCGACCCTAAGATAGCCTCCGAGGATCGGCACTTGGATGGGCGCGAAATTCAAGGCGATCGCGAAACACGAACAAGCGAAAGCAACCAGGACGAGCAAGGCCGCAGCGCGGCTCCGGACTGCCGGGAAAGCAAGACTGAGGCCGGCGGCCAGAGGCAGCAGAAGGAGAAACATCAGGATCAGAAGGCTAACCAAGCTCATAGAGTCGGCTCTTCCAAAGCCTCGGGCATTTCTATCAGGACTTCCTTTGCAACCGTCTGCAGGAACCAGCGATAGAGCAGGAAGGTCAGGGCCACGACGGCGAATTGACCCAGCCGCACGGCGATGGGTTCGGATGCGTTTCCACCGGCTTGCTCGAAGAAGGCGATGGCATTTTCGATATACAGCGCGCCCACAAGTTGACTGAACATTCCCGATGAAGGCGTCGCCAGGATCAAAAATCCCAGCATCACCCCCGCGGCCAATACCGCGACCACATATCGTGGTTGTCCCGGGTCCAAAACCAGCAGGGCCGAGAAGTTGAAAGCCAGCAATACGATTCCCAAGGCCAAGGTCCAGGACAGAAGATTCGCCGAGATGACATTGTTCCGCAAAGGCACATGGTGCGAGTGAAGCACGCCATACAGAGCCATCGGCAGGGCCAGCCCCCGGAGCAAGGCGAAATCCGCGAAGGTGATCAAACCTTGGGCCGAGACCGGATCCGGATCGCGACCAAAGGCCATCCACGCCATCAGCAAACCCTGGCAGGCCAAGCCCAGCAAGCTGATCCGCCAACTGGCGATGAACAGAGGAATCAGGAAGGCTCCGAGCAGCGCGGCCATCAGCGGGGTCATTGCGCGCCTCCCAAACGCCAGGTGGTCGCCAGCAGGGCCACGGCCCCGGCGACAAGGGATATGACGATATACTTGGGCACGGTCCTCAGCCTCAGCCGCGCCATCAGGGATTCCACCGTGCCGATGACCACGGCGACAGCCGCGCTTAACCCGAGGTTCATCAGCATGGCCGCGAAGGAATTCGAGCCGGACCAGGGATTGAGCAAGGTCGCCAGGATGGAGGCGCCGACCATGAGCTTGAGGGCCGATCCCCATTGGATGCAGGCCAGTTCCGGGCCGCAATGATCCAAGGTCATGACCTCATGCACCATGGTGAGTTCGAGATGGGTGCCGGGATCATCCACCGGCATCCGGGAGGTTTCGACCTGCAGGACGATCAACAGGGCGAGGATCGAGGCGAACCAGATCACGGCGGAGATGCCGTCGTGGGGATGCAGGACCAGCGCCGCATGCAGGGAATGGGTTCCGGTCTCGATGCAAAGCGCGCCCAGGACCAGGAACAGGGCCGGTTCCAGCAAGGTCGAGAAGGTCGCCTCGCGTGCCGCGCCCATGCCCTCGAAAGAGCTACCGGTATCCAACGCCGCGAGCATGATCGCCACCCGGCCTAATCCCCAGACATAGGCGAACCAAACGAAATCGAACGGGAAGGAGATCAGCGGCAGGGAACCGAGCAAGGGCACGATCAGGGCCGATCCCGCCGCCGTGGCCAATAGGACAAAGGGAGCAATGCGGAAGACCATGGTCGAGGTGGTGCTGTAGACAGGCGTCTTGGAGAATAACCGCCGCAGATCGAAAAAGGACTGGAAGATCGGCGGACCCTTGCGCCCGGACCAAAGGGATTTCACCCGGTTGATCAGGCCGGTCAGCAGGAACGGCATCACCAACAGCGCCGCGACATCCGCCATGCGCAACCCGATCAGCGACCACATCACTTTCCGACCCCTCCGAACAATAAGGCGACGATAAGCACCAAGGCGACCAGGCCGGCCGCGAATCCGAAGTGGGGCTTTTCCGAGATATGGCCGGAAGTTTGCGTCAGGAATTCCTCGCCCTGACCCAGGACCTCGAAGATACGGCGCTCCACCGCATCGACATGGTGGGTCGCGAGGTAACTCGGATGTTGCGGGAAGATTTCCTTGGGCAGTCGTTCGCGCCTGAGTACCGGGAGGAAGGACTTCCAGATGCGGGAAAACTGCTCGGTAAAGGAACTCCCCGTATATTGCATCCGGGAGGATCCGGCGGTATACCCGCAGGCCCAGGTCGCGGTCCGGCGCGCTTGCAATCCGTTTCGCCATGCGAGGATGCCCGAAGCCAATAGGACCAGGGCCAGCACCCGGCTCGCCCCGACCACCATTCCCGAGGGCGAGGGATGCATCTGCGCATCCTTCAGGATCGGGAACAGGCGCAAGGTGGAATGGATCAGCCAGAAGCCCATTCCCGGGGCCAGACCCAAGGCCATGATACCGATCGCATGCGCCAGCATGGGCACCTGCATGGACAGGGGAGGATCCTCACCCGCATGCAGATGGGTGTCGCGGGCATGGCCCAGGAAGGCCAGGCCGAAGGCGCGGGTCACGGAAAAGGCGCTCACCGCGCCCACGAAGGCCAGCATGGCCGCCGCCGCGATCAGCACCGCATTTTCCTGCCCGGTGGGCGCCGATCCGGAGAGCAGGCCGGTATAGATGGTGAACTCGCTGATGAACCCGTTCAAGGGAGGGAAGGCCGCCATGGCCAACCCTCCGATGATGAAGAGGATGGCCGTGCGCGGTAGAGTTTTGGCGAGGCCCCCCATCCTTTCCAGATCGACGGAATGGATGGCCCGGTATATGGATCCGGCCGCATAAAAGAGCAGGCATTTGAAAAACGCATGGTTCAGAAGATGCAGCATCCCGCCCGCGAAACCGATCGCCGCTAAGCCCGGCATGCCCCATACCCAGCCCAGATAACCCACGCCGAATCCCATCGCGCAAATGCCGACATTCTCCGTGGACGAGTAGCCGAGGATCCGCTTGAGATCGCGCTGCGTCGCGGTATAGAGGACGCCGAAAAAGGCGGACAACGCTCCGAAGGCCAGGACCGTCCATCCCATCCATTCGTCAGGCGGTCCCATCAAGAGCGTGAAGCGCAGGAAGCCGAACAATCCCGCCTTATGGATCACGCCGGACATCAAGGCGGAAACATGGGCGGGCGCGGCGGAATGGGCGCGCGGCAGCCACGTATGGAAAGGGAAGAAAGCGGATTTGAGCGCAAAGGCCACCCCCAGCAACAGGAAGAGCGCGCCCCGTACCGAGGTGGATTGGGACAGGAATCCGCCGAAGACCTGAAAGTCGAGGGAATCTGTTTTGCTATGCATCAGCATGAAGGCCGCGACCAGGACGAACATGCCCACGTGGGTCGAGATCAGGTAATTGAAACCGGCGAAGCGGATTTTCTGATTCGAGTAGTCCCAGATGACCAGTAACCAGGCCGCTACGGCGGCGATTTCCCAACCCAATAGGAATACCAAGGCGTTCTGCACCGAATAGATCAGCACGAAGGCGACCTGGGTCATATTCAGGAGTGCGAAGTGCGGGCCGCCGGAGCGTCCTTTGTCAAAGTGGGGTTTCAAATAGCCCACGGAGTAAATCGTACCCAGCAAGGTCATCGGCAAGGACCAGGAGAGGAAGAAGGCCCCCAAGGCATCGATGCGAAAGGCCACGCTATGGATGGGCGCGGGCCAGGGGAGGATCAATTCAAGTCCCGGGCCGCCCCGCAGCAGCGGCATGATGCCAAGTAGCACCAGCACGGTCGCGACCGCCTGGCTCGCGATGGTGATCGCGGCGCTGGATCGGTTCGATTGCAGAAACAGGGCGAGGACCGCTCCCAACAGCAAAATGGGAATGCTCAACAGGATGGCTGTCACCGGATTATGCGCCCCCGTTTGCGGATGTCTTGGTCGTGAAGGTCGGGAAAGTCGCGAAGGTCTTCTCGATCCGGTCTGCCTCGCCCAGGATCTCCTCCCGGCGGGCCTGGCGGGTTATCGCGGACTTGAATCCCTCGTCCCTGAGCGCGAACGAAAGACGCGAAAGCAAATGCAGATGGGCGCGCAAGGTCGGGCTGATGATGCCGAACAAGGCATGCACCGGCTTCCCATCCAGCGCGGCATACTCCACCGGTTTTTCCAAAAAGCAAAGCGTAATGATCGGCTGGGTGACATGCAGGACCACGGGATTGCGCACGTGCGGGATGGCTATCCCGTCCCCGATCCCGGTGGAGGCCAATTCTTCCCTGGCCAGCAGGACCCGCCGCAGGAAATCCCGGTCGACTCCATCCGGCAACCGCATATGTTCCACCACCGAATGAAGAACCGAACTCTTGGTATCGCCTTCGATCCGGTAAAAGACTCCGCCGCTCTGCAAGCATTCGGTCAGGCTTGGAATGGGCAAACCGCTACTCGTCGGCTCATGGAAGAAATCGGAAGACATATTGATCTTCCTGCTCGTGGCCCATTCCAGAAGCTCGGCACGATTGAAACGGTATTGATCATTGACCCGATAAGCCGGGAGGAAGCCCTGGCCAATCCAGCGGTAAACGCTCTTCTCGGATATGTTGAGCAGGCTTGCGGCTTCCTTAACGCCTAATTGCATTTATTCCCTTCTTACCCAGCCTTTTTGCCCATCTGAACTCTTCTAAACCAGCTTATCC
>DAINDC010000053.1:1877-5371 GCA_036732085.1 Fibrobacterota bacterium | reverse complement strand
AGCTTATCCTGTCGGATAGACATATGAGCCATTATAAATTTTATGTCCACAAAAGTCCATCGGACCCTTGAAAATTGACTGATTGACACGTTTTTTAAGGGACCTTGGGTCGCAATAAAAAGACTTTCGGGTCGAATCAAGTGGCCGGCCCAGGCAGTCTCCCCAGCCAATCGTCCCGACCCGTTGCCATGGCGAGCGAGGCTGAATCGGAAATCCATGCCCTCCCCGTGGGTAACATTAATGTTACGTTTCCGCCACCTGTTCCCTCAGGATGTTTCGGATGCGTCGCCGAAAATGCTCAACTGGGGCGGATTTTCTAAATTCGGACCCCATGCCCCAGCCTCATCGCAAGTATCCAGGCTCTCCAAAAACAGGCTCGCCTAAAAAACCTGCACGTCAGCACAAGTCGGATCAAACCGCGGTCCCGCCGAAGGATAAGCGCAGCGAGGCCTATCGCACCCAACCCGGCCGGGCCTCCGAGAACAATCGGCCTATCAATCGGCCTATGGAGGCGAGAACGGATTCCGGTGAAGTCCACTTCTCGGAATTGCTGATGAAGTCGGCTCGCCGAATCGCCCCGGAGCTGGTGCAAGGCAATCGCCATCCCGAACCACTCGCCCGGTTCGACTACAACCTGGAATTGGATTTGAAGAAAAAAGCTTTTCAGGAATTCTGGAAAGCCCGAAGACTCCCCGGTACGCCCGGCCCCATTCTGCCTTCTCCACGCCCGAGACATTACCGTACAACCAGCAAGCGCCGAGTGGTGAAGGAAAAGGGAGGCTACGCGCTTTCCTTCCTTACCGAAAGCATGACCGCGGCCAATCCGCGTGCCGCCAAAGAACCTCTGGTCGAGCCAAAAGAACACGCTCTCATCTATCGATTCATCCTGAGCAAGTTGAACACCCCGGCCTATGCGCCCCTCGCCAATGCCTTGAACTTCTTAATCATCCGCGGGGACTATACCCGATTCACGGTTCTGTTCAATGTTCACAAGCTCAATGGAGATGTGGTCCGCAAGGCGAAATTGCTGGGCGATCATCTGCAAGTGATGGAACCGAAAACGGTTTCCGCCTTTCTGTATTTCGATCCCAGCCGTTCCGATTTCTATTTCGAAGCGAGAACCTTCGAAGGCCCCTGGAAGCTGAAAAAACTTTTCGGCGCGGACGATATCCAACTCAAGGTACTGGACCGGACCTATGCCTTCAACCCCACCGCGTTCTGTCAGGTCAATGCGTCCATCCTTCCCGCCTTTTTGGAAAAAGCCGATCAACTCCTGAATCCGAAAGTGGAACACCGTCTGGTGGATCTCTATAGCGGATTCGGTTTCTTCACCTTGCATTTGGGCCATGCGTATCGTGAGGCCTGGGGCGTCGATTTGGGATCGGAGTCGATCGAATCCGCCCAGAAAATGGCCGCGGCGGATCCGGGAACCCATTGCCGCTTCCGCTCCGGCCGTATCCAAGTCCAAAACCTGGACAGGCTCCTGCCGCCTCCCCTAGCCGGAAAGCCGGAAGCGCTATTACTCGATCCGCCCCGACAAGGCACGGAGCCTGGCGTGATAGCCGCCCTGGCTGCCCGTAAGCCTTCTCGCATCCTACATATCTTCTGCGATCTGGACACGCTTCCGAAAGAAGTGAACGAGTGGCGCCAATGCGGTTACACGGTTTCCGAGGTGGTGCCGCTCGATATGTTTCCCGGCACGGACAATTTGGAGGTGATGGTGCTTTTCCTGCCCGATCGCAAGAGCGCCAAGGGCGTCGGCTAAACTAGGTCGGGAGAACGGCTACTTGGAAAAAGTTGCGCTCCGGAACCAAGGTCGACCTTCGTGAATCGACTTCCGGCCCTCCAAGGATAGACCGGCATCGAAAGGTTGATGCCGTTGTCGAACTAGAAAGCCGGATGAGGAAGTTCCGGATTCCGGACCCCTAAAAATTGATTCACCAAGAATAAAAAAGAGTCCTTATCGACGGACTTGTTTATCAGCTGCGACTTATCTACGCCCAAATTGAGAAGCGTTAATATCTCCAGCGAATACCCGGATACGAAAAGGACTTTGATGTCCGGCCGGAGCGAATGAATCCGCTTGGCCAAATCACACCCATTCATTTTGGGCATGCACTTCCGCTTTGCCCCGGTATATGATCCCCGAACATATTGTTGCCGCTATACCCGGTAAGCCAAAGAAATGCGAATACTCACAATGCCTTTCTAAAAGAATAACAGTAAAACTTATTATCCCATAAATATTCCATTTTCCTGTCCATTATGCCCTGCAAATCCAGCGATTCGATTTCACCCATGTCTATTTCAAGGCCTTTGAAATTCCCTTTGCTCAAGGCGCTTTTCTGATATTGGCTTTTCAGGTAATCCCCGGTCTCATCGGCGATGACGATTTTGGATCCGGGTTTGGCGACCCGGATCATCTCTTTGATCGCGGCCTCTTTGTCATTGAAGAAATTGATCCCACCCACGTGGAAGACGATATCAAAGGCATTGTCGAGGAACGGCAAATCTTCCGCGCAACAGTTCAGCAAGGTCAATTTTGTTTCGGAGTCCCGGAATTTCTTGAGGCATTTGTTGAGCATGCCGATGGAAATATCGATGCCATGAATGTCCAGCGACGATTTATCAATCCCTGCGGGGATGAAATCGAGATCCCTTCCCGTTCCGATGGATACATAAAGGACCGAAAGGCCATTTTCCCATTCCAATTTGGATACGATGCTCTGCCTTAATTCCTTGATGGAATTCCCATACTTGAGCTTTCCGTAAACATTCTCGACGAAGTCATATCCACGGGACATCCAGTTGTACATTTTTTGGAACTTGGCATTATTACCCGTTACATACTTTTCATTTAAAAGGATGGGAATCCCATCAATGCGCTTTACGGCTTCATCCAGATATTGCGGCTTCAATTTATTGCTCGTCATTTTTGCCTCGCGGTCGGTCTTTCCCAATCTTAATAATTGGCCTTAATTTCCACCCTGTCTATCCAAAACCCGCATATGCCACTTCGTCAAAAACACGATTAGCGAAATCACCACGGCCCCATAAATCCCATAGCTAATCCCCGGTGCCACCGGCGCAAGCGCCATCCCCACCAGGTAAGACCCATTCACCATCGCATAAATCGGCAACTGCCTCCGGAAATACTTCTCCGCATAATCCGGACCTGCCAGCTCCGGATGATACCTCACATACAGCATCATCAGGAACCCGATCCCATTGCAGGCTATCAGGCTACCGCCATAAAGCACAATCGGCAAGGCCTTGAAGGGATAGCGCCCCAACAATGAAGTTGGAAAAGGGAGGAAACTCACGAAGAGCAGGAGCAGCATATTCAGCCATAGAAATACCCGATCCACCTTCTTCAGCGGATGCATTGAATTATGATGCGAAACCCAATACAGCCCGATGATGAAAAAACTCATCACATAGGCCATGATTCGCGGCAGCACCTCGCGGAGGGCCTGCGGCAAATGGGCATAGTC
>DAINDC010000053.1:893-1867 GCA_036732085.1 Fibrobacterota bacterium | reverse complement strand
TCTCCAAGATCAGCAAAGTGATCACGATGGCGAAAACCCCGTCGCTGAACGCCTCCAACCTCGCTTTTTCCATGCTCCGCTTCCCTGCGTTTTCCGGTTGCTACGACTCTCATCCACGAACTACTCTCATCCACAAAAAAAGGCCCGCTTCCGCGGGCCCCGATGTATCCATGATTCCGATTCTACGGCTTCACGCCCGAATCAATCCCAGTTTAAGGCGCCACCCGTTTGGTATTCGGTCACGCGGGTCTCGAAGAAGTTCTTCTCCTTCTTGAGATCCAGGATTTCGCTCATCCACGGGAACGGATTGGTCGCGCCGTAAATCTTGTTCAGGCCGATCTTCTCCAGGCGACGATCGGCGACATACTGGACGTAGTCTTCGAACATGGAGGCGTTGAGCCCTAATATACCGCGGGGCATCGTGTCCTTGGCATAGATGATTTCCAGCTCCACGGCCTTCCTGACCAGTTCCGTGGACTTCTCCTTGACCTCGTTGGTCCAGATTTCCGGATTCTCGATCTTGATCTGGTTGATCACGTCGATGCCGAAATTCATATGCATGGTCTCGTCGCGGAGGATGTACTGGAACTGTTCGCCGCAACCGGCCAGGCGATTCTGACGCTGGAAGGACAGCATCATCACGAAGCCGCTATAGAAGAAGATGCCTTCCATGATTACGTAGTAGCCGATCAGGTTCTCCAGGAAGGTCTGGGCGCCCTTGAAGCTTTCCGTCTCGAAGTCGGGCCGGAGCATCTCGCGGGTGAGCTCGATCTCGAAGGCATCCTTGCCGTGGATGGAGTTGACCTCATGGTACATATTGAAGATTTCGGCCTCATCCAGGCCCAGGGACTCCACTATATATTGATAGGCATGGGTATGCAACGCTTCCTCGAAGGACTGGCGCAGCATGTACTGGCGGCATTCGGGATTGGTGATATGCTTGTAGGCTGCCAGCACGATATTGTTCGCCACCA
>DAINDC010000053.1:0-883 GCA_036732085.1 Fibrobacterota bacterium | reverse complement strand
CGCCGTCGAGAAGAAGCCCATATTGCGCTTGACGATGCGGCGCTCGTCCTCCGAGAGCTCGTTGCTCTTCCAGAGTTCGATATCGCGGGACATGTTGATTTCCTGCGGCATCCAATGGTTGGCGCAAGCGTCCAGGTACTTCTGCCAGGCCCATTGGTACTTGATGGGCACCAACTGATTGAGATCGGCGCGGCAGTTGATGATGCGCTTCTCATCCACGCGCACGCGGGCCGTGGACTCGCCCATCAAGGTGGCGAGCTTGGCCGGCTCGTTCTGGCCCGGAAGGATGATCTTCGAGGCCGGATCCTGCGTCCTCGCAACCGGAGCCTGGGCGGCTCCCGTTACCGCTGTAGCCAATGCGACATTGGAACTCGTGTCTTTTTCATCATCCCAGCTTATTGACATGCTTCGCACTCCTCACCATTTAGAATTGAACAGGCCATTTTCGAGGCCAACAGATCCGTTTCATCCACCGGGGCGGCTGCGGGCTTGACCGCATCCATCGGCTCTTTCACTATGCTCGGCTTGAAGGCCTTCTCCGCCAGGCGATCTTCCGCGGACTTGCCGCCGGGGACCGAGCCCACCGAGCCTCCGGCCGTATCGCCGGGGGAAACCGAGTTCACGCCGCGGGTCTTGTCCAAGGTGGATTTCTCCGCATTGGTCGCGCCCAAGGAACGCAGGTAATACGTGGTCTTGAGGCCGGCCTGCCAGGCGAGCTTGTACATGGTGTCCAGCTTCTTGCCGCTGGGTTGGGCCATGTACAGGTTCAGCGATTGGCCCATGTCGATCCATTTCTGGCGCTTCATGGCGCAGGCGATGAGCCACTTGGGCTCGATATCGAAAGCGGTCAGGAATATCTTTTTCACATCCTCGGGAATGCGTT
>DAINDC010000052.1:13731-19546 GCA_036732085.1 Fibrobacterota bacterium | reverse complement strand
GTCCCCCGGAATAAAAACAAAAAACTGACGGCGAGCTATTCAGCAAGCCCTAAATATCTTAAGAAGTAGTTCTAATTTTAAAAACTTCGCTCGCCCTGGGACGCGACCTGGACAGAGTACTTTTATGCGGCCGCATAGTGTATTCGTGGTCGGAGGCGCTCATGGCGCCCTGATGACAGAGTGAGGAAAATTCCCCGGAGGAAGGCGATGCCGCCGAAGCCCGGGACTATCCGGGTTCAGCGGCGTTTCGGAAGGTTCCTATTTCGAAATGGCGCGAATGTAAAGGCCGGTGGATTTGGCCGATGCTGCCGGGACATTCAAGGACACGTCCAAGGCCTGGGGGCCGAAGGCGGCGCGCCCGACTTTCCGTCCCGCCGCGTCCAAAGCCTCGACTACGCCTGACTTGCCGAGAAATGCCGCCGGCAGCCGAACAAGGGCGACGTCTCCGGTGATTCGTGCGTGCAACCCATCGGCCCGCTGGGCCTTCCGGTTCTGCTTGGAAATGCCGACCGGTTCGACATAGGAGGTATAGACCCAATTAACGATTTCGATATCATCCAGGTAGAGCGCATTGTCGGGGTGGGTGGGGTTATCATCCTTGCTGATGCTGAACCCGATGGCGTTCGCCAGGGCGACATCGAACGGCTTCGGAGTCACCCAGTCAGGCAGCTTGAAGACCGTGGATGCCTTGAGTTCGATGGAGTACTGCTTCCAGGTGGTATCGATGATGAATCTCTGGGAATAGCTTGCAGGGCTCGTCGCCGTATCCCGCATCCCGATCGATACGTCCACGGTCACGGAGTCATTGCTTTTCGCCCAGAAGGTAACGTGGGTTGCCCCGGTCAAATCGAGGGGATCGTAGTCCCTGGAGAACCCGATCGCGAGTCCGACATGAGGACCATAGGTGCATTCCCCTCCGCATCCCAGTCTTACCGTGCCCAGCTGATAGCCCAGCTTATAGGCCCAAAGGGACCCTTCACGATGCCCCGGGACCCATTGCAAGGAATCCGGGTCATCATTGGACGCGAAGGTGGTCAGAATCGAATTTCCGTAAGTGACGGTGTCGTTGGCCCTTTCGGAATTGTCGGCAAAAGAGCCCCCGTAATTGCTCAGGGTGGATTGCACTTGCATATTCTCGAAATCGACAATCGGGAAAATCGGGATGGAATCCTGGGACAGGGCCGGGGAATGGGCTAAAAGGCAGAGGGCCGAAAACCCCATGCTCGGAAGGAACTTGAAACTACTCATGCATCAACCTCATTGTTTTTGAATTTGAAATTGGATTTATGGAAGCTAGGTGTCCAGAAAAATCGTACCGAAATGTAAAAAATAACTCCGACGCACCTCGCCGGAGTCACCTTTGCCCGATTCAGTGAAGCGATTAATCTGCCACGGCTTAATCCTCGTAATACCTAACCTCTGAGGGAACGCCATCATGAATCTCATCCATACTTTCGCAGCGGCATCGATTCGGATTCCGGTCTGGACCGTCCTGGTTATAGCGCTGTGCGCGCAAGCCGCGGCGCCACGCCGGGCGGCGGATTCTTCGGGCATTCCGATAGCCGCCGATCAAACGTGTATCGAGCGGCCTGGACCTTCATCATTATCGGAGATCGCCCCCAGCTGCGCTCCTCTCGCGCATGACGGCCTTGGTGCCTCCACCCAAGCGGCATGTGACGATTTACGCCGGTGTGCCGGCTTCGCAGAGGAAACGATAAAGGCCTTACTCTCGGCCATGCATTGGCAATGAGTGCTTCACTCGCCAACGAGTGCTTCACTCGCCAGGTCCGCCGAAGGCTGTGAAACCCAGGCCGCCGGAAACCCACGAGGAAGACATCGAGTGGAGTGGAGAAGGCACAAAGGAAAGCCCGGACTGGCGGGAGATCTGAGCGCCGGTTGCCCGCGCTTTTCACTACCGCCGGAGCAGATAGATGCCCGGGGCGCTGATGGTGGTTTCCCGACGCAGATCGGACAGGCTGCGCCCGTCCAGCCGGAAAATCGGAGACAAGGACAACGTTTGGGCCGAATAGGGCCGGAGTTTGGCCAGGGAAACGACGGACTGTCCCTTCTTATAACCCCGCACCTTCATGGGCAGCTTGTACAAGCCCTTGTTCGTCACCATGTACAAGGTCTTGAAGTCGGCGCCGCCGAAGTCCAGGTTGGTGAGGGATTGGTTCGGGAGCGGGATTTCCCCCAGCTTGGCGCCCAGCTTCGTTTTGTCCGCGGGGGCCGGCGCGTAGACCTGGACTCCTTGGCCGCCGGCCACTACATAAACGTTCCCCAGGGAATCGAGGCAAATACCGTCGGGGCTCGTGATATTGGTGACGAAATCCCTCCGATTGGAGAGGGAGAAATCCGCGCCCACGTCATAGGCGGCCACTTTGTTGGCTCCGTATTCGTTCACATAAAGCACCTTGCGGCCTTCATCCCATTCGATGCCGTTGGGTTTGGGTTGGTTGGAGAGCAGGGGGATGGTAACCCCCGTGGTCGCATTCCGGAAATAAACGGTGTTGCCGTTGAAATTGGTGAAGTACAGGTTGTCCCTGGAATCCCCGGTGATGTCGTTGAAGTCCTGGCCGGTGTACTTATAAACGGTATCGTTCTGATTGTCGAAGGTCGCGCCCGCCTTCACGCGCACGATGGCGCGTTGCTGGCAGATGAGGATGCGGTTCTGGGAATCCAGCCACATCCCATTGGGATCGTCATTGGCCTTCCGCCACGAATGGGCCGTGTCCTGGCCGACCTTCAATTGCATGGTCCGATCGCTATTGTCCATCTCACCGCAGTAGACGTTGCCCTGCCAATCGGAAACCACGCCTTCCCCGAATACCGTGGCGCCCCCGCCTCCCGTGCGCGGAATCAGGGTCGGGGTACCGGGAGCCGCAATGCTGTCGGGAAGGGAATGCAGGGAGGGCTGGGCATGCGCGATCGCCGCGAAGAGCAGGCCCGCCAGGGCGTAGAGGGGCGAATGATTGGGCATCGGTCCGGTTCCTTTTATCGGTTCCCGTAAAAGGTAATCTCGGAGCGGACCCGCCGCGCGGGGGATCTGCGTGAGAAGCGGTTGAGGGTGGGTAAATCCTCATTTTTTTTGAACAAATCCGATAAGGCACTTAGGGCTTGAACGCTGTCCTATCGTTTCAGGGAATCATTCAGTTTTACCGAAACATAATTATCCTGACGGGGCGGATCCTGGAGGCCGCATTGAGGCGGACAGAAAAGTCAAATCACAGGAAACAATAATATCCCCTGCAGCCAGGACGGCGTCTTGTTTGTGAATGTGTTTGGTGAAGTCACCTTTTTCATCCAACCCATAAGCCTTAACGCCCGTCCAGAGTGTGACTGGCGATTTGGAAATATTAGGGTGTCGCGGTATGGTGCGACAAGCTCTTGATGGATGGGCCTGCTAAGGTGCGATTGCAACCCGCTTCGATAGGTTGATGTCCGAGCCGGTGATTTTGAGGAGGTAAACGCCCTTGGGCATGTGGGTTTCAAAAACAAAGGGGCCGTTTCCGATTTCGAATGTTTTGTTTGAGCGGGCTCTCAAAGTCCTGCCATCAATGTCATACAAACTGATCATCACCGACGTCTTTCGGCCTGCCTGCGAGGCGATAACCAGTTCCCCCCGCGATCCGGTCTTGATCGAAAATGCATTCGCCCCATTCTTGGGAAAGTTTCCGTTTTGAATAGCCGCGTTGCCAGGGGGCGCCAACCTAATCATGACCACGCTCTTGGTGGGGAGGGTTACAGACAAGGTTTTCCCCGTAATGCTGTAACTTGAAGCATCAAGAGGCTTGATGCCTACCGCTTCGGACGCGCCGAAATCGTTAAACGAGGTGATTGCCGGACCGGTGACGGCTTCCGCGCTTGCGACCGTGTAAGAGGCCTGGCTGCTCGTTAAGGTAACCGTTGCGGTACGGGTGGCCGTTAAGTCAACATTGGTAAAGGAGACGTTGACGATTCCGTGGCTATCCACGCTCGCAAAAACCGTCAAGGCCGGCATGGTGGCTCCGTTGCCGGTGACGGTCTGAATGGTGGAGGCCGTTATAGGGGCGATTTTGGCCTTATCAGTATGGTGGGGCTTGTACAACTTGAAAATATAGAAGTTCGGCGTCTTCGCCATTACGCCGCTGGGATTGATGTTTATAAGGGAATGAATGACGTTAACGCCCTGGGCCAGGCATGCAATTCCCATCCTGTCCGCCCGTTGCAGAAACAGATTCAGGTGCTCACCAGCGCTCACTGCGTCCATGACCGTGTTTTGCTGCATCCACCCGTCGCCCGTATCCATGAGCCAGTCTCCCCACTCGTCCTCGACGACTTTTATCCTTTTGGCGGGATCATAGGCGTTCAAGGGCGGGAATACACTATTGTCCAGGTGCGGTTTGATCTGAAGCGCATTAGCATGATTCACGACGTCCCAATATTGATTCGTTGTAGGATTCGCGCTGCTGTAACTGTCGGGGAAATAGACATAATCATGGAACTCAACGCCATCGATTGTCTCGCCGATACTCTTCAACATAGTCGGGAGCCAAGTCCAACGGCCTTGCAAATCATTGCCGGCGATTAAGAACATTTTTTTGCCGTTGACAGGATCCTTCAGTGCGGCGTAATTGGCGGTATAATTGGATATATAAGTGGACACGGTTTGGTTTCCGCCGCATCCCCACACCTCATTGCCGATCTTGAAATATTTGAGCGTCCACTCGGGATGGGTTGGATTATTGTTGATATACTGGATCCACGCCAGGTTGCTCGACGCGGAAGTTGCTAGCCCTGGACCGGCAATAACGGGTTCGGCTCCGATGGAATCGCAAAACTCCATGAACCGATCCGTACCCACATCATTCGCCGGGTTTTTATTGGCGCTCCAATTATATCCGCTTGCCGCGCATCCTCCCGGCCATTCAATCGCGCCTACGCCGCATTCTTTAAATCCTTCGATAACGTCCTTCCGCATGCCGTTGATATTGGGCGTAGTCGAATTCGTTCCCACCCAGACACCGCCAGCCCACTGCTTCCCCAACTTTTCCATGATTACCCCGAAGATTTCTTTGGGAATAATCGTGGTCGCCCCATCCACGTCCACCGTAATCGTGCTTTGGCTAAAAGCGTTCAAAGCTGTTACGGCAAAAAGCAGTGCAAAATACTGTTCTGTTCGTTTAAGCAAACTCAATTCCCCTTTCTTTCCGGGAAGGAAAATTCGCCTTTCCGGCCCTCAAGTCTCGTTTGATGGTCTATTCACTTAATTGAATTGAGAATTGGCCAAAGTCACATCGCCCGATGCAATCTTAGGGTGGACCGATTTTACGCGCCCCACAAACTTCCGCCCTGACAGGCGGTTTTCGAGATGACGTTCAATCGGTACAAGTCAATGACGATTTTTAACCCGGTATGCGATCATTCCTTCGAACTTTTTAGGAGTAACCGGTTAATGTTAATGGGAGCTAATGGGATAATCTCTTGCGGCCTCGGCTTCGCGTGGCCAATGCGCGTTTGCCCTTGGTGGCGGAGGGGAACGTAACGGTCGAGTTCAAGCGCCCTGGGTGCATCCCCCAAGCGGACTGTGACGATTTGCTCAGGCGTGCTGGCATGAGCTTTCACGGCGGACCTTCGGTGAAGAGGTCCTGTGTCCTCACTGCGACGGTTCACGGCGACTCCTTGCGTGGGTGAAGTCGGAGGAAACGATATAGGCCTTCCTATCGGCCATGCATTTGCCGACGAAAATAGGGAGGCTCGAATCTTCCAGCGCCGGTTTCGGGAACCGCCGACGCCGAAATTCCGACTAAGGATACGCCGTGCCGCTGGGTCCACC
>DAINDC010000052.1:12600-13721 GCA_036732085.1 Fibrobacterota bacterium | reverse complement strand
CCATTTACCCGCTTGGGATTCTCCCGCGCATGAGATTGAGAATGAAAAGATGAATACTTCCGAAGGACATGTTTCCCCTCAAGGCCCTTTTTCCCTGGCCCGCTCCACCTATGCGGGAACGGTATCCGACCTGATGCGTTCGGGCACGGCCATACCCTTCAAGCAGCCCTGGTACGAACCGATATCCTGCACTCCCCTGGATACGGGGATGCCCATGGGCGGCATCGGCAATGCCTTCACCCTCACGCCGGCGGGAACCACTCCGGTCATTTCCCTGCTCAATGGGTATCACGTCACCTCGTCCGCGGATGATCCCTTGCGATTGCGAAATTTGTTTTTCGCCGAAAGAGCGCATGGCGCCCGTTTGATGGTCATGAAGGTCGAGGATCTGTTGCGCACCAACCGGGATCAAAAGCTGCTTAAGCACGATGGATCGCCATGGTTGGAGGGGAGCGAATCCAAGGAAAAGGCCCAGACCATCATCGACCGGATGTCCGGCCATGCGACGCTTTATGCCGAGAACGAGACCGCCTTGCGGCGTTGGCATGTGGTCCTTTCCGATCGGACCCGGTACCGGATCGACAAGGGCCCCTCGCCGGAACTTTCCTACTCCCTGCTCCTCGACCTTTTCGGATCGGCCTTGTCCATGGAAAACCGTTTCATGGGATCCCTGACCGGGGATGTGGAGGAGAAGTCCATTTCGGGTCAGCCGGCGTATCCTTCCGAAAGCATGCGGTATTCAGGCCTGTACCCTTCCCACCGCACGGAGTATGCCTCGGCGGGCCATGCCCTGAGGCTCCGCATCGACGGATTCACCCCCGTCATCCGCGGCGATGAGCGCGCCTGCTCCTTGCCCGTTTCCGTAATTGAGATCGAACTCGAGAACCCCACCCAGGAACCTTTGGAGGCGACCCTGGTCTGGACCCTGGAAAATCTCTGCGGGGATCACGTCGCCAAAATGCGGCCCGGGGTCCAGGATGCGTGGTTCCGTCTGGTCAAGACCGCCAAGTTCCAGCAAGGGGAGGTTTTCCGCAGCCCCGGGGAGGAAGGGCGCGAGAGGGTGGGCATGGTGCTTCGCCAATCGGAACAGGGGTCGGGCGGGGATTTCGAAGGAACCATGG
>DAINDC010000052.1:4282-12590 GCA_036732085.1 Fibrobacterota bacterium | reverse complement strand
AACCATGGGATTGGCCTTGGAAGCGGAGCCGGTTGAAACCGGGTTCTATGCCTCCGTACATCCTTCCTTCTATGCGGTCGAGGAGGCGGGCCTGATCAAGGAAGCCTTGCAGACCGGACGGGTGGCCCCTTGGCATGTGGAGGTCCTGGGTACGGGGCGCGAAAGGCGGATGGGCGCGCTCTGCGTCACCGCTCTGGTTGCCCCCGGGAGCAAGCGTACGGTTTCCTTCGCCCTGGTTCTCGATTTCCCCGAGATCCGCCTGAACGGCTTTACCGGAGAAAAGAAATATGCCGATCATTTCCGTGATCCTTGGAATCGCGCCAAGGATATCGCCTTGGAAACCCTGGAAACCCGGGGAAGCTACCGGGATCGGATCGCCGGGGATCATGCGTCCCTGGATCAAGCGGGAGGCCCTGGATCCCTTCTGGGGACGGCGCCGACCGCGGAATCCGGGCTGCGGCAGAAAACCCTGCTGTGCAACAGTCTGGCCTTCCTCGCGGATGCGACGATATGGGATCGCGAGGACCATTTCTGGATCCGCGAGTGCGCGGACTATCCCTTTTTCAATTCCCTGGACGTCTATTTCTACGGATCCTTTTCGCTCTTGTGGTTGTTGCCCCGCCTGGACGGGTGCATCTTGCGGGAATTCGCCAAAGCCATCCTGTCCCAGGATCCGGTTTCGAGACGGCATTGGGAGTTCGCGCATCATCCTTATGCGGATCTGCCGGATCCCAGGCATGAAGGCCCTCGGAGCGTTATGGGCGCGGTCCCGCACGATATGGGCAGCCCCTTCGATGCCAAGCCCGATGCCTATACCTGGCACAACGTGAAGCATTGGAAGGATCTGTGTCCCAAATTCCTGCTCATGGTCTGGCGGCATTTCCGGCAAAGCGGCGACCGGGCTTTCCTGGCCGATTGCTGGCAGGCCTCCCAGACTGCCTTGGAATACCTTTCGGCTATGCGTGAACCCGGCGATGTGATCCCGTTGACCCATGGTACTGACGACACCTTCGACAATCTTTCCTCTCATGGGGTTTCCATTTATTGCGGCTCCCTCTGGATCGCGGCCCTGACTTCCGGATCCGCCATCGCCCGGGAGCTGGGGCAGGTTGGAGCGGCGGAACGATGGGACGCCCTGGCCGAGCCTTCGCGTAAGACCCTGAGGCAATCCCTCTGGGACGAGAGCGAGGGCGCTTACCGGTTCTTCAAGGAACCGGGATCCGAAACGGGTTGCGAGGATTCCTTCGCCGACCAATTGCTCTCTGACTTGTGGCTCGACCTGTTGGGCTTGCCGGCCATTACGGCCGGAAAGGATCGGAAGCGCGCGGCGAACGGGATCCTCCAAAAGAATTTCCGGACCAATAGCCCCTGGATCGGAGCCGTAAACCTCTGCGGCAAGGACGGCGGGACCGTGCCTTCCTTCCAGGCCCAGGATGTCTGGGTGGGCGTCCAATACAGTCTGGCCGCCTCCTGCCTGCGCGCGGGGGAATCGGATGGAGCCTGGGAATTGCTCGAAACCCAATACGATAATCTCTATGAGCAGGCGCGGATACCCTTCGGGGCCCCCGAGGGGTTCAACGGTAGCGTGAGCGTTACCCCGGAACTGCTGGCCCTGAAAGCCGGCCTCCCGGGTCCTGCTTCCTCGGTTTGGATTTCAGCCCTGATCGATGGAGGCTTCCTGGGCGAGGCGAATCGACCCACGGCCAAATCCCGCATGGAGTTGCCGGAATTCCGGAGCTGGGCGGAAGGGCTTCCGTCGGGAGCCCTCGAAGGCGATCGGGACAGGGTGGAAGTTGTGGAAAAGGTCCATGCCTTCCTACGATCCCATGCCCTGCAATATACCGCGGGAAGATACCTGCGTCCCGGAATGGCCTGGATCCTGACCTGGGCCTTTCCGAGTCCGGTTCCGGAAACGGGTTCCTAGGAAAGCCGGATCGATTTGTCCCTGAGCGGAACCATGGGCCAAGGTATAGTAATCGTTCCCGATCAGCACGAGACGTTGATCGAAATTGTGGCTGGAATACCAATCGTTCGGGCTTACGAAGGAACCGTCCAGGGACATGCCGTCAAAGGCTGTTGCTGATTGCGCTGGTGAAGACGGAGGAAACGATTCAGGCGCTTGTGAGGCGTACCCTGGCGTGAATAGCGCCTCGATTCTGCGGGCAGTAGGTGGAATGAAGACGGGGGAAATGGACTTCGATTTACCTATCCACTTATTGATTTCCAATGCCGAGTAATCGAGATGCCGTTATGGTGTTGTCTGTACTTCGGAATCCACCTTTGAACCTTGATAGGAAGAGCAAATGAAACTGTCCCTCAATCGTTTCCCCCACCGGATACCGATGGTCGTTCGCGCCGCATCCTTGCTTACCTTGGTTGCGTCCATTTTTGCCGAGCCTGCGCGCGCGGCCACTTGCAACACGCCCAACTGCACCTTGGACCTCAATTCCTCGATCTGGATCAACAACAATACCTGGGGGTCGAGCAACTCGCCCGCCGGATGGGCCGAATCCGTTTCGACCCTCAGCTCAACGGCTTGGCGGACCGATTTCAACTGGCCCTTGGCCGGCAATCTCACCCAGGACAACTCGGTCAAGGCCTACCCGAGCGCCGTTTACGGATGGCATTGGGGCTGGCACTTCCCGCAAACGGTCACGCACCTGCCGCAGCAGCTGGGCGCCAGCTACTTGGCCACCAGCAGCTACAATTACACGGTCGCCTTCGGAACCGGCGGCACCGGCGATGTCGCCTATGATATCTGGGTCACGAACACGAGCGCCCCGACCTGGTCGACGACGCCCACGGACGAGATCATGATCTGGGTCAACGCGACCGGCGGCGCGGCCCCCTGCGGCGGCCCCACGGTGAGCAACATCAATCTCGAAGGCGGGACCTGGACGCTATCGGAGTGCCAAATACCCAATAACCAATATGTCTGGTCTTTCGTCCGGACCACCAACTCCTCCTCCGGTACCCTGAACATCAAGAACTTCCTCGATTGGCTGCACGGCAACCGCGGACTCAGCTCCGCCAAATATCTGGCGGGCATCGAGTTCGGCTCGGAAATCTTCCACGGTACCGGTAATCTGAACGTCACCAACTATACCTGCCAGGTGAGCCCGATCACCAGCGGAATTGTCGCGAACGGCACTTACAAGATCATCGCGCTCCACAGCGGAAAGGCTCTCGACGTATACGGAAAGGGCACCGCCGACGGCACCAACGTCGAGCAGTGGTCCTATAACGGCGGCGCCAACCAAAATTGGACGCTTACGCATCTCGGCAATAACGTGTACGAGATTGTCGGTCTCCAGAGCGGCAAAGCACTGGAAGTCGTCAGCACCTCGACGTCCAACGGGACCAATGTCGATATCCGGACTTACACGGGGGCCGCCAATCAGAAGTGGACCATCAGCGCCGCCCCCACCAGCGGCTACTATAGGCTCGCGCCCGTGAGCAGCAGCGGCTCCGCCCTCGACGTCAGCGGCATTTCCACCTTGGATGGCGCGAACGTTTATCAATGGAGCTGGATGTACGGCAAAAACCAGCAGTGGATCTTCAAGGCGCCCTAGCACGTCCTCGGTTGGATCCTTCGAGACCCGGGCCATCCGGAAAAGCGCGATGCCCGACTGTCCGGAATATCCGGACTGAAGGGGTTAACCCGAAAGTTACCCTACGGGAAAAGGGTATGGCGTGCCTGGTGCGGAATGGGAGGGCGATTTTGCGGAGGGGCATTGGGTTGCAGGCTTGGAAAATGGGGAGGGGGAGGCTCGAATCCAACGACTTGGGGGGTAGGTTCGGGCTGGGGACAGGAGTAATGGAGGGGCTAGGGGTTTCGATTTACCCATGCTCACCCGCAGCGTAAAATTTTTCAGCGGTTAGGAGCTGAAAAAACTATTTCCCTGAAAACCAATCGAGAATAACATGGTTTTATGAATTATCTGAGCAGTCTTCTGGATGAGAATTTCCTGCCTCACGGGCATTGCTTCCGTTGGACATCCGACATTTTGTGGCTCAATTTGTTGGGGGACAGCCTTACGGCTACGGCCTATTACCTGATTCCCGTGGCCTTGGCCTATTTCGTGTACAAGCGGAAGCACCTTCCCTTCCCGTTCCTGTTCGTCCTCTTCAGCCTCTTCATTCTCGCCTGCGGGACCACCCATATCTTCGGGATTGTGACCATCTGGCATCCTGTGTACCGGCTGGAAGGATGGATCAAGGTCATCACGGGCCTCGTATCCATCGGCACGGCCATGGTGCTATACCCCGTCATCCCCAAGGCGCTGAAACTGCGATCTCCAAAAGAACTTGAGGCGCTAAACCAGGAATTGAAACAGAAGAATCGTGAAGTGGCGGCCAGCAAGGAAAGTTTCCAGAACATCGTGAACCGGAATCAGGAGGGAGTTCTCGTCATTGCGGACGGAAAAATCATCGTGTTCGCGAATCCGGCGGCCTGCGGATTCCTGAACTGCGAGGCGAATTCCCTGATCGGGAAGGAATTCGCTTTTCCCTTGGTACAGGAGCGGGTCAGCGAGTTCGAGACGGAAGACCTCGGCAGCGGGAAGAAGACGGCGGAGATGTGGGTATCGGAAACCCAGTGGGAGAGCCGGCCGGCCTTTCTCGTCAATCTCCGGGATATCACGGTCCGGAAACAAGCCGAGCGGCTCTCCGGCAAAGCCAGTTGCACCTCCTCCAACAGTCACAGAAGATGGAAGCCGTCGGCCGCCTGACCGGAGGCATAGCCCATGATTTCAACAACGTGCTCACCGCCATCAGCGGCTTCAGCTCCATGGCCCTGGCCAAGACGCCGGAGGACAGTCCCATTCGGGAGGCGATCCTGGAGGTGGTCAAGGCCGGGGAACGGGCTTCCCAACTGACCCGGCAGTTGCTTGACTTCAGCCGCAAGCAGGTCCCAACTCCCCGGACCCTCGACCTCAACCTGGTGGTGCAGGGCATCAGCACCATGATTCGCCGCATCATCGGCGAGGACATTGCCTTGACCCTCAGGCTCGAAGGAGAACTTCCCAGGATTAAGATGGACCCGAGCCAACTGGAGCAGGTCATCCTTAACTTGGCCGTAAACGCCCGGGACGCCATGCCCAATGGCGGCGAACTCCTGATCGAAACGGGCAAGGTCTTTTTCGACTCCGAGGTGTCCGAAGGTGGCGACCGCATGTGTCCCGGGGAATACGTCTTGCTCGCCGTCTCGGACAATGGGGTAGGCATGTCCCCGGAGGTCAAGGAACATCTCTTTGAACCCTTCTTTACCACCAAGGATTTTAGCAGAGGCACCGGCCTGGGACTGGCTATGGTACACGGGATAGTCAAGCAGGCCGGAGGACACATTCTCCTGGAAAGCGAACCGGAGAGGGGCAGCACCTTCAAGCTCTATTTCCCCATTACAACTGCCGAAGTGGCCGGTGACGTAAAGGAAGCGCCAGGAACCGTGGTCACGGCAAGGATCGGGGCCGAGACGATCCTCGTGGCGGAAGATGAAGCGGTGATTCGGAAGCTGGTTGGAGAAGTGTTGCAGAACGCAGGCTATACCGTCATCCAGGCCGATGGCGGGGAATCGGCCCTGGCGAAGGCGGAGGCCTACAATGAGCCCATCCATCTGCTCCTCACCGACGTGATCATGAAGCATATGGGCGGATCCGTTCTTTTCTCGAAAATCCAGAAGCTGCGGCCGGGCATCCGGGTCATGTTCATGTCCGGGTACACTAATGACGTCGTCATCCGGCAGGGAATCCAGAATGGCGACTTTCCATTTCTGCAAAAGCCTTTCTCTCCCACCCGGCTCCTCGAGCGCGTCCGCCAAGTCCTGGATTCCCCGGTGCCCGAACTGTATGTGAATCCGCACCTTTCCGAGGACAGCCAATTCCATACTTGAACAGGGGGAAATCATCCAAATCCTCCGCCGCCGGGAGGTTCGATGATCAATTCCCTTCCCGCCGCGGCCAGTCCCAAGGCGCCGAGCAGGCTGGCCCGCGGGGGCATCCTGCCGGAAAAAACGGTCAATGAAACCGTCAGGGAATTTGCGCGAAATGGGTAACGTGGAGGATACGGAACGATACCGTGTAAATCGCGTGACATTCCAAGGATAAGGTCAAGCGGCGGGAGATTCGATTGCGCGGATCGACGCGGGCCCTGTGTTCGCGATTGTCGGTTCCCTGAAAACGCAAGCGCCAGCCGCGGATATTAGGGCGGACATATTCTTTCCTATCGGAAAATCCGACTCCTCTCTATCCTTCGCGAAGCACTTCGAGTTTTGGGAATGGAGTGAAATTACATCCTGCTTAAGGTTTTGAAATTTGGCCGGGAAATCCGTTCATGCACATTCGCCGGATTTTCTTGGTCAGAATACCGATTTTTAAAAAAGGTCAGGATTTGAAAAACACTTTATTTACCTATCCTCATGGCGCGGAAAGGTTTACCTACCATGCGTTTGATACGTGGTAAAAAACTTCGGTTTTCCGGTTTTGATCTGCTCTTCATGGTGATGGGTATTTTCTGGACTTGCCAGGTTTCCCAGGACGGCGGGCATACCTATCTCAATATCGACGTGGATAGCTCGTTCACGAATTACGACAAGCTGCTCATCGTCGTCAGCGACAGCGTCGTGGGCACGCGGGATACCGTTTTCAACAAGCATTTCGCTTCGGTTTCCGACTTGAGCAAATTCCCGATCATACCACGGTCGTGATCGTGGATTCGGTGGCGCCCGTCACCCAGGTGCAGGTCTCTATGCACAGCCTGACGCTTCGCCTGGGCGGCGATGCGGCGCATGCCTTGGTCCTCCCTGTGGGCGGTGGGCCAAGCCTTCATCGGATGCCCGAGTCTCGGGCGAATCCGTTCCCAATTCCGTCAGCTCCCTCACCGTGACTGCGACCCTGGCGGGTACCCGCGCGCCGTCCTCGAACGCTTCTTTGGCAACCCCGGCGGTAACCCCAGGCAGTATCAGTCCCACCTTTGTGTCAGGAGCTACTGCTTATACCGTCAGTTACACCACCGAAACGACGGTATCGGTGAAGGCGACCCCGACGCAAACGGGCGCTACCATGACCTGGAACGGTATTGCGCTCACGGATGCGGAAATTTCGAATATCTTCTCGGTAACCCCTTAAAAAATATCCCCTTCGCGGCCTCCCGCGAAGGGCGCTTCAGATCGGATGCAGCCACTCGTAGCGGCTCAACAAATCCACGAACCTCGGGCACCCCTCCCGGGTTCCGGTTCCGGGGTGCGATGGGATTCACCCGAGTACACCGGCTTATGCCACTTGGGCGGAGGCACCAGAGCTGGCCACCGCCACCAGTGTGGCTTCTCGGGTCACCGACAGCAACAAAAGCCTTGTTTCCGCCCCGATTGTGGCGCCCGCTGCGAACGCGTTTCGCTGTTCCCTTCCCGCGCTGGGCGTGACAGCGCAAACTTAGCACCGATTGATTGTCCGCAACTGCCTTCGGCGCTTAAGGCCTGAGGATCGACGTTTTAGGCTGAGCGGAAAATTTTAGGCTGAGCGGAAAAAATGAAAGGGTCTTATATTAAGGCGAAAATAGACTGGATTTATCCCTTAAGTCTTGACATTGGAAGGAAGTCATTAAGATGAAAACCTCTTCAAATAATCGCAGCGTAACCGTGGCCCTTGGGTTGCTGGCGGCCTCCCTGCTGGCCGCGAAGGTGTTTTCGCAAGACCCCAACTTCTATATCTTCCTGGCTTTCGGCCAATCCAACATGGAAGGATATCCGAACCAGCAACAGCATCAGGATTCGATTGGCGTGCCAGCCCGTCTCCAACTGATGCCCGCCGTGGATTGGCCGGAAGCGGGCCGTAAAATGGGAATTTGGACCGCCGCCCTTCCGCCTCTATGCCGGAAAGGAACCGGATTATGCCCGTGCGATTATTTCGGCCGGACTCTGGCGGACAGCCTGCCCGCGAACATCAAAATCGGCATCATCAACGTGGCGGTGGCGGGTAGCGCGATCGAACAGTTCGACCTAGCCAAATACCAGCACTATGACAGCAGTCAGGCATCGTGGTTGCAGGATATCGTCAAGATCTATGGCGGCAATCCCTATGCGCGCTTGGTGGCCATGGCCAAAGAGGCCCAGAAGGACGGCGTGATCAAAGGCATTATCATGCATCAGGGGGAATCGGGCTCCTCGACGGGGAACTGGAACGGCGAGGTCAAAACCATCTATAACAATTTGATCAAGGATTTGAGTTTGGATTCCAACAAGACGCCTTTCCTGGCCGGGGATTTCACCAATCCCAACGGGCAAAATTCCATGGTCTGGGGTTTGCCCAAGGTC
>DAINDC010000052.1:0-4272 GCA_036732085.1 Fibrobacterota bacterium | reverse complement strand
CTGGGCGGTTTCGTCGAAGGGGGATTCGGCGAATAGTACTGCGATCCATTTCAGCGCCTCGGGATATCGCGCTTTGGGGAAAAGTTATGCCGACACCATGCTTATAGCCATGCGGAAGCTGGGTATTCTTGGACCCACGGGAGTTTACCAAAGCCGTTCCAAAGCGGGGGCTTATACCATTCGGGGCTTGGAGAATTTCAAGTCCGGGTCGCGGCTCTCCTTCGGCATTCCGCAACGTGCTTTCATTACGCTCAATGCTTATACCCTGGGTGGAAGACAAATAGCGCAATTGGCCCAGGGAGAATATTCGGCCGGCGAGCATTCCGTGACGTTTGGCCGGGGGGCGATGCCGGCGGGCGCTGTCGTTCTCAGGCTGAACTCCGGATCCAATTCGACGGCCCGGACCATCTTGTCCATGGATCCTTAGCGCGCATAACAAAAGGAAAGCGACGCACCGTCAGGGGCGGGAGCGCTGGGAATGTGCCAGGCACGGCCGCTGACCACCTTCACCTTCCCGCTTTAGCCCGAAACGTCCGCGCTCACGACTGAAGAGGGCATCCAGATCCTGAAGGACAACGGCTACTCTCGGAATCAGATCCGCAGGCAGCCAATATATCCCCTGGCATGAGCTTTCGCGGCGGACCTTCGGTGAAGAGGTACGGTGTCCTCAATGCGGCGGTTCACGGCGACTCCTTGCAGGGGTGAAGACGGAGGAAACGATACATGCCTTCCTATCGACCATGCATTTGCAACGAGCGCTTCACTCGCCAGGTCCGCCGAAGGTTGTGAAACACCGGCCGCCGGAAACCCACGCGGAAGACATCGAGTGGCGTGGAGAAGGCGCAAAGGAAAGCACGTACTGGCCGGAGTATCCGGACTGATTGGGCCAATTTGGGGGAGTTAGGTTCGGGCTGGGAACAGGAGTTATGGATGGGCTAGGGGTTTTGATTTACCTATGCTCCATGCCGCGTCGCAACGGACGCATTGGGGAGCTTGGATCTGCGGAGGCCATTGGCGGAGGGCGGGCTAGATCCGGGAACCTGGACGGTCACTTGGATGTTACCTGACTGATCCGTGGAAACCCGCGTGCGGGCGGAAATAAAGCCTGAGGAAGTCGCCTATCTGGTAAGGACCGAAAACTCCTTTCTGGAAGGCGAAGCGGCCTCGTTGAGGGGTGATTTATCCGGAATGGGAGGCCCATATATTCGACTTGTTCCCGCGCGGCCGGGCCCAGCATCGGAAAAATCCGGGCCGGAAATGGAAATCAAATTGGTTTCCTTGTCTTTGAACTCGCTCGACGGAATGTATTTCGCCATGTTGTTCGGGCGCTTGACCCGCGCTGGGATCGGCGAACCGATTTCCGGCAAGGCCGGGCACTCGGATCCGAATCGTGCCTCTCGCCTGGCCGTTCGCGATTTGGCCCTGGAGATTGAAAAGCGCGCGGCTACGCTTGTCACCATGGATCCCGTCACGGTTTCGGAGAATTCATAGCATAGTGCTGAAATCTCCGTGAGCGCGTCGGGCTTCAAACCCAGAATATTACCAGTCCGAGTAAAAATAAACTCGCATTGCACGCAAAAGATAAGGCCAGAGCCCACGCAAGATTGGCCGGAAAGGTTTGCTGGTGGAACAAATCGACCTGCAAGGCCGAGGCCTTTCGTCCCGTGGTGATGGTCGCGGCCGTGACCTGTAGCGTGCCGTCCGCGGTCTTTTCCACGAGCCCCAAATCCAAAAGCAGCTTCACGGATTTTTGGACTTCCTGCGCGGACAATGGCGGCCGCAATGCGGCCCCGAGCGCCGCATGATCCCCGCGGAAAGGCACCATGGCGATCAAGGCGCGGATGGCGCTATGTTGCCAGGCGGAATAATACCCGTACTGGGTTTCCCGCATCAACAGCGGATCGGACAAGCGCGACATCGCTTACAGCTTCAAAAAGCCTTCCTGCCGCGCATGGGAATCCTTGGCCTGGTTGAAGTCCACCAAGGCCGCGAAGTATCGGGCTTGCAAGGCCGTGTGGCCCAGGGCCTTGGACAGCTTGCCGGCGTAGGCCTGGGACAGGCCCGTTTGGGCCGGGCCGGGAGACTCCGCGTTCCCCAGCGAGCGCCGAGGACGAGGAAGAAGGCGGATTTAGGGGAGGGGCGTACCTCGGCAAGAACCCGTGCCCTGGTTCAGGATGTCGTTACAGTTGATAGCGACCGTCGGCTCAATCGTGAGTTCCCCCTTGTTCAGGATCTGGTGCCCATAAATTTTTGGGTTTCCATTTCCTGATACCGTGGCAGTTCCTGTTAGGGCAAGTGTGGTTGAAGCATCCACTTCGATGGCGTAAACAGTGGAATCGGTGGGAATATTGTCGCTAATCTTGCCGCCGTCCCATGTTAGCTTAGCCCCAGTCCCCAAGTAGAGCGCGCCGACAATTCCGCTGACGCCAGTGAGTTCTGTTTTCGATGCGGTTATGACTGATCCTTCCGTAATACTGATCGGGCCTAGTGATTGACACTCATTCAGTATAATGGGCAAGCCGGAGATTGAAAACCCTTTCGAAAACTTCAGTCCGTCGAAAACTCCGGTTGTCGTGGTTGTGCCCCCGTAAAAACTTACCGCTCCGAGGATTGTATTGGTCTTGGTTCTGAAATTGATATCGATTGGAAAGGATGCCGCGTTGAACCCCCCGTAAATGTTGGCCCATTTAAAGAAAATCGAGATATCTTGGTTTGAGTAGTCGCCCGAGGCAAGCCATAAATCCTTCCCTTGCGCGTCTGGCAGATTTAAATAGGCCGTTAGATCACTTCGCGCATTTTCCCAACTGGATCCGTCATTCGCCCCCGAGGCGACGGGTTTGAAGAAGACAACATTTTTCCTGCAATAAACCGTCCGTTGCAAGGTGGACGAATTGCCCAAGTCATCGGAATTGACGACCTTGCAGGCCTTGGCCGCGCCGCTGGCATCCAACTTGCACCCGAATTCCTTGGCCACATTGTCGGTCTTATATGCGATGGTGATGGAATCCGCATTGGTGACATAACCATCCCTCACTGCAAGAGTTGCACCTTTGAAAACTACCTCGGTATAGACCGGCCCGGTACGATCCAATTGAATGGCGAAATCACCTTCAGGCCCCCACCGCCCCAAATCGTCCTGCTCCGAAACATGGATCGTATAGGTACCGTCCGGATCGGTAGAAGCAAGGCTCCAATCGGTTTGGGTGCCCCCGGTCTGTGGATGCGTTCGGTATGTCGTTTCGGCATTCAACCGCACGCGGTATTTTCCATTGCCGCCGCCGCCGGGGGTCCAGGTGAACTTGGAATTGTTGGTCAATCCGTTATTGGCCACGATGGCCGCGCTCTTGACCGTCGGCGCCGACGGGGGATTCACCTTCACTTTATAGCTGAAGGATTTCGCTGCTCCCGTCACGCCGGCCACTTGGTCTTGCTGTTTCACCGTCAGGGTATGGGTGGCATCGTCGATAAGCGCCGTTGTGGGAGTAAAGGTCGTGCTCGTCCATTCGAATTCCATGCTCGTATCCAACTTGAGCATATACTTGGCAATTCCGCCATTGGTCGTTGAAGGACTCCATGTCCAAGTTGGAGTCGCAGACGCCGTGTAACTGCCATCGATGCCCGTGAAGGTCACGGCATCGGGCGCCTTGGTATCCAGCACCACGTTGCTGGTCGCGGCCGTGGACCAATTACCCGCCTTGTCTTGCTCCTGGACGGAAAAGGTATTCGTTCCTTCGACCAGGGCCATGGCCGTCGCCGCAGCCGCGCTGACGATAGTCCAAGCGCCGGAATTCAACTTCCACTGGTACTTCCCATTCAGCCCGCTCCCTGCCGCGCCGTCGCTTCCCGCCGCCCAGGTCCAAGAGGCGGTTGCGATATTGGTTGGAGAGGCGGGGCTGGACAAGGAAACCGGAGGGGATGGCGAATCGCTGTCCCGGAGGATGGAGATGCTTGCGTCCCCGGTATTCCCCAAATTATCCGTTACCAGGATTTTGATGAGGGTGGTCTTGGCATTGGGGACGGTAAGCGAAGCCAGGGTCCAACTCCCATTCGCTCCCAGAGTAACGGGAACGGACGTTCCGCCATCCACGGTGTATTCGATCTTGACGATGCCATTGGGTCCCGAACAAGCGCCTTTGACGCTCACGGTATCCGCTGAAGTGATGAATGTCCCCGAGGCCTGGGGAACGGCGATGGTGACAGTCGGTTTGGTCAAATCATATGGCTCTTCGGGCGATCGAGTGGGTGAAAATATAGACAGGACGGGCTTCCTGA
>DAINDC010000051.1:8306-19609 GCA_036732085.1 Fibrobacterota bacterium | reverse complement strand
TATCCGGTCTGAGCATGGCTTTTTTTGGGCGGCCTGATCGGAGGCGTAATCTTAGGCGGAGCGGAGCCCTGCGGGGAGGGTGAGTCCTATTGCGGCCTTGGCGGGGTTCTCGTCGGCGGCGTATTGGGAATCGCGGTCGGTACGCCTTTTGGCATTTACAAGATGGGCAATGCCGCCCACCACGATGGCGACTATCTCCCGACCCTCCTCGGCTCCGTGATGGGATTGTTCTCCACCATTGCCATCTTCAATAATACGGAGGTGGGAAACAGCGTGGCGGGCACCTTGGGAGTGCTGACGGGAGTCCCGATAGTGGGCGGGCTCCTGATGTACCGAGTGTCCGACCGCATGGCTTTCCGCCTTGCCCCCGAGCCGGGAACGCCACCAGCCGAAAGAAAGGCTTTTTCCTCCGGCTCTCCAAAGGATTTTCGGACCGATATCCAGGTCGTCCTGCTCCGCCTGTGAAATCCGGGCTCCGGAATCGAGCTAAAATTGCTTGATTAAACCGATTGGCGGCATTGAGGGAATCGGACCGCTGCACTATATTTACGGACCCTGGTCGTTTAGCTCAGCTGGTTAGAGTACATCGTTCACATCGATGGGGTCGAAGGTTCAAATCCTTCAACGACCACCAACTTCCCCCCGATACCTAGAACCCGAACTCCGATAATAATAAGCCGACTGGCGCCCCAGGCGCCAAAGTTCTCCGGACAAGCGCCCCAGGCGCCGAAGTTCCCCGGCGTCCGCACATCCTTCTTCCGCCCTACCCTGTGATCCCGGCCACAGTTTTAAGCCCGCTATTCCGATGCCTCCGTGACCCCCGTCACCGCCGTATTACCCTCCGCTTTTTAAATCCGTCTCATCAACCAGACGGCGTCGGAATCCATCGCACCCGGACGCTGCAACCTGAACGAAAGAGAATAACCATGATGACCGCCAATCTTCCCGCATCCGCCGCTGCCTCCGCAACCTCGACTTCAACCGCGGCCACTACGGCGACCCCCGCCACCCTGCTCACCCGGCTCCCGCAAGCGGACGTGCCCAGGCTGGCCGCCCTCAACCGCGAGCCTTCGCTCGAACGCCGCCTCGCCGTGCTGCGCCGTGCCGATCTTTTCTCGACCCTGGCCGACCCCGTCCTACGCCGCCTGGCGGGCTCGCTGACGGAACGGGCCTATGCCGCCGGCACGGCCGTGGTCCAAGCCGACGATCCCGCCAACGGGCATTTCTATATCGTCGCGGAAGGCGAGGTGGCCGTGGTCCTGGATGCCGGCGACGGCAAGGAAACGGTACTCGCCACATTATATGCCGGTGATTTCTTCGGGGAGATGTCCATCCTCGACGAGGCCCCGCGGGCTGCCACCGCGCGGGCCGTGAAGGCCGTGCGCATCCTGATGCTGCGCCGTGAGGACTTCCGGCGTTACCTGCACGAATGCCCGGAGCTGGCCTATGCGCTCCTGACCGAGATGAATCGGCGCCTGCGCCAGAGCAACCGCAAGGTCGCGGGACTGTCCTACCGTCCCATGCACGGCCGGGTGGCCGCCGCCGTCCTGGGCCTCATGGAAGATCGGGGCGTGCGCCTTAAGGAAGAGGGCAGGATGCGCGTCCTCATCCGCAACCGCCCCACCCAGCAGTTCCTGGCCGAGATGGCCGGCACCACGCGGGAGTCGGTCTCGCGCACCTTGGCGGCTTGGGGGCGCAAGGGTCTCCTGCGCGCCCGCGGGCGCGATCTGTGCATACTGGAGGAGGAGGCGCTGAAGGCGATGACCTTATAGACCGGAAGTAATAGTCGAGGACGGCCCACCCATGGGGGATTCATCGTCCCCCAGGTTGAAGCTCGGTTTGGACAATCATTCCAATTCCGGTAACTTGGAATTAATCTGCCAAATAAGGCTGCCTGCAGCTGCCGCAACGAAAGTCAGCCCAATACCCGCCAACCCGATCTTCATATAGGTCCACCAAAGTGGATTATCCAAGGAGGAAAACGGAATCCCCAACCGGATCACTCCATCCACCGCCCCCAGTTTAATGTGAGGATAGGCGACGAAAGCCATTCGAGTGCGCGCAATCGAACTATAGCGGATGTCGGTTCCCACGGAATTTTCCATGGCGGATTCCACTTCCGGACGGGAATGCATTCGCTCTTCCATGGGATTGGAAATCCTGGAATCTGCGATGACTTCCTGCTTGGGCGAAAAAATAGTGATCCAGGCATCCAGCAAATTCGGTCCGTTTAACCGCTTACAAGTCATATCGAGTTTTGAGCGTGAGGTCTCCGAAAATGCTCCCATTGAAGAGAGATATTCATCGAGCAGGACAGCGTTGGTTTCCAATCGTTTGTTCGCCTGGTCCATGATCAGGTTCCGCAGAATGGGGAGGGTCATGAATATAAAGCTGGAGAAAAGTATGACCCATATCGAAAGAAAACCAAAAAAGAAACGGCCGAATAATCTTTCAAGGGATGCATTCTCAACCATTTGCGAGGAAACTTTTTTCCGAGTCATTCAAGGGCCGTCCCGGATTTGAGGGAAAGACGCATCAGGGTTTGAAAATTATTTTCAAACCCACTACTACGATAAGGACTCCGAAAAGTTTTTCCAGCCAGGGGGTGGGCATGCCGACCGCGATTTTGGCGCCGGCCCATCCGCCCACGAGGAAACCCAAGCAGAGAAACCCGGCCACTGGAAAATCGACAAAACCTTGCTTATAATACGCCCAAGCAGCCAGAAGGCCCACGGGTGGAAGCAACATCGCCAATGTCGTGCCCTGCGCCCGGTGCTGATCGAATCCAAGAAAATAGACAAGGGCGGGGACGATAATCACTCCGCCCCCGATGCCGACCAGACCGCTGAACAGTCCAGCGGCGGCTCCCAGGCTCACGAGAGCCATCATTTTCTCAGGACTAAAAAGTGACATTGAAATCGTCTCGACGATTCAAGGCCCAGGCGGATTCATCATGGCCTTTCTGGGCCGGCTTTTCCTCACCATAGCTGACGATTACCAAATGCGAGGCGTCGACGCCATAAGTCACCAAATAGGTCTTAACCGCGCGCGCCCTTTTGTCTCCGAGGGCGAGATTATAATCCTCGGCACCGCGTTCATCCGTGTTGCCCTGGATCATGACCTTGATGGCGGGCTCTTGCTTCATCAGGTCCCCGGCTTGGGCCAGGATGGATTTGCTTTCATCGGAAAGGGACGCTTTGTCGAAGGGGAAATAGACCGGCTGGAACGCCTTTTCGAGCAGAGCCTGTATTTGCCGGCGATGGTCTTCCATGGAATTGTCCGGTTTGGCGGCCAGTACGTTCTCTTTGGGCGAAATGACCTGTTGCGGTTCGTTTTGAACGACGGGCTTTGGTTTCTGTGAGCAACACGTCAGACCGATCGAGACCACGATAAAACTCAATTTAAACGATTGCATGGATATCTCCTTTTGTGATGGGTTGAAACAATTGGGTCGAGTGCTCAAGCATGCTGCTTTTCGGTTGGGCTGAGTGCTACGTCTTCCACTTTTCCTAAAATTTTCCCTGACCAAAATCCCCGTCCAGTCGCGACCATTCATGCCCGGAATTTTCATTCCAATCCCCCGGGTTGGGAAAGCTCAGGGCCCAATTGGAAGCAGGAGTGGCGACGGCCTTAAAATAGATTCGGAATACGGATCCTTTTCCCGGCTCCGATCGGAATTCGATTTTACCTCCGGCCTGTTCCACGATGCCGTAGACGGTAGGAAGTCCCAGTCCGGCTCCTTTGGCCGTATTTTTGGTCGTGAAGAAGGGCTCGAATATATGGGTTTGGAGTTCCGGGGTCATTCCGATTCCCGTGTCGGATACGGTTAGAACCATGTAGGTTCCAATGGCCACCTCACCATTAAAGCAGGGTATATCCTTGGCCAGCTCGATTTTATCCGTCCTGATGGTAAGCACGCCTCCGTTGGGCATGGCTTCATTTGCATTCAGGAAAAGATTGAGAACCACGCGCTCCAATTGACCTGGTTCGGCCTTGATCCATGAGGGGCCGGGGGCCAAGCGAAGCGAAAACTCGATTTGGGATCCGGTCAACCTGCGCAGCGTGGATTCCATCAGGGAAACCGTGGCATTGAGATCTATCGCTGCATTCGCGGCCACCCTTTTACGGCTTATGGTCAGCAGGTCGCCGGTAAGTCGCGCCGCCCTTCCCCCGGCGATTCTTATTTCCTGCAAAGCCATCCGGAAAGGATGCGCAGGCTCGGCCCTCTCCAGAAGCAGGTCGCAATAACCGTTTATCGTGGTCAGGATATTGTTGAAATCATGGGCAATGCCTCCTACCAAGCGCTCCACGACTTCCATTTTCTGGGTCTGCCGAAGGCGCTCTTCATTGTGAAAAAGGGTGGCAATGGCTTTGCGCCGATCGGACACCGCCGCGCCGAGAAATAAACTCGTCAAGGTGATCGTGAGATTGAATACCTGGGTGTCGGCGATTTCGCGGAGCGGAGCGTCCCACTCGCTCAATACCAACAGTATGCCGATATTCACGGCAAGGATTCCAAAGGTTGCCCCGCGGATGCCATGCCGAAGCGCGATCCAAATAATCGGGATAAAGCAAAAATAAAAATGCCTGAAGTTTTGGTTCGCTCCGGGCCAGAAGACAATGGCCAAAACGAGGATGATACTCGCCACTTGAAGCAGCATTTCCAAAATCCGGGTTGAACCGCCCGATGTTCTTGTCTTCCTTTCCCGGCCCTGCGGTTCGAATTCCGGCTCCGAAGGTGGAACGCCGGAAAGCCGCGGGAAAATATTGATCAGAAGAAATGGGGTCAGGGAGATGATGCCCAAGGCATCTCCCATCCAAAGGTGGAACATTTTCAGGAAGAAAAGGTTTTTCGGAACCAGCTCCATCGAGTAAAGACCGGAAAGCGTGCCGATTGAAACGAATAGGGTGGACAAAATAACCACGCCTACGAAACGCAAAATCCCTTTCAGGTCCTGAAGCTGATTATCATTTTTCAATCCTTTTCTCAGGATGAAGGCGGCAAGGGTATAGATAACGACGGAAATGGAACCCAAGGCAATCAAAACCGGCAAACCGAGAGGCGATGGGTAAATCCAGAGGCCTTTAAAAAAAGGCCGGATGATAAGCAGCGGACCGAACTTCAATCCGTAGCGCAGCAAGAGGGCCATGCTCAATCCCTCTGGAAGGTACTTGAGGCTGATCCCGGAAGAGGCCCGCAGAAAAAGGGAGAGCCGATTGAGCAGAATGAAAAATAAAACGTATCCACTAACGATAAAGGCAGCCTTCAACCAAGCTTGGTTGAAATTTATCCGCGGACCGATAGAAGATTGTCTACCCATGAACCGTCGAAGCATGGCCAACGTCCGTCCCATAAGGTTACGGCGATAGTCCATTTCCATTTCCAAGACCTATTATCAATTACAATTTTTCCGATGGAGGACCCATCAAAATGTGTTTCAAACGCGTTTCATTATCCCTATCATCTCTATCTGAATAGCGGTTGCAGCTTTATCGCAATAACTACGGTCGAGCGCCCCTAATAATAGGAGCTTGGTCGTTCCAAAGAATTTTTCGAGTCGCTCAATGCTATCATGGAGGCATGGATTTGCGGGGTAAACCCATCTGGACAGGGCTTTTAAAAACAGTTGGAATGCTATCGCGAATCATCACGCAGATAATGCCGGTATTGCTTATCTGCATTTCCATTTTCGTGCTTTGGCGGACCTTCCATGCCTTGCATGCCAGGGAGCTCCGCGAATATGTCCGTGGGCTCTCGTACCGTGGTCTTGGCCTTGCCGTGGGACTTACGATCCTCAATTACATCGTACTCACCTTTTATGATGCCTTGGCGGTGATTCACCTTGGGAAAAAACTTCCTCTTTCCAAAACGGCGATGGCCTCCTTTCTCTCCTGGGTTTTCAGCTACAATCTTGGGTTCGCGTTCCTTTCTGGCTCCATTGTCCGGTTTAGGATGTATTCCCGATGGGGAATGGGAGCGCTTGACATAGGCCGTCTCATTCTATTTTGCACGGCCACCGGATGGCTCGGTTTTCTGATGGTAGGCGGATTCGCCTTGAGTCTGAAACCCCATACCTTCGTCAAGTATCTCCCCTATGATTTCCCATCGGCCCAGCCATTGGGTATCGCCATGATGGGGTTCGTAGTGATCGGGTGGGTCGCGGCCAAGGTTCGACCTTCGATCCTGGGGTTAAAAGATTGGTGGCCCACCGAAATCCTATACCTCGGGCAGACCGTGATTTCCACCTTGGACTGGTTCCTAGGCGGATGCATCCTTTACAACTTGCTTCCCGTGGGGATCCATCCCTCTCTGTTTCGATTCTTGAATTTCTATGTGTTGTCGCAGGTAGCCGCTGCTGCCAGCCATGCGCCCGCAGGACTCGGCGTCCTGGAGGCCTCACTGGTACTCTTTATGAGCCCTTATTTGCAGCCCTGGCAAGTGTTGGGAGCCGTGTTAGTATATCGGCTGATTTACCTTTTTATTCCTCTTGGGGTGGCTCTTCCTCTTTATGGAATCGTGGAACTCCATTCGTCGATAGGAACGGGACGGCAATGGAATATTCAGGGTCGCAAAATCGTGGCTAAGGATGTGAATACGCTCTAACGAACCTTATTCGAAGTGAATCTTATTCGCACGCGAACCCTCTTCACAGGCGAATCTTATTCGCAAGCGAATCCTATTCACACCGGAACTTGGAACTGCCCTCGGGGATCTGCTCCGGATACTTCCCGTCGAAGCAAGCCGAGCAGTAGTTCTCGGATCCGCCCGGAGCTACGCCCAGCAGGCCCTTGATGCTCAGGTATTCCAGGCTGTCCGCGCCCAGTAACTTGCGCGTTTCCTCCTGGGTGAGGTTGCTGGCGATGAGCTCGGTCTTGGAGGGGAAGTCCATGCCGTAGTAGCAGGGGTTCCGGACCGGCGGCGAGCTGATGCGGATATGCACTTCCTTCGCGCCCGCGTCGCGGAGCATCTTGGTCAGGAACTTGAGGGTGGTGCCGCGCACGATGGAATCGTCGACCAGGACCACGCGCTTGCCGCGCAAGACGCCGGCGATGGTATTGAACTTGAGGCGGACCTTCTGCTCGCGCACGTTCTGGGACGGATCGATGAAGGTGCGGCCGACGTAGTGGTTCCGCAGCAGGCCGATGTCGAAGGTGATGCCCGCTTCCTGAGCATAGCCGATGGCGGCGGTATTGCTGGAGTCGGGGACGGAGATGACCACGTCCGCTTTAACGGGATGTTCCTTGGCGAGCGCCTTGCCGATGCGGCGGCGGATCTTGTCGCAGCTCTCCTCGAAGATGCGCGAGTCCGGACGCGCGAAGTAGACGAACTCGAAAATGCAATGGGCGCGGTGCGGTTTCGAAGCGAAGGTCGTGGACTCGATGCCGTTGTTGTTGATGGAGCAGAGCTCGCCGGGCTTGATGTCGCGGACATAGCTGGCGCCGAGCAGATCCAGGGCGCAGGTTTCGGAAGCGACCACCCAGGCCTTGTCCAGGCGGCCCAGGCACAGGGGCCGGATGCCGAAGCCGTCGCGGGCCACGTACATCTCGTTCTTGGTGAGGAAGACGAGGCAGAAGGATCCCGTGAGCTGGGCCAAGGTCTCGGAGATGGCTTCCATCAAGGATGGCTTTTTGGACCGGGCGATGAGATGCAGGATGATTTCCGTATCCGAGGTGCTCTGGAAGATATGGCCGTCTTCCTCCATCTGCTTGCGGATCTCGGGCGCGTTCACGATATTGCCGTTATGGGCCACGGCGATGGGGCCGCGCTTGGTGGACACGAGCATGGGTTGCGCGTTGTTGATATTGGAATTGCCGGAGGTGGAATAACGCACATGGCCGATGGAGGCGATGCCGGTCATGGACGCGACTTCCTTCTCTTCGCGATTGAGCTCGGTGACGAGTCCCATGCGCTTGAGGAGATGGATGTTTTCGCCATTGGTCGTGGCCACGCCCACGCTTTCCTGGCCGCGATGCTGGAGCGAATAGAGGCCCATCACCACGCGTCGGGTCACTTCCGGTCCGTCGAAGACCCCCATGATCCCGCATTCATCGTTAATCCGCTCCACCTGACCGCCTCGGTTATTGAGTCCGCAAATATAACACTTCGCCGGCCCGGCTCTCCCGACCTCGGCTCCGGCGATGATCGCCCGGGCTTGGGAATTTTAGGTTGCACTTTTAGGTTGCAAGAGGGAAAGGGCGACCGAGGTTAATAATCTAAAAAATGTGGTGCGCGGGACGATTGGACTGGCAACCCGGCCGTCCCTTCCTTATACTGTCGGTAGGTTGAATCCCTGATGCCCCAAAGCACCTTTTCAGACATAGGCCGAGTGGTCGCCATCGGCGATTTGCACGGCAATTTCGGGGGCTTCCGTAAAATACTTCTCAATACGGGACTCATCGACAAGCGCGGCCATTGGAAGGCCAGGAACACCCACCTGGTCCAGCTCGGCGATATATTGGGCCGGGGCGGCGAGCCGGGAAAAATCTTCCGGCTCCTGCGGCGATTGGAAGCGGAGGCTCCCGAATTCGGATCGCATGTGCATGTGCTTTTGGGAAACCACGAAGCCATGTCCATGAGCGGCCTGCTCATGTACAATACCCTCGAGGAATTCCAGGACTTGACCGAGCAGGATTTCATCGAACCCCTGGAAGCCATCGGCGATAAGGACGATATCGGCGCCCTGGGTTCCAATGGCAACGCCACATCCGATTGGCTCCCGGTCCAAGACCGCCCGATGCCGGATGCGAAACTCGACAAGCGTCTGGACATGCTGGGCTGCCGCGAGTTCCGGGCGACCCTGTCCCCCTGGGGCAAGGTGGGCAAATGGCTCGGCGCGCATGACTCGGCCGTGATCGTGAACGATTCCCTATTCGTGCATGGGGGGCTGAACCGGGAGCATGGCTGCCGGCCCCTCGATGACTTGAACCGCCAGGTGCGCGAGGAATTGGGAACCTTCGCCCCGCCGGACGCGTCCCGGGACATCATGCTCAAGCGCGACGGCCCGCAATGGAACCGCGAATTCACCTTGCGTCCGAATGCCGATAAGGGGAAGGAGCTGGCGGAGGTCCTGGACTTCCACGGCTGCCGGCGGATGGTGGTGGGGCATACTCCCACGTCCTGCATCCAGCCCTCGCAGGCGGGCCGGATCCTGCCTATGTACGATGAAAAGCTCCTATGCGTCGACACGGGCATCGGCCTGTCCTATGGCGGGAACCTGAGCGCCCTGAGCCTCGAAGCCGGCAAGGCTTCCGCCCTTTACTTCTGATTCCCTCCGATTCCACCTGATTCCATCGGATTCCCAGTCATTCCGGGGGCCTCCGGGCTCATTACTATATTTCCCCGTTCACCTGGAGCAAGAGCATGGTAGCGCCCAACAGCGAATTCGACGATAAGACCCCGCAGCAGCAGTCGATCAATATCGAGCTTACGGAGGCGGCCGCTGAAGGCATCTATTCCAACCTCGTCCTGGTCAGCCACTCCCCGTCCGAATTCGTCATCGACTTCGCGCGGCTCCTGCCCGGCCCTCCCAAGGGCAAGGTCTATAGCCGCATCATCATGACGCCGATGCATGCGAAGTCCCTCATCGCCACCTTGCAGGAGAACCTCTCGCGCTACGAGCGGAACTTCGGCACCATCATCCCGCCGACGGGCCTGGGCGCCCAGCCTCCCGGCGAATTCGACCTCTAGCTCCTCACCGCGGAAATCCCATGAAAGTAGTCTGCCTGGACATGGAAGGGGTGCTGACCCCGGAAATCTGGATCCATGTCGCCCGCCGCTCCCGGATCCAGGAACTGAACCTGACCACCCGGGACGTCAAGGACTACCGCGAGCTGATGGACCGGCGCGTGGGGATCTGCAGTAACCACGGTGTTACCCTGGAGAAGATCCAGGGATATATCTCCGAGCTCGAGATTTTCGAGGGCGCGCGCGAGTTCCTGGATTGGATCCGCGGGCGCTACCAGCTCGTGGTGCTCTCGGATACCTTCGAAGAGTTCGCGGGCCATTTCATGAAGCTCCTGGGCCGTCCCACCTTGCTCTGCCACAACATCGCCTACAACCAGGCGCAGGGCCGCCTGGAATATTCCATCCGGCAGGAGAACGCCAAGGCCAAGGCCGTCCAGGCTTTCAAGTCTTTGAACCTCCGCGTTCTGGCCGCGGGCGATTCCTATAACGACATCCATATGCTCAAGGCGGCGGACGTGGCCACCTTCTTCCGGGCCCCCGCCAATATCAACGGCGAATTCCCGGAATACGGGAACCTGCAAGCCTACGAAGAGCTCAAGGACTTCATCGCGCGTTCGCTCTAGGCTTGTCAGGCCTGTCGTCCCATCCTTCAAGCATTGGAAGCCATCATGAAAAGGATCCGGTTCGCCCTTCCCTTCCTCCTATGGACCATGCTGTTCGGCGCCGCGTCGATCCAAGCGCAGATCAATTTCAAGGACGCCTTTCCGGGTCTGGTCTTCGATCGGGCCACCTGCATCACGGAAATGCCGGGCATGCCGGACAAAACCTTCCTGGTGCTCGAGCAGCATGTGGCGCAGATTTCCCTGGTCACGAAAAAGAACGGCGTGTGGGTGAAGTCCGTTTTTTTCGGGCCGGTGGGCGTGAACCAGCAGAATGAGATGGGCTTCCTGGGCCTGGTCCTGCATCCCGATTTCAAGAACAACCGCAAATATTATCTCTGCTGGAATCCCGTGACCGCCTATTCCGATCTCATCGACGAGCGCCAAGCGGATACGACGTTCACCAAGGATGCCGGCATGGTCAAGTCCATCGTCAATATCAAGGATCCGGATTGGAACCATAATGGCGGCACCTTGCATTTCGGCGCGGACGGCTATCTCTATGCCAGCTTCGGCGACGGCGGCGGGTCCAACAACCAATACGGCAACGGGCAGAACAAGGCCGCCTTGCTCGCCAAGATCCTGCGGATCGACGTGGATCATCCGGCCAATGGCAAGAACTACGGCATCCCTTCCGACAATCCTTTCGTGGGGAAGGCGGAATACGCTCCCGAGATCTGGGCCTGGGGTTTCCGGAATCCGTGGAAGTGGAGTTTCGATCCGCTCAACCAGGATATGTGGGTCGGCGACGTGGGCCAGGACGCCACCGAGGAGGTGGACATCGTGGAGAAGGGCCAGAACTACGGTTGGCCCAATATGGAAGGCCCCGATAATTACAAGGGCGTGAACGATGGCACCCTGAAACTGCCGGTGTATTCCTATGACCATGGCGTGGGAACCAGCGTGATCGGAGGCGTGGTTTTCCGCGGCTCCCCGCTCTCCAAATACTATGGCAGCTA
>DAINDC010000051.1:0-8249 GCA_036732085.1 Fibrobacterota bacterium | reverse complement strand
GCGGTCTGGAGCCTGGCCTTCGCCGGCTTCGGCCTGGCGACGGTGACCAAGGTGGGCACGACGCCGGGGAATCCCATCACCTTCAATACCGATGCGCAGCAGAACATCTATATGGGTTTCCAGGACAGCTCCCCGGTCTATATGCTGGACAGCCCCGATCTCCCACCCCTCGCGACCTCCGTGCCTTCTCTAAATGCATCCGCATCCGGTCGGGCCGGACATGGCGTGGGCCGCCTGATGGCCGTGGGGCCGGACTCTCGATTGGACGCGGGCGCGTTCGGGAACGCGGCGGGGCTGGAAATTCATTCCCTGGACGGAAAGAAAGCCGGATACGTACGAAGAGGCGACTCGCGTCGTCCCCTCGGCCTCAAGGAGGGATTGTACTTGCTGATCCCGACCAAGCCTGAATAGGGCTGTCGCCCCAAGCTAGTCCCCGATCCGATCCTTGAGCCAGTTCCGGATATCCGCCAGCTCATTGGGGAGGATGGTATGTTCCTTGTCATAGGCCTTGAAGGTGAGATCGATGCCCTGGGCGATCAGGAATTCGCATTGGGCCTTGCTGATGGGGAAGGGCAGCAGGGGATCCCGTAACCCGTGTGTGACGAGGAATTTCTGCTGGCGCGCGACGGCGGAAAAGGCCTTCGGGTATTCTTCCAGGCTGGCGACCCAGCCCGAGACGCCGCAGATGCCGCCCAGCACGGATTCGCAGCGGAGGCCCGCGTCCAGGGCCATCAGGCAGCCCTGGCTGAAGCCGAAGAGGATGAGATTCCCGGGCTTGACCCCCTGTTCCAGGATTTCCCCGATGAGGCCGTGGATCAGCTCGCGGCTGCGGCGGATGCCGGGCAGGGCGTTTTCCATCAAGGCCCCGCCGCCGCTGAAGTCGAACCAGCTATAGCCGCCGAAGTAATCGTCCGGGGCGTTCACGAGCAGATAGGAGAGGTTGTCGAGGCCCAGTTGCTGCGGCATCCAGGTGAATCCGTCCAGGGAATCGCCCAGGCCGTGGAAGACGAGGAGCACTTTTTCCTGCGGGCCGGGACGGCGGGCGGGGATGTATTGATGGGTGAGGCGCGTGGTCTTGAGCATGGGATTCCCGCAGGGAAGGGTTTCCCCACAAGGTAGCAACAACTATTTTCCGGAGGCACAAGCAGGAGATTCGCATGCCCATCCCGGATTTGGAATTAGACGCTTCCGCGACGATTGGATTCATCGGCCTGGGCGTCATGGGGCAATCCATGGCCGCGCGCCTGCTGGCCGCGGGCTTCCGCCTGCGCGTGCATACGCGCACCGCCGTGAAGGCCGTGGATCTCCTGGCCGCGGGCGCCGGCTGGGAGCCGGATCCCGCCGCACTCGCGCGGGAATGCCGCGCCGTCATCACCATGCTCGGTTTCCCCGAAGAGGTCGAGGATGTGTATTTCGGCCCGGGAGGATTGCTGAGCTTGGGCGGGACCGGCGCCACGCCGCTCCTCATCGACATGACCACCTCGCGTCCCGCGCTGGCCCGCCGCATCCATGCGGAGGCCGCCAAGCTCGGCTGCCCGGCCTTGGACGCGCCGGTCTCGGGCGGGGACGTGGGCGCCCGCGAGGGCCGCCTCAGCATCATGGTGGGCGGGGATGCCGGAGCCTTCCGGACCGCGCAGCCCTTATTCGAGGTCATGGGGACCCGCATCGTCCACCACGGGGAGGCCGGCAGCGGGCAACGCGTGAAACTCTGCAATCAGATCGCCGTCTTCGGCAATACTTTGGGAACCTGCGAGGCCATGGCCTTCGCGATCCGCGCCGGCCTCGATCCGGCCAAGGTGCTGGACAGCATCGGAGCGGGCGCGGCGTCCAGTTGGGCGCTCGCCAACCTCGCGCCGCGCATCGTGAACGGGGATTTCGCGCCTGGATTTTTCGTGCGGCATTTCCAGAAGGATATCGGCCTGGCCCTGGAGGAGGCTCTGGATATGGGCCTGGAGACGCCGGGCCTTCTTCTCGCGCAGGAGCTTTACGGAAAGCTGATCGACGCCGGGCTCGGGGATCGGGGCACCCAGGCTCTGTACCTGCTGCTCAATCCCCAGCCATTCCTCTGACGGATCCCGTTCCTCTGCTGGGTCGCGATCGGTCCTGCCGGGGAATTATCCCCCCGCTTGCAGCCTCGCGATGCGCTCTTCCAGGGGAGGATGGGTGGAGAAGAGCGCCGTGAAACCCGAGGGCTTGCCGGCGATTTTGAAGGTCGCGAGCTTCTGGGATCTCGGATCGGTGGCGACCTGGACCTGGCCGATGCTGTTCCGGAGGGCCTGCAGGGCGCCCACCATCTTGCCGCGGCCCGCGAACTCGGCGCCGCCCGCATCCGCGCGGAACTCGCGATAGCGCGAGAACCAGGCGACCACCAGGAAGCCGAGCGGGCTGAGGATCATTTCGAGCATCATGACCACGAGCCAATTGCTGCCGAAGCTGGGCCCGTTCTCGTCGCGGTTGCGCTGGCTGAGGGCGAAGGCGATGACGCGCGCCAGGAACATGACGAAGGCGTTGATGACGCCCTGAAGCAAGGTCATGGTCACCATATCGCCGTTGGCGACGTGGGCGATCTCATGCCCCAGCACGCCTTCGATTTCGCCGCGGTCCATGCGGTAGAGTAACCCGGAGGATACGGCCACCAGGGCCCGGCTCCGGGTGGGGCCGGTCGCGAAGGCATTGACTTCCTGGCTGTCGTAGATGCCCACTTCCGGCATGACCGGCAGCTTGGCCTTGCGGGCGAGCTCATGCACGATGGCGACGAGCTCGGAGTAATTCCCCGGATCGCGGGGATCGATGACCTTGACGCCCATCGCGAACTTGGCCATGATGCGCGAGAGCCCCAGGGAGATGAAGGCTCCGCCCATGCCCCAGAACAGGCAGAAGAGGAACAGGCCGCTATAGTCGAGACCGAACCCTTGCGTATACCGGCCCAAGCCGAAGAGTTGGAAGAGGATGGTCAAGGTGAGCACGACCAAGAGATTGGTGGCGGCGAAGAGAAGCAGACGTCTTAGCATGGGGACAACTCCTGATGCGTTAAAAAGTATTATTTTGGGGGGTTCCAGGCCAAGTTATACGAAACCGTCGCGCAAATGCGGACGACTGTATCAGGGACCGACCCAATATGCAACGTGAACCCGGAAAATCCATGGAATCCAGCATCGGCGATTATAAAAAGCAAAACCCGGGCCCCCGGTCACCGGGCCCCCGTCCATGATGGAATTGTGGACGAATCCCCAGACCTGGATCAGCCTGGTCACCCTGACCCTCCTGGAAATCGTGCTGGGCATCGACAATATCGTTTTCATCTCCCTGCTTTCCGGGAAGCTCCCCCTGGCCGAACAGCCCCGGGCCCGCACTATGGGCTTGGGCGCCGCCTTGGTAACACGTCTGTTACTCCTGCTCAGCCTGTCGTTCATCGTCAAGCTCACCGCCCCCCTCTTCACCGTCTTCCATCAGGCGATCTCCGGGCGCGATCTGGTCCTGATCCTGGGCGGCCTTTTCCTTTTGTACAAGAGCACCACCGAGATCCACGAGAAGGTCGGCGGGCTGGCGCATGAAAGTGAAGGCGGCCCCAACGGCAAGCGCCACAGCTTCTCCGGAGTCATCGTGCAGATCATGTTCCTGGATATCATCTTCTCCCTTGATTCCGTGATCACGGCGGTGGGCATGGTGGACCAGCTCATCGTGATGGCGGCGGCCGTGGTCATCGCGGTCCTTATCATGCTGGCGGCGTCCGGAACCATCAGCTATTACGTCAATCGGTACCCGACCATCAAGATGCTGGCTCTCTCCTTCCTCATCCTGGTGGGCATGGCCCTGCTGGCCGAAGGCTTCGACATCCATATTCCCAAGGGCTATATCTATTTCGCGATGTTCTTTTCCATGAGTGTCGAGGTCCTGAACATCCGGGCCTCGCGAGGCAAGGCCTAGGTCAGGCCAACCTGCCCGAACCCTTTGCATCAGCAGGCTTCAGGGCAGGCACGAATAGGGCGTGAGAATCCCGGATTCACCGCGAATGCGAGGGGATTCACAGGGACACGGTCAGGTAAAAAGATTATTTTTGCCATTCCTAGTTTTGTGTCGTGAAACGGAGCCTTGCATGTTGAGAATCAGGATATGGTTAGGTGCGGCAGCTTTGCTCGCCTTGGCGGCCTGCAAGGTTCCGGAACAAAGGCAGGCCTACTATCCGAACGGTTACCTGAAGGAGCGGTACTGGGTCTACCAGGAGTCCGGCCGCGAAGTCATGAATGGGCTCTATACCAGTTGGTTCCCGAATGGCGAAAAGGAAGTGGAAATCCTCTACCATGATGGCGCGGAATTAACAAAAACCTACTACTCCGAACGCGGCACCTTGCTGGGTACCGTCAAGGTGGCTTCCCGCGAGCCCTGAGGCTGTTCCAAAAAGATTCAAAAGGTTCTTTCGCCTTCCCCCCTCCGGCGCTCAAGTAGCTGGCGCCGCTCATAGACCCTTAAGATTCGATAAGGGACGTGACGATGATGGGTATCGTCCGAAGCATCCTTTCCAGCCCTTGGCGTCGGGTTTGGCGGCGCAGTCGATCTTTCCAGCCCTTGGCAACCATTGGGAAGATGGAAGGGTCCCAGGACTTTCCGGGCTTTCCCGATCCATTTTCACTTCGGGGGCAATGGGACCCAGTCTTGTCTGCACGGGTGGGATTATCAGGCCGTCACGTTTTCCCTAATCTCAAGCCGTCAAAGTTCCCCTAGTCCCCGCCGCGCAACGGAGCGCCTTGGCTTCTCCCGATCCTCGAAAGCAAACGCGCTTCGACTCGGACTCCCGGATTCAAATTGAACCTGGGGGTAACATCCCGGTCGCCCCATCGACTGCGGAACGAGACGCTTCGGGCTATCTTGAGAAGCTTGCGAATCGGGTTGCGTATCGCACGATTGGAAAGAAAGTCGACGCTTGTAAAAGTTGGAGAACGCTTGGCGCAAAAAGTAGGCGATCTCATTTCGACTCGATGGGGATTGGGTAAAATCATGGTAAATTGTCCATCGCGACCCTGTTAGGACCTTCGCCTAATTCGCTTTTTTCAACCCGTCATAGAGTACGCGAGGATGCCCAAGGGAGGGGTATCTTGCCGGTTGCGGCTCGGGATGCGATCGTCCGCGATGTGTACGCGAGGATCGTAACGATGATGCGGAAGAACAAGTAAGCAGGAAAGACACCAAAGTGACAAGCAAGTTTGAATCGAAGAAAAGCCCGGCTCCCAAGACTTACGTGACTCGCTGGGACGAACAGTGGATGCGGCAGTTCCAGTACCTTGCACGTTATCGTGCCAAGAACAAAGTGGACTGGCCCTCCACCTTGGAGGAATTTCCCAAGGGCAACCGCCTCGGACAATGGGTCCATCGTCAGCGCGATCTGCAGGGGCGCAAGAAGCTTCCCCAGGATCGGGCCAAGCTCCTGGGCAGGCTCGGTTTCCCCTGGGAGAAGACCGATGAGCGGGCCTCCCATTGGGACGAGCAGTTCCAATTCCTCAAGGAATACCGCCGCACGCATCCCGGCCGCTGGCCCTATGCCCGCGAGGAGTTTCCCAAGGGCAACCGCCTGGGCCTCTGGGTCTGGCGCCAAAGGCAGAACCATGCCCGCAAGAAGCTCGAGAAGGAACGCCAGGCCGAACTGAACAAATTGGGCTTCCCGCTCGCCCTGCCGGACACTTGGGAGAACCATTACAAGACTCTCAAGGAGTATCGCGCCAAGCATCCCCAGCGTTGGCCCAAGGCTCGCGAAGAGTTCCCCTCAGGCAACCGACTGGGACTGTGGTGCCATCTCCAACGCTGCGCCTACAAGACCGACAAGCTGCTCGCCGCGCGCGTCTCCAAGCTGGACCGGATCGGCTTCCTATGGAGCGTCAAGAATATCGGCTGGTCCAAATACCATGAGCAGTTGAAGGATTATAAAAAGAAGAACCCGTCCAAGTGGCCGTCGCTCGAGGCTTCGGCGCTGCAGGACAAGAAGTTGATTTCCTGGTGCAGCGCCCAGCGGCATAAGCGGAAGCTGAAAAAGCTCGACAAGGAGAAGGTCGCGCTTCTCGACAAGCTCGGGTTCCGCTGGTAGGTTCCCGCGGCCCCTGGCGCGGATGCGCTCCGGGGGCCGGTATCCCGTCCCTGTCCAGTACCCTACACGTTACCCCTAGAACCCCATCTCCAGGCTGAACTGCTGCCCTCCGGCCAGGGGCTCGTCCTGGTTGATCCCGAATTCATACCCGTAATTCAAGGCCACGCGGCTGCCCTGGGCGATATCGCCCAGTCCGTCGGAGTCGATGCCGAAGCCCACGGACAGTTTGCGCACCGCTTCCCGGCCGAAGATCTGGTGCATGCCGCAGCGCAGGGCCAGGAATCCGAAAGCCACCTTCTCGGCGCCCAGCCGCAGGTGATCGGCCTGATCGGCATACAGGCCCTTCTGGCCGTCCATGAGCAGGAGCAAGGAGGGAGAGGCCCGATAGGCGGCCCCGACGCGGTATTCCGGGGGCAGGACTTCCGCATAGCCCGTATTGGTCAGGGTATTGGTGTGGCGCAGGATGCTCAGCGCATCCCGCACGGCCAGGGCGGCCGTGATCTTCTCGTTGAGCCTGGCCCGCAAGCCGATGTCGAGTCCGGCTCCGAAGCTATGCCCGGTGGCCCTTTCCGTGCCCGTGCCGGATCGTCCCACGTCCGCAAGGTAAAGCTTGAGCTCCGTACCGGCCTGAATGCCTTCCCAGGCCTTGCCCAAGGCGGCGAGGTCATAGGCGAGGGCGCCTTCCACCGTGGTCTCGCTGGCGAGGGCATCGCCCTGGTATCCCACGCCCAACCCCTGCGACCACTTCCCATACAAGGGGCCGGCGGAGCCGATGAACAGCGAAGGCGTTCCGTCGGGCAGGCTGCCTTTGGCGGCCACGGCACTCTCGCGATCCGATCCGGCGACTCCCGCCGGGTTCATCATCAAGGCCAGCCCGTTATCGACTTGCGCGATTCCCGACCCGCCCATGGCCGCGTAGCGGGCGCCCAGATCCGGGGCGGCGAAAAAGCCCCGCAGAAAGGAGCGCGGGCCCTCGCCGTCCAGGAGGGGCGCCCCGGGATGGTTCCAATTGTCGTCCCTTTGCTGGAGCTGCCCTTCGGCCCAAGCGAGTCCGGTCGCGGCCACCAGCAGGCCCGAGCCCGCCCAACCGAAGCCGCGGCGATTGTCGATAGGTTCGCTGGGATTGAGCCAGGGGATATTTCGCCACCGGCCCGATGCGAAGGCCAGGCCCGGGGCTTCCCGGCCTTCGATGAGGCAGGCAGCCGCCTCGCGGGCGAAGGGGGTGAGGCTGTCCCTGTCGAACCGCCTGCGGGCCACCAACGCGGCGCGGATCTTCCCCGTCGCCGCCTCCAGCAATACGAGCTTCAAGACCATGGCGCTGTCTTCATGGCCGTACTGCGCCGCCAAGGCGTTCCCATTCCCGAGGCCGCGGGCCGAGGCTTCGAGGCATCGCTCCGTAAAGCAGTCGCGCCCGTGCCTCCCGCCGCCATGCGCCCTGCGCTCCATCTCCTCCGCCGACCAGACCCAATACCGGCCGCTCTCGCTCGCACCCAGACGGACGGCCGCCTCGACGGCCGCACGCTCCGCGCTGTCCACCCCGGCCCCGCGCACCGCCAGGGGCAACAAACCTAAGGTAACTCCCACGCTACGGCTGGGATCCGCGAACCGCACTGGACCGGATTCAGGCCCGGCCGGTCGAATCGGCGACTCGGCCGGCGGTTTTATCGCCCCGACTGATGGCTTCGGCGTCTCGGCCATCGGCTTCGGCGCGGGGCCGACCAAGGCTGGACGCGCGCTGGAATCCACGGCCTTCGCAACGGAGTCCTTGGTGTCCGCCGAGTCGCCCCAAATCGACTCCTCATCAAGAATCGAATCTGCCCGCGTCTGCTTCACCATGGGCTTGCCCAAATCGGTTTTGTCTGGCTTTACGCTGGGGTTGCTCAATGCGGAATTGTTCGCTGGCCCCGTCCCCGCCCAGGCCCCTGCGGAAAGCATCAGCAAGGCTCCGACCACAACTACTCTGCCAATCATCCAACCGGAAGCCCCAAGAGCGGCGTTAGCCGTATTTCCTCTCCCACTCACCGCCCCCGCGACCCACCTACCACCGCGCAGTCCGCCACCGGACGGACTCCCCGGGTCTTGGGGCCGGACACTATAGAGGGGCTTGGGGGGCCGAGCCGGCGGCCCGGACGCACCAAGCGCGCGCCCGGTGTCCCCTAACGGAAGGCTTATG
>DAINDC010000050.1:18594-19655 GCA_036732085.1 Fibrobacterota bacterium | reverse complement strand
GCATGGCACTCTTGTCCGTACTGGTCGTGGGCGTGGTACCGGTGGATTTGTCGCTGTCACAGGCGCCGAAGATAAAGGCGATGGCCAGGCAGGGTATGAGGCTGATACGTAGGGACACGGTTATTTCCTTGCTAGGGAGCGGAATTGCTCCTTCGCATTGGACGAACGGCCCAGGGATTTTCGCTACTCTAAAGTCAAATAAAAATAAAATCAGGGAATAGTCGGTCCTGAATAAATCCCATCAGGTCCGATAGTCCGCATTGATTTTCACGTAATCATAACTCAGATCACAGGTCCAATAGGTCCAGGCTTCCGAACCCAAACCCAGATCCAGCTTGACCGAAACATCCTTGGCCTGCATGCGCCGCGCGAGATCAGGTTCATCGTAGGCAATGGCGCCGCCCTTTTCCAGGACCTTGACCCCGCAGAATTCCAGCACTAGCTTTTCCGGTTCGAGTCGGGCGCCCGCAGCGCCTGCGGCCGCCAGGACCCGGCCCCAATTGGCATCCCCGCCGAAGAAGGCGGTCTTGACCAAAGGTGAATTCGCGATGGCGCGGCAGACGGCCTTGGCGTCCTCGGCCGAGACCGCTCCCTGAACGTCGATGGTGACGAGCTTGGTCGCCCCTTCCCCGTCGCGGATGATGTTCTTCGCGAGGTCCTGCATGACGCCTTGGAGGGCCCGATCGAAAGTCTGGCGCGCCGACTCCGACAGATCGGCATGGCGGAGGCCCGAAGCCCCGTTGGCCAGGACCAGCACGGTATCGTTGGTGCTCATATCCCCGTCGACGGAGATGGAGTTGAAGGACTTCTGCACGTTCTCGAGGAAACGCGCGCGATACCCGGCATCCAGTTCCAGATCGGTGGTGATATAGGCAAGCATGGTGGCCATGTCGGGCCGGATCATCCCCGCGCCCTTGGCGACCCCGCCGATGCGGACTTCCTTGCCATCCAGATTGAGCAAGACCTGGGCCTTCTTCTCGAAGGTATCCGTGGTCATGATGGATCCGATGAAGGGTCCCGACGCCGCCTCTTCCGCGAACAATCGGCCAATCCCCTTCCGG
>DAINDC010000050.1:12983-18584 GCA_036732085.1 Fibrobacterota bacterium | reverse complement strand
TGGGAAGGTATTCCCCGATGACGCCGGTGCTGGAAACCATGACTTCGCCCGCCGGCTTCCCCAGTTCGCGCACGGCCGCGACTTCCGCGAGCACATCGCCGTAGCCACGGGTTCCCGTGCAGGCATTCGCATTGCCGCTATTGACCAGAACATGGCTGACCTTTTTGCCCGAGTCCAGAATGGTTTGGCAATACAAGACCGGCGCGGCCTTGACCGCATTGCGGGTCAGCGCTCCGAAAATCCGGGCCGGAGGATCGGAGATCAAGACTCCCAGGTCGAACTTGCCGTTCTTCTTGATTCCACAGGCCAGGCCCCAAGCACGGAAGCCTTTGGGATAAGTGACGTCGTTCATCGCCAGGACTCCTCAATCAAGGGTGATTTTTCGAACCTTTTTCGAACCCTATTCAAACCCTATTCGGACGGTTTGGGACTCGAAAAGCGCAGGGGAAGCAGGTGGCCAAGGTCAGGATAACCTGCGAAAAAAGCCGTTTTTCACTAAAAAAGGTGCAAAATAGATAGGAAATTTTGTGATAAAACGGATAATTTTCTACTTATTTGATAGGTTGGCTGGGCAAGCCGGTCGTGAGCGTTGACCTCGTCACGTTCGTGATTCACGAATTGACCTAAATATTTATTTCCCGAAAATCGGAATGGAGAGCGATCTTCTTTCCGGTTTATCGGCAACCAACCGGACCGCGTTGCTCTTCGGCAACTGGGATTTCCTGGAGAAGATATGTCGAATCAAAGAATTCCGATGAGCCAACAGGCGTACGATCGTCTGAGTCAGGAATTGGAGACCCTCAAGAAGGTAGACCGTCCGGAAATCATCTCGGAAATCGCCACGGCACGCGCCCAAGGCGACCTCTCAGAAAATGCCGAATACCATGCCGCCAAGGAAAAGCAAGGCGTTATCGAGGACAAGATCCGCGAGTTGGAAGACAAACTCCATCGCGCCGAAATCTATTCGACCGATCCCGTCGAGAGCGACCATATCATTTTCGGGAATGTGGTTTCCGTCAAGAACCTGGATACCAAAAAAGTCCTGGAATATACCCTCGTGGGCACCGAAGACGTGGACGTCACCTCCGGCAAGATTTCCTCCGTCTCCCCCATCGGCAAGGGCCTCATGGGCCGCAAGCCTGGGGATATCGTCGAAGTCGTTATTCCCAAGGGCACCCTCAAGCTGGAAATCCTGGACTACCGCTGAACATGAATCTCTTCGCCTTCCTGGGAGACGACGACCTGCGCAAGCAGGAAGCCCTGGAAGCGGCCACCGCCAAATGGCAGGCCGGCGAGGATGGACCCGGCGGCGCCTGCATGCGCGAGGTCTATTTCGGCGAAGACATGAAATGGGAACAGGTGGCCGAGTCCTTCCAGACCCAGGATCTGTTCGCCTCCCGCAAAGCCATCATCATCAAAAATTGGGACAAGCTCCACGCCTCCCACCAGAAGCACCTGGAAGAGATCTTCCGCGCCGGCAATTCCACGGTGGCGGTCTTCCTGATGGCGGAAAAATGGGACGGGCGTTCCTCGCTGCGGAAGGCCGTGAATGCGGCGGGCGGAGTCCTGGAGTTCAAGACACCCTACGAGGACAAGATTCCGCAGTGGCTGAACCAGCGGGCCCAACAGAAATACGGACGGCGGCTGACCTTGGTGGACGCCCAATTGCTGCAGGATATCGTCGGCAAGAACCTGCCCGATCTCGATCATGAATTGGAAAAGCTGGACACCTTCCTGCCCAAGGGCGCGGCCATCAAAGCCGAGGATATCCAGGATCTCGTCAGCCCTCTCAAGGTGGCGGGCATTTTCGAATTCCAAAAGACCATGGGGCTGAGGCGCAAGGCCGATATGCTGCCGGCCCTCCGCAACCTGCTCGAGAACGAATTCAAGGACGCGCCCTTCGTGGTGGCCCAGATGCTCTTCACCCATTTCCAGACCTTGCTGCGGATCCGCACCATGCAGGAGGAGGGCGCGCGCGAAGCGGACATCCTCCCCACCATCAAGCGTCCGCCCTTCATCGTGCAGAAGGAAAGGTATCTGGAGCAGGCCCGCACCCGCAGCGTCGAGACCTGGAAGAAGCTCCTGACCCGGTTGGCCCGGTTCGAGATGGAGCTCAAGCAGGGGCGATATCCCCACCGGTTCGAGGTTGAAATGGCCTTCGCCGGGATGGTTTAATATACTTTCTCATCAAGTCCGATTATTTCGAGGAAGCAAAGGAAGGCGCGCATGACCGTCACTACCAGAAGAGTCAAAACGGGATGCGAGGGCCTCGACCAGATCCTCCGCGGCGGCCTGCTCGAGGGGTCCGCGTCCTTGATCGAAGGTTCGGCCGGCACCGGCAAGACCACCTTGGCCCTGCAGTTCATCATGCAAGGCGTCAAGGAGAAGGAACACGGGATCATCTTCACCTTCGAACAATACCCGGAGCAGTATTACGATTGCGCCGGCGAGCTCGGCTGGGATCTGCGTTCGCTCCAGAAGGAAGGCAAGCTCCAGGTCATCTTCACCACGCCCGATGAGTTCCTCGAGGAGATCGACGACCCCAATGGCAAGCTCGCCAAGCTCATCGCGACCCACAATACCAAGCGCCTGGTTCTCGACAGCATCACCCATTTCGAGAGGCTCTCCAAGGACATCGGCCAGTTGCGCACCATCGAGACCGAAATCGTCAATGCCGTCAAGCGCGAGGGCATGACCGCCATCTTCCTCAAGGAGAATGCGAACGTGCTCGGCAAGTGGGACGTGGCCTCCAACAAGATCCCGTTCATCGTGGATACCTACATCCTCCTGCGCTACCTGGAAATGGAATCGGAAATCAAGCGCTGCCTGATGGTCTTGAAGATGCGCGGCAGCGACCATGACAAGGACATCCGCGAATACAAAATCGAAGTGGGCGGCCTGCAGGTGGGCGAAAAGTTCACGGGCGTATCCGGCATTTTCCTGGGCACCGGCATCCAAGCGCGGGCAACCAAGGGCCGCTGAAGGGCGACCAAGGGTCGCTGAAGGGCGACCAAGGGTCGCTAGGCCAAGGGCCGCTAGTCTTTTAGAAAACGATGTCCCGGTTGGGCGAATAACGATTGGAAGGACGGCAGGCGCCGGGGCGCTTGAAGCGCCTTTTTTATTTCCTGGCTGGAGCGGGCAGGGAGGTCACCAATCCCTTGAGATCGGCCAGTCCCCGATACAGGTCCAGGAACTCTTCGACCCAGGTGGCATCGGCCTGGGCCATCAAGGTCAGCATATCCCCGAGATTGTAACGATCATTGTACGGGCCGACGATGGTTTGGAAGCCCGTAGGCCGCGCTTGCGCGGGACTTTCAGGCAAGTCCATGGAAGCGGCCGGATTGGCGGCAAGGCCGGATCCGGCGAGCGAGGCGCTCGTTGGCGAAGCCGTGGGTGAGACTGCCGTAGACGAGGCTCCGGGCAACAGAAAGGCCTGGGCAAGGGACGCGCCTGAAAAAGCCTTGCGACGCAGGGAAACCTTTTGGGATTTCAGGACGCGGCGATAAAGTTGGCGACGGAGTTCAAGCAAGGTGGCATCCACCTTGGTGGTTTGCGATTGGGTTCCGGCGTTTTCCCCGGCAGCGGCGGTGGACCTGAGCTTGTCCAACTTATCCCGGTAGATGCGGTTTTCCAGGGACGACAGGCGGCCACCCTGGCGGCGTAATACGGCCTCGGCGTCGAGGAGGCGGTCCTTACGCCATTGATGCCTCAGGATTTCCAACGGGGTTTCCGCCTTTTGCGCAGCCTTGGGGCGGGAGGCATGGGGATGGTTGGAGGACGGGTCGTTTGATTCGGAGTCCGGTTCCCCCGCTTCCCGATCCGCGACATCCTTGAGGGCTTCCCCGACTTTTTCGAAGCAATAGGCCGCGGCGCGGGCATTCCCGGCTTCCGTCAGGCGATTGCCGCTCGCCATCAAGTTGGCCAGATAGGCCTTCCGGTAGGCGGGGCCAGGGTAACGCGCAAGTTTCTCCGCCAGCTTTTCAGATAGTGTGGCGGATAGCGGGGCCATAGTGGCCAATGGGGCCATGGTGGAATCGAGTTCGATCCCGTGGGTTTGCGCGGCTTCGGTCACGGTGGGTCCTGGCGTCGCTTAGGCCACGGCCTCGGAAGAAACGGACTCGGTGGCGTTCCTGCGTTCGGTATGGCTGAGGACTTCCATCAGGATCTCCTGGGTCTTCATCGCATTCTCGATCAGGACTTCGGAGGCGCGTTCCTGGAAGGTGGCGAGGGCGCGCGCCAGTTCGGCAAAGAAGGTCTGATAACCGTCCCCGGCCTCGGCCTGCTTTTCCAGCCTTTCCAGGATGGAGGCGAGACCCGAATTGAGCATGCCTACGCCGGCCTGCATTTCCACCTGGTTGATCTGGGAGAGATGGGCGAGCTCCTGGAAATCCTTGGAGCCGCGGTTCATCTGTTCGGCGAGGTCCGAAACCTTGACCGCGACTTCGAGGCCGATCTGGCCTTGCGCTTCCAGGGTCTTGGCCGCTTCGTGCAGCGACTCGCGTTGAGCCTTGGAGATCTCCTCCACCAAGCGCAGTTGGCCCTCGGTGGATTTGGATTCGACATCCTCGATGAGTTGCAGAGAAGCTTCGCGCATGCGCTGGAGGCCGTCTTCGAAGGATGCGGAGGCATCGGCCAGGGAACGGCTTTGGGCTTCCAATCCGGCCAGGGCGCGATCCAGGATCTCGCTTTGGCTTTCGGACTGGGACGATTGCAGGCTCTCGACCTTGGCGATCAGCGCGTCCGCGCCGGCGGCCAGGGACGACCCCAGCTTTTCGCTTTCCATGGATACCGCTCCGACCAGGTTGTCCTGCATGCCGCGGATGCGCGCTTCCCATCCGGCTTGCAATTCGGCGACGCTTGACGACCAACCGGCCTGGATTTCCGAAGCATTGTCCACCCAGGCAGCCCGGGTCTTTTCATTGGCCTGGGCGCCGGCGGCGGCCAGGGACTGGAGTTCGGCGGTCAAGCCGTCGGCCAAGGACTGGGCCTTGATCGTCCATTCGGCCTGGGCCTTCCGCATCTCTTCGCCGAAGGCGCGCGCGGCCTGGGCTTGGGCATCGGCCTGAGCGCGCCAGGCGGTAAGGGAGGCTTCCATCGAAGCCAAGGGGGCGCGCAGATTCTTGTCGAGGCTTTGGGAAACCAGAGCCGCGCCCTGTTCCACGGATTGCTGGGAATCCTTGCGGGCATCCTCCACCAAAGACTTGAGGAGGACGGCCTGCTCCCCGGTTTTCTCCGTGAAGGAAATGAGCAGCGAGTTCAACGATCCGACCGGCGCCTGGAAATTCTTGGAGATGCTCTCCCCGATCATGGCCGCGCCCTTTTCCAAAGTCTGGCGCGCGCCTTCGCTGACTTCGCTTTGCAATTTCGAAAGGGCCTGCTGCTGGCCCTCGGAGAGCTTTTGCGCGATGGCCTTGAGGTTGGAATCCAGCGCGGCCGGAATATCGCTTACGGCCTGTTGCAGCCGCCCCAGGACCTCGCCCGTGGACTCCCAATCGTTCTGGATATTCTGCCAATAGACCACGGTCATCCATTGGCCCACGCCATAGAGGATGAGGACGAAGACGGCGAGGTCCTTCTCCGCGTGGAAGACACCGGACCGGG
>DAINDC010000050.1:2010-12973 GCA_036732085.1 Fibrobacterota bacterium | reverse complement strand
ACGAAGACGGCGAGCAGCATATTGGACTTGTCCGCCATCCAATAGAAGGAACCGACCAGGAGGAATACGCCCAGCACCAGGATGGCGGCGAGGAAGAGGGTTCCGTAATTTTTCCGTTTAGACATGAATGCTTTCTCCCAATGACGTTTCCGGGGCCAGTCCGCGCAGGAACAGGTCCCATTTCCCCTCGTAATGCCTTATCATGGCCTCGCTGACCGCTTCGGCGAGATCGGCGAAGGCTTCCATGAAGCCCTCGAATCCGCTACGGTAACGTGGATGATACCAGGGCCAGGCGATATTCCGGAACAATTCCTCGTCCGTGGAATAGACGCGCTTTTCCCATTTGACCACCCGCTCGGTGAAGGTTTCCATCGCCAGATCGCCGAGGGAAAGCCGCACCTTCTTGAACAAATCCGCTTCGCCCGCGCGCAGGGCCTCTTCCAGAACGGGCAGGAGCCGGCTGCGATCGTCGGTCACGGCTTCGCGATGCCATACCGAGGCGATCTCGCCTTGCAGTCGGAACAGATGGCCGCTCATGGAGGAAACCTGGCGTTCCCCGTCCGAGGCCATATCGTGCAAGGTCTGCAGGTAAAGCATCTTGCTTTCCTTGCGCGTGCCCTTGCCGGTAATCGCGATGCCGCCGATGCTCTGGAGATACCATTGGTTCCGTTGCAGGAAGGGATGGAGCTGGATGAAGGCCAACCGTTTTCTCCATTTGTCCCGGAACTCGACGAACTTAAGCGCCGTCTCCTCCTTGACCCATTCCAGGCGTTCCTGGGCCAGCACATAGGCGGTGGGTCCTCCTGACAAACCGGGTAAACCCAGGGGTATTGCATCGGCCCCGGCGCCGGCCTCGGCCCGCTTGGCGGCTTCCTGCTTGCGCGCGAGATGCTCCCGATCGAGGAGAGCCCGCAACAGGATAGTATGGTTGGGGTCGGTGAGATTGGCCACGAATCCCAGAACATTGCGGGGATCGGATCCGGAAACCGGCGTCTGCTGCCAGTCCTTGGCGGTGAACGCCGTGTAACTCTGGATCAATCGGTGGCTCAATAGGCGTCCAAATATATTAGATAATCGGCTGCCGGTCCAGCATGGGCGCGAGGCTTGTCCTCCCCTCGGCGAGGCCTCTCCCCCGCCTCCAAAAGGGCCATGCAGGCCCCAAGTCCCCTAAAAACCAACCCCTGTTTTCGAGAGCAGCCAAAGATGAGGAGGCTGCCGGTCCCAGCGAGCATGGAGCCGCAGTGGCACCGAGCCCGTTATTCAGAAAAATGCAGGCTGAAATGCTCCTGCAACCGGACCCTCAGCGGCGCGACCGAGCCTGAATCCCCTGGTTTTTCCTGGGAACCGTTCGGCTGGGTGAGAAAAACGCCCTCCAGTTCCAACTCGGTGGAAATGGGGCGGCCGGTATCCAGGTTGAATTCCATCTTCCCCTTGCCGGCCAAGGTGGCATTCGGCAAGGGAACGACCGCTCCTCCCGGGACCGTGTCCTGGATGGGCTCAGGCTTATCCGAGGATTTGGCCGGGTGGGCGGGATTGGGATGCACGGCGCCCAATTCCTCATCGAGCAAGACCTCGATATTTGCTTCGCAGACGGCAATCCGGCCATGGGGCGTCTCGCGCACGGAAGCGAGCCGGAAGCGCTTGATGAGCTGGGACTCGGGGTGGAACTTGTCGAGCAGGGACTGGCGCAATTCCCAGCGGGCGCCTTTTTTCAGGTCCGCATCCGGAAAGGAGGGGAAGCCGTAAATCAGAAGGCGGCCGAAATTGAGCGTCGAGAATTCCACGGGGGGCAGGCCCGGCTCTTCCTCCAGCGACAGGGCCTGGCCGGTGCGGGAGAGCGCCATCCGGGCGCGGTATTTCCGCAGGCGGCCGACCATATAGGCGTCCTCTTCCGGAGCGCGTTCCGAGCTCTGGTACCGCAGGCTGTCCATGGTGAAACTGAGATTGAACTGCCCCTTGGAGGTGTCGAGAACCCCCTTGGCGGAAAAGACGGCGTCGGCATCCGCGGCATATTTGCCCTTCGCGCCGGGGGCTTCGGTGGAGGCCTTCAGGCTGGAGGAGTAACGTAGCGTGTAGGTTACGGCCGGATCGAAGCTGTAGACGGCCCGGTAGGATTTGAACTCGCAGGAAACGGCGAGCAGGGCGGCGATGAGAACCAGGGAAAGTCGGAGCATGCTGGAAAAGTAATTCCGAATCAGACCCTTTTTTCCTCTTTGTAGCGCTTGAGCAAGAATTCCAGGTAGCGGTACTCGAAGGTGGACGGCGAAAAGTGGGGCAAGGCGGCTTCCAGATAGGCCGCGGCCTTGGCCGGCCCGTCGCCGGAGTCGATCTTGACGAAGTAAACGAGCGCATCCTCCAGGGATGCGTAGGGACCGATGCCCGCGGGCACTCCCCGGCGGAAATAATCCTCCGGGATCTTATCGGCCAGGTAGGCGAGCTGCATCCTTTCCTTGCGCGAGACGGCTTCATTGAGATAGAGCTTGCGATCGACGGCCAGGACGGGGATGTCCACCAGGGCCTTGATGACCAGGGAATGGAGCATGCACTTGAAGGCCATGCCATTGGTGTTGGCGAACTGGCGATAGGTCCGGTCGTAAAGCTCGGCGGCTTGGGAATTCTTGCCGTCCATGAAGGCCATCTGGGCGGTGAGGAAGTCGCGTTCGGCCTTGAGGTCGCGGGCCACATTGTCGCCCTGGGGCGCCGCCTCCAGCATGGAGTTGGCCCGGGCCACATCCCGCATCCCGATATAATAGCGAGCCAGCATCAGGCGCAGCGCGCAGGTGATGTCCTCGTTCTCCTGGAAATAGGTCAACAGGTGCTGCGCGTTCTGCATGGGCTCCGGCTGCCCGAGCTTGCGGAATACCTCGGACAGATCGATATAATACTTGCCGAAGACGGTGCGGCGCGTGTCCTCGAACTGGATCAGAAAGCGGAATTCGTCGACCATGCGGGCCGCGCAGAGGTCCGTGTTCTCGCCGCCGTTCAGGCATTGGTAAATCGCCTCCACCCGGGACTGCACCACCACGTCATTGAAATGGGATTCCGGATAGGCCGCGGGCAGGAGCTTGAGCTTGTCATAACCCGAGCTCGCCTTGCCCAGATCGAAATAGCATTGGGCCAATTGGAACAGGGCCTCGGGAATGATTTTGGAATCCTTGGAATTGCTGGCGGCCAGGGTCAGGTTCTGGATCGCCTGGCTGTAATTCTTGAGCACCATCTGCGCCTCGCCCATCTTCATATGGGCCTCGAAGCTGATGTTCCGGTTGGGGTAGGCCTCGATCACATGCTTGTAGGCGGGGATGCTGTTGGTGACGAAGCCTTCCTCCAGATAGGCATCGGCCACCACCGTGGGCTTGGCCGAAAGCGCCACGGCCTTCTTGTAGATGCGGAGATCATCGATGGCCAGGCTGGAGTTCCAGGTATAGAAGCCGAATTTGCTGCTATGTTCCACCTTGACCGGCAAGGTGTAGTACTTGTGGACCAAGGGTACGTCGTTGAGGAGCAGTTGGAGAAGGCCGTCCTCCTTGATGATGGTCACCTTGTAGGTGATCCCGCCATTGAGTTTGACGGGCGCGGCGTTGAAGTCGTAGCGCGAGAAGGGACCGTATTCGATATTGGCCGACGAGTTGCCCCATTCGCCCAAGGAGAATCGGAACGCATCCTCCGGCGTGGCCCCGAACAGGAAGCAGTTGAAATCGTTATTGCTCCCGTTCAATCCCTTGACCGTGAATTCGATCTTGAGGTCCCCGAAGAACTCCTGGCTGGCGACCGCGAACGATTGGCCCGATGAGAAGGCCTCCAGGCGGCCGCGCGCGATTTTCCAGGACTCGGAAGGCAACCAGGCATTGCCCACGCGATCATAGGATTGGAACTTCAGCGAGGAGTCGATCTTGTTGAAGGTCTCTTCCTGGACCAGGCCCCAGGGCGCTTTCTTGCTCTCCTCCTGGATGCTGATGAAGCCGAAGATGAGAGCCGCCATCACCATCAGAAAGCCCGCTCCCAGATACAGGATGGGATTGGCCTTGATGAAGCGCCAGGCCAGGTTCAAGGTGCTGGGCGGCTTGGCCATGATGGGCAGGCCGTTGCGGTAGGAATAAAGATCCTTGAGCACCAGCTCGATGGACTGGTAACGATCCCGGAGTTCCTTGGCCATGCAGGTATTCACGATGGCGGCGAAATCCGCGTCCAGCCACGGCGACATATACCGCAGCGGCACCGGCTCCGCCTTGATGGAATTGAGCGCGGTCTGATGCAGGGAGCGCGGATCCAGGAAAGGGTTCTTGAAGGAGATGAGCTCGTACATGATGATGCCGAGCGAGCAGATATCGGAATGCGTGCCTACGCTCTGGCCTTGCGCCTGCTCCGGGGACATATAGGCGGGCGAGCCCACCACCTCGCCGGAGAGCGTAAGGGTCACGTTGAGGTTGGGATCCACGGCCTTGGCCAGGCCGAAGTCGATGACGATGGGCGTGGTGCCGCGCATCAGGATATTGGTGGGTTTCAGGTCGCGGTGGATGATGCCTTGGCGATGGCAATAGGCCAGGGCTTCGGCGATTTGGTTCACGATCTCGACCACCTCGTTGAAGCTCGGCTTCTTCTCGTGGAGGTAGGCCAGGAGATCCATGCCCTGGATATATTCCATCACCAGGTAATGGATGCCGCTCTGCTCGCCCACCTCGAAAATCCGGATGACGTTCGGATGGTTCATCTTGGCCACCGCGCGCGCCTCCGCCTGGAAGCGTTCGATGAAGCGCTGCTGCAGGACGGCGCCGAACAGGACCTTGATGGCGACGAGGCGATCGAGATCGGGCTGATGGGCCTTGAAGACCACGGCCATGCCGCCGCGGCCGAGTTCGGACAGGATCACGTACTTGCCCAGTCGACCGCCGACCTGGACCGCCGTCAGTGAGGCCGCCGCGAAATTCGGATTCATGGAGATTCGGAAGCCCGTGGTTCCAGGCGTTCCAGCACCTTGGACAAATCCTTGGGGAGCGGGGCGTGGAAAGCGAGCTTGCCGCCTTTGCCGAGATCCACCTCGAGATCCGCGGCATGCAGGAAGGTGCGTTTCAGGCCGAGCTCCTTCCGATAGGCGCGATTCCTCTCGAAGGATCCATAGCGCGGATCGCCCGCGAGCGGATGCCCCATATGCGCCAAGTGTGCCCTGATCTGATGCATTCTACCGGTTTCAATAATAACACCCAGGAGGCTGAATTTCCCGAAGTCTTTCACCGTTTTATATCGTGTAACGGACCATTTACCATCGTCTTCCGACACTTCCGATTTCGCCCCGCCGGCGCGGCTGTCCACGCGTTGCAAAAGCCCGGAAATCTCTCCCGTAGGCGGTTGCGGCACGCCTTCCACCAAGGCGAGGTAACGTTTGGTGAACCCTCCGTCGCGCAAGGCGGCGGTAAGCCGGCGCAGACTATTGCCGGACTTGGCCACCATGATGACCCCGGAAGTATCCTTGTCCAATCGATGCACCAGAGCGGGTTGGAAAAGTTCCCCTTCGTTGCGATCGGCGGCCAGATAGCCCCAGACCTTTTCGATCAAAGAATCGCCGGTGGCGATGCCCGTCCACGGATGCACGGCCAGGTTGGCGGGCTTGTCCAAGACCAGGATGTCCGCGTCTTCATGGAGGATGGGGATGGTGAAGACGGAAGCGGCTCCGGATATACCTTCTCCGGATTCGCTGGAAGCGGATCCCCCGACCGATGGTTTGGTTTCCTCTTCCTTCAATCCGTAAATCTGGATGACATCGCCTTCAACGAGCAAGTGGCTGCGCGGGATGGGCTTGCGTGCGATCTTGATTTCCTTGCGGCGGAACAGGGATTGCAGGCGGTCCAGGCTCATCTGGAAGAAATGCTTGCGGAGATACCGCTCCGCCCTCTGCCCCGCATCGTTGCGGCCGACCTTGACCTCTACCAGCATGGCGGATTCAGGAAGCGGAACTTCCGGCCGAGGGAACGGGGTCCGCTACTTTCCGGCTTTCCCAGGCTTCCGCCAGACGGATCCCATCGGCGCCGGAAGAGACGATGCCGCCGGAATAACCGGCGCCTTCACCCAAGGGGAACAGGCCGGGAGTCGAGGTTGACTCCAAGGTTACGGGATCGCGCAGGATGCGGACCGGCGAGGAGGTGCGCGATTCGGGGCCGATAATCAGGCCCTGGGAGATGAAGCCCGGCATCTTCTGATCGAAGTTGCGGAAGGATTCCTGTAGGGCGAGGGCGATCTTGGCCGGGAAGAGCTCGCGGAAGTCGCACCACTTCAGGGGTTTGGTGAAGGAAGTGGCGGGAATCGGACCTTCGTCAACCCGCCCTTCCATGAAGGCCCGGATGGTTTGCGCCGGGAAGGTGAAGCCGCCTCCGCCCATGGCGAAAGCCTTGACCTCCAGGTCGCGGATGAAGTCGAGGCCGGCGAGAATGTCGCCGCCGGGGAGTTCCACGGGAGTTACGGGTACCACCACGGCCGAATTGGCGAAGGCGCCGGCGCGGTTGGAATAGCTCATGCCGTTGGTGAAGAGCCCGTCCTGGGCGTCGGCGCAGGGAACCACCACCCCGCCCGGGCACATGCAGAACGAATAGGCGCAGAGCCCCTCCGCCTGGGCGTTGAAGGTCAGGTAATATTCGGCGGCGCCGGTCAGGTGCGAATCGACCTTGTCCCCCAGTTGCCGGCGGTTGACCATATCCTGCGGGTGTTCCACGCGCACGCCCACCGAGAAAGGCTTGCGATCCATGGCCACGCCCAACTCCTTGAGCTTGCGGTACAGCGGTAGCGACGAATGCCCGGCCGCCAGGACCACCGCATCGAACCCTTCCTCCGCGCCGTCCACCCTCACGCCCGCGACCCGCCCCTGCTTGACCAGGATATCGGTCACGGGAGTATTGAAGCGGAAGCGGCAGCCTTCGGCCTCGCAGCGCTCGCGGAAACCCTTGATGACGAATTGCAACTTGTCGGTGCCGATATGCGGATGCGAGAGGTAGACGATATCTTCCTCGGCGCCACTGGCCACCAGCTCGCGCAGGAAAGCCTCGGTTTGCGGCGTGCGCGTGCGGCAGGTGAGCTTGCCGTCCGAAAAGGTGCCGGCTCCGCCTTCGCCGAAAAGGATGTTCGAATGCGGATTGAACTTGTCGCCCTTCATGAACTGGCGGATGTCCCGGAAGCGGTTGCCCACGTCGCTGCCCTGTTCGAAAACCTGGACCCGGTATCCCTTGCGGGCCAAGCCCATGGCGGCCGCCATGCCCGCGGGCCCGCAGCCGATGACCGCCACCTTGTCGCCCGAGGCGCGGTAGGCCGGGGTCGGAGCCGATTCCCCGGCGGCGGCCCGGGCGCTTGGAGAGGAGGTACCTTGCGCGTTACTGATGGAAGCGGTTGACAATCCGGCGGGAACCGCCTTCGGATGCGACAGGGTTCCTTTGAAGTCGAACTCGAGGGTATAACGCCATAAGGGTTGGTTGCGCCGGCGCGAGTCGAGGGACTTGCGGAGTATCCTTACGCCCGAGATCAGGTTTTTTTTCACCCGCAGGAAGCTGGCCACCGCGGCGGCCAGATCCGGTTCGTGATCGGCGACGGGTACGGCGAGCTCGCGCAATAGGTAGGTCGTCGCGGCGCGGTTTCCCTTGGAGGCATCGGTCTTCTGGTTCATGGGGCCGCTAGTGATGGTAAGGAAGGTTTCGTTTGATGCAAAACGCCCGGTAGATCTGCTCTAGCACCAGGGCGCGGGCCCATTCATGCGTCAGGGTGAATCGGCTGAGCTGCAGCTTGCGCGGAAGGGCGGATTTCAGTTCGTCCGCGATCCCGTGGGAGGATCCGATGATCATGGTTAGGCGCTTCGCGGAATTGTTTTCCAGTTTGTCGATGAAGCGGCTGAACTCCCGCGAACCCTGGGCCTCCCCGGTTTCGTCCCAAAGCACGCATTCCGAAAGCGGTTCCGCGGCCGCACGTATTCTCTCGGCTTCCCGCGCCAGGCGCTGGGCTCCGTCCTTATCGTCCCCATCCTTCAGCTCGATGATTTCCAGATCGCAAAGCCTCGTCAGCCTTTTACGGTAATCTTCGGCCAGGGCTTTGAGCGGGGCATTGGCCAGCTTGCCGACGCAGATGAGACGGATTTTCATCGCCGTGGATTTCCCAAAACCAACCTCAAGACTGTGAACCTGCCAAAGTTAGGCATAATCCCCGTCGCGCCCAAGCGCGACCCCGCGCTCCTGCGCGGCCCGTGCCCAAGCGCGGACCCGCGGCATAGCCCAGGCCTACGCCTAAAGGCCTCAGACCTGCTCGTCGGAAAAATTGAGGCGGAGGGAAGCGAAGAAATTATCGAGGAACTCTTTCTTATCCTCCTTGTCCTTCTTCCCCAAAGGCCCGTCCCAGCGGTCTTCCGGGATTTCAAAAAGGAAACGGGAGGGCATGACGTCCCGGATGACGCGGTAATAGAGCTTGGTGGCGGGCCATGAGAGGAACAGGCGGCGCTTGGCGCGGGTCAGGGCCACATAGAAAAGCCGGCGCTCCTCCTCGATGCCGGTATCGGAATGATTGGGCTTGGCCGGAAAGGTATCGTCGTCGAGTTGGGGCATGAAGACGGAATGGAACTCCAGACCCTTGGCCGCATGCACCGTCATCAGGCGCACGCCGGGCTTCTCTTCCTGATCGTCATCGTTTTGGGTGTCCAAGGCCAAGGCGTTCAGGACCTCGGCCAAACGCGCGGTGGGATTCCGCTCCTCATGATTCTGAAAAAGGCGCAGGAATTGTTCCACCCTATCGCGCTTGCGGCTGCCGGCCTCGAAGGCCTCCAGGACCCCGGCATATTGGAGCAAGGCGGCCAGGGGCGCATAGAAGGCCCCATCGCGGATTTCCCGGCCCCGCGCTTCTATCGTGTCAATCAGCTCCAGGGCCTGCACCGTCCAGGGATGGCCCAGGGACAGGCAATGCTCGCGCAAGCAGGTGAGCACGGGAGCCTCGGAACGGGGCATGACGTCCAGGACGTCCTTGGGGATGGCGCGCTTGGGGAAACGCAGGACCTTGGCGAGCGACATCTCATCCTGCGGATTGGCCATCAGCTTGGCATAGGCGAGGACGATTTGAACCTCGGACCGCTCGAGCAGGTTGTTCGCGCCCTTCACGGCGAAAGGGATGCCGGTGACGATGAACTCGTCCATGATCTCGCGCAGTTGGATATTGGTCCGCACCAGCACGGCCATCTGGCGCCAATCCAGGTTTTCCAACCGGTTCAGTTCCTTGAGCCGGTTAATCAGCCAGTCCATCTCGCCTTTTTCATCCTCGGCGACATGGTGGTACAAGGGCTCGCCCGCATCCTTGGCGGTGAAAACCTCCTTAGGCCTGCGCAAGGTATTCTTGTGGATGACGGCATTGGAAGCGCCGATGATATTGCCGCTCGATCGGTAATTCTGCTGGAGCTTGACCACCAGCGCGCCGGGAAAATGCATCTCGAAGTCCAGCAGGTTGCGCACCTCCGCGCCGCGCCAGCCGTAGATGCTCTGATCGTCGTCGCCGACCACGAAGACGCTCCCGCCCACTCCCACCATCAGGCGCAGCATTTCCAACTGCGCGCCGTTGGTATCCTGGAATTCGTCCACCAGGAAATGACGCCAGCGCGCCTGCAAGGCCATGCGGATATCCGGCCGCCCGTGCATGAGCCGGATGGGCATCCGGATCAGATCCTCGAAGTCCACCAGGTTCGCATCGCGCTTGGCCTTCTCGTAGCTCTTGTAGATGCGCGGCAGGCGCAGGCCATATTCCGTATCCACCGGGCAGTCTTCGGGAGTGACGCCCTTTTCCTTCAGCTGGGACAGCACCGTGGACAGATCGGCCGGATCGAATTTCTTGTTCCGGGCCCCGTGCTTGCCGGCCTGGGTGACGAGCAGGGACAGTCGGGAATGCACGTCCAGGATGCCCGGGTCCTTCGCGAGGCCCAATTCCAGGGCATATTCCCGGACCATCCGCAGCCCCAAGGAATGGAAGGTGCTGATGGAGACATCCTCCGTGGCCTTGCCGGCGTAGGACTTGAGGCGGACCTCCATTTCCCTAGCCGCCCGGTTGCTGAAGGTCAAGGCGACTATGGATTCCGGAGTCGCTCCCGCAGTGGCGATCAGATGCACGATGCGCGTGACGAGTACGCGCGTCTTCCCGGAACCGGCGCCGGCCAGGACCAGAATCGGACCGGGTGGTGCGATGGCGGCCGAGGCCTGTTCTCCGTTCAGCCCCTCCAATAACTTGACGCAGGCATTGTGCAGGGCTCGCGAGACATGAGCGGCCTTGGCTTTGGCATCGAGAGGCGGGGACTTCCGGGTGGCGCCGGCCTTGGCCTTGGAGGGCTTGGGATTGTTGTTCATGCTTCGAGGCGGCCGTTCATGGGGGAGGGAAAATTATAAAACGCATCGCCCGTGCGGAGCCATGCCAAAGCTCGGGAAGGCCCATGGGGAGCGGCCTGGCGGCTTTATGTGAAGCGGGTTAGAAGCTTTGGAATCAACGACCTAGAGCTTGGAGCAATCGATCGTAAATTATTTTTTGAGGAGGTCTATCGGCCTTCGGCCAAACGGTTGATCAGGAACTCGGCGAAGCCCAGACGGCGCATGCGCTCCTGGGTCCGGGGGATATCGTAATTGACGCGCACGATTTCCACCGACATGGCGGTGGTATCGCACAGGCACCAGCTCGCCTGCGGAACCCGATCGCGGGGCTGGCCCACGCTGCCCACATTGACGAGGATGCGCTGGTTGGGCAGCAGCTTATGCGAAAGGGTTTCGGACACCCAGAAGCTTTGCTCGTTTTCCATCACCACGATGGAAGGGATATGCGTATGCCCCACGAAGCAGATCTTCTCGCTGAAGAAGGAGAAGGCATCGATGGCATCATCGAAGCTGGTGATGTAATACCAGTCGACGGGTGAACGCGGGCTGGCATGCACGAAGGTGAGCGGCGGCTCGTCGACCACATAGGGGAGCTTGTCCAG
>DAINDC010000050.1:647-2000 GCA_036732085.1 Fibrobacterota bacterium | reverse complement strand
TCGCCCGACGGCTGGTCGCTCGACTTCGGCATTGCCGAGGGCGACGGAATCGTGATTCCCGAGCAAGGTCACGGCGCTGACATTCTTGATGAGATTGACGCATTCGTTGGGATTGGCACCGTAACCGACCGCGTCTCCGAGGCAGATGCGGCGTTCCACGCCCATGGTTTCCATGGTCTCGAGGACCCTTTCGAGGGCTTCGAGATTGCTGTGAATATCGGAGTAGATGCCGTATTTCATACTGCCGTTAGCCGCCTCGAACCCGAATTCTCATAGGACTATAGTTTAAAATAGTTTTGCCGAAAGATAAAGTCTTTTGGGGCGGATGCGCCTGGCTGGACATGCCCTTGTTGAGATCCGGTAATTCCGGCCCGCGAAAGCCCAGTCCCAACCCGGTTTCCCAGCTTCAAAGCCGCCTTTATTGACCTTGAACCTACCCTGCCAGCCCTCACCACCTGAAACAAAGCTGAAAGCGGGCATGAAGTTGGGGTATAATCAGGCGTGGCCCGCTACTATTCCCAAAACGCCAAAGGCGAACGCGAATCCGATTTGCCGCCCATTTCCGTCCATAATTTCACGCCCCTCGAATTCCCCGAAAAGTTGCCCTCCGGCCGCAGACTTGAGAGTCGGCCCTCAAAATCCCTGAAGGACATCTTTCCCTTCAGCATCCTGGTGATCACGCGGGAATACTTGGAAGCGGGCATAGACTACGAATTCCTCTTCCAACATGTCGGCGTCATGCTGTGGGAATCCTCCGAGTCCGATGTCCTGGCCCCGCCCGCCTGGGTGGACATCCGCTTATCGGCCAATCCCACCGCGGCTGAAATCGGCCTAGCCTGCAACCATATGCAGAGACTGTTGGAACTCAAGGAGCAATGCCTGATGCTCCACAATACCAATGCCATCACCGAGACCCGCAACCGGCAACTGAATCAAATCGGCGTGGCCTTGATTTCCGAAAAGAACCTGTCCACCTTGCTCAACCTCATCCTCGAAAAAGCCATGGAGCTTACGGGGAGCGATGCCGGATGCCTTTACCTGGTGGAACCGAAAGACTTGATAGAACCAAATGCCCTGGTGGAACCGAATGCCGGAAGCCCGGAGGTTTCCAGAAATTACTGGGCCGATAAACAAATCCGATTCAAGCTGACACGCAACGCCTCGGTGGCCTTCGACTTCTCGGAAGTGGTGGTGGCGCCTTCCAAATCTTCCATCATCGGATATACCATCCTGGAGGGCAAACCGCTCAATATCCCCGATGTCTATGCCATCGATCCCATCGCCGAGTTCCGCCATAATTCGGGCTTCGATCGGACCTCCGGATATCGGACGCGTTCCATGTTGACCTTGCCG
>DAINDC010000050.1:0-637 GCA_036732085.1 Fibrobacterota bacterium | reverse complement strand
AACAAATGCCGCTATCGCACCCGGCCCATCACTTCCCTCGAAGCCGCCGACGAGCAGGTGACGCCTTTCCGGCAGGAAGACGTGAACCTCTCCCTCTCCCTGGCCTCGCAGGCTTCCGTGGCCTTGCTGAACGCCCAATACGAGCTCGACATCCAAAGGTTGTTCGAGGGTTTCATCAATGCCAGCGTGACCGCGATTGAATCCCGGGACCCCACCACCTCCGGCCATTCCCACCGCGTCGCGGCCTATACCATCCGCCTGGCGGAATGCGTGGGACGACAGACAACCGGCAAGTACCGGGATGCCCGCCTGAGTGAACCGCAGCTGCGGGAAATCCGCTATGCCGCGCTCCTGCACGACTTCGGAAAAATAGGGGTGCGCGAACATATCCTGACCAAGGCCAAGAAACTCTTTCCCGACGAGATGGAACGCATCCAGCAGCGCGCCGATTATATCAAGCGCACTATCAACTGGGAAGCGGCCCTGGCCAAGGTGGACATGCTCCGGCAAGGCCGGACCCAGGATCTGGAAGCCGCACTCCGGCAACTGGAAGCGGAGGAGGCGGGCAACCTTGCGAGCGTCGATTTGAACTGTCCACCTGACACCGGACACAACCTTCAGGTAGATTTACCTTGGA
>DAINDC010000049.1:8854-19882 GCA_036732085.1 Fibrobacterota bacterium | reverse complement strand
GCCCTTGCCCTCGTAGGTTGCGACCGTGGCGGCACGTCCCCCGAGCCGCCCAGGTTCCAGGCCGACTTTCCATCCGCCAAGACCCTGAACGCTTCCTTGGGCCACGGGGTCAATCTCGGCAATGCCTTGGACGCCTTCCCCGAGGAAGGGGCCTGGGGCGTGACCCTCAAGGCGGAATACTTTCGCTGGATCGCCGATTCCGGCTTCACCATGGTCCGGATTCCGGCGCGCTTTTCCGCGCATGCGCTGGCCGAAAGCCCTTTCACCATCGATTCGGCCTTCATGGAGCGCGTGGCTTGGGCTGTGAACCAGGCCTTGGGCGCCCATTTGAAAGTGGTGCTGGACATGCACCATTACGATTCCCTGATGGCCCATCCCAAGGAACAGTCGCCGCGCTTCCTGTCCATGTGGAAACAGATCTGCGCGCGCTTCCACGACTCGCCGCCGGAGCTGTTGTTCGAATTGCTGAATGAACCGCAGGACAATATGGATGCCGCGACGTGGAACCAAATCCTGGCCCAGGCCATCGACACCATCCGCGTCCTGCAGCCGGGACGCACTTTGGTGGTGGGCACCTCGCCTTGGGGCGGCACGAGCGGCTTGGGAACCCTGCAACTTCCCGCCGACAGTAACCTGATTGTTACGGTGCATTATTACGAACCGCATGCGTTCACCCACCAAGGCGCCGATTTCGAAGTCGGCGCGAATCAATGGTTGGGCACCCCCTGGCGGGCCACGCCGGCGCAGCGAGCGGCCATGGATCTGGATCTGGATTTCGTCCGCGGTTGGGCCGCCGAGCACGATCGGCCCGTCTTCATGGGGGAATTCGGCACCTATCATAAGGCCGATTCCGTCTCCCGTGCCCTATGGACGGAATACCTGACGCGGAAACTCGACACCTTGAAGATCAGCTGGGCGCTATGGAATTTCAGCTCGGACTTCGGGATCATGAACGACACCACGGACGTCTGGAAAAGCTATTTGCTAAGCGCGCTTCTGCGCCATGGGCAAAACCCCCTGCTCGACTCCATCCTGGGCGCCTCCAAACCCATCGACGTTTCCACCTACGTGACCTGGGAAGATTTCGAGGATAGCCTGCCCCTCCTGCCCGCTTCGGCGCGCCGGTGGCGGGAACACAAAGGCATCCCCCTGACCAATCGCGCGGCGAATTGGTACGTCTTCACGTCGGACAGTAGCCAAGTGCTGGCGGAGGATGGAACTCGCCTGCATACCTACCAAGAAGTGGACTCCGGCGCCACGCGCAACTTCGGATCCGCGGTGATCCCCTGGGGCGCCCAAGGCAAAGGACTGCACGTCCAAGCGCATTTGCTGGGAGGGAATTACCCCTATTTCGGATTCGGGGCCGGTATCCTCGGCGGATGGGATTCCACCTACGCCGACCTGACCAAAGTGACCGCCATCCAGTTCCGCGCCAAGGGCCGGGGGGAATGGATGATGCAGGTGGTTTCCGACTCTATCTATACGGATACGGTGGAGAACTGGGGGCATATGAGCTACGCGTTCCGCCCGAAAACGGATTGGGAAACCTATGTCATCCCCGCGGAGACCTTGGCGCCCAAACGCTCCTCCAAGCAGGAAACGGAAAGGCTTACTTGGGCGGATGTCCGCAAGAAAATCATCTCCCTTGAATTCATCAACGGCCAATCCTACGGGAAGAAGGTCGACACGACCCTGGAAATCTGGGTCGACGACGTCCGCCTGATCGGGGTCACGGACGCGGATTTGGGGATGTAGCCCCCTCCTTTTTCGCGGGGGCGGGATTCAAATACTCCCTGGGAACGGGCGATTGGGACGCAAAGGTACAGGACCCTGATTCCTGACCAAGGCGTTAGCTGCCGCCTTAAGAATTGGGATCATGCTCTCAGGGTCCATCGACTCGATGGGAAGCAGGAATGACATGGCGAGCATGGAGCTGGAAGTGAGCAACGCGATCTGGCGCAGCGTCGCCATGATCGCATCCTCGTCCAGCGTGCCCGCACGCGGACCTTGGGCGAGGAGGTGCGCGGAATGTTTGTCCACGAAAATTGTCGGAACGACAGTTCTAGGATGGGCTCAGATGAAAATAGGATTCACAAGGATAAACGGACTTGCAAAAAATCGACATGCGTCTTCGGAAAAGCGTCTTTGGAAAAAATCCAAAAATCAAATTTGTGCGGATCTATCCGCTATTGGCCCTTTATTTATTCGAGTTTAGAATATACCTTCCCGCCATGCCATCCGCGGCATTCCGCTCATTGATCTTTTTGACCTTGGTTTTGCTCAATGCGACCTTGCCCGCCACAGCTGCGCCTTTAAACTTGGTCGCCGACGATTTCAGCGCGGCAACGGATTCGCTTTGGCATTTTCAAGCCGCCGCCTATCGGGACGGGATTCTCAGTCCGGGCCGTGAAGCCGATATCCCCGGTATCGGGCCTGTTACGGGACAATTGAAGATCGATCGCGACGCCAATAGCCTATGCTTCACGCCGCGTCGTTTGCATAATTCCTTTCGCTCCTGCTTTTTGGCTTATCGTAACGATTTCCGCATGGATTCGGTTTTCGCTTCCCATGTCCGCGTCGAAATCGGGGATAATCTCATGGATCCGTCGATGGAGGATTCCCTGGGCGGGCTCTTTCTCCTCATCAAATATGAAGGGGAATACGGGTATCAGGGCACGGCAAGAACGGCAACAAAGGTAAAAGCCGGGCAATCCATATTCCTGGATACTTGCGCATTCATATCCGTGAATACCGGAAGCTGGTTGACAACGCAAAAAATAGATGCCGGTCCTCGCGCATCCGCCTTGGCGCATATCACCGGGGTAGGATTGTTCTACATCTCCGGCGCCACCGGTTCAGCCGCGACGCAAAGCCTTCGGCTTGGCGGCTTTCGCGCCCGTGGCGATCTCAAATGGCCGCGCCTGGAAGGAAAACCGGCGAATGCCCGCATGCGGGCCGGAGACACCTTGATGTTACGTTGGAAGTTTCCTCCCGGGTTGGATGCCAAGTTCAGTTGGTTCCGGAATGAGCGGCCGGTTCCGGACGTGCAAGGCCCGGCGTATCGCTTTTCGCCCTCGCTCGAAAATGCCATGACCCATGTATTCCGTGCGGAAGCCAAACTTGAAAATGGGGACCTGGTGCCGACGGGGGAAATGCGCGTCCAAGTGGTTAAGCCGGCTGCGCCCGTATTGCGCCAACAGCCGGGTGACACCTCGGTGCCGGAAGGGGGTGATGTCATTTTAAAGGTCAAAGCGGAGGGAATGCAGCCTTTGACCTACCAATGGTTTAAGAACGACAAACCTATATCCGGAGCGAAACAATCCGCGTATACCTTCGTTCCGTCTTCCATCTACGAAAGCGGACAATATCATTGCGAGGTCACGGACAGGTTGGGAGCCGCCACCCGTAGCCATAAGTCGACCCTGATTGTGAAGCCGGGGCCGGGTTCGGAAGGGTGGGTGCCCCAAGCCCTGACCGTGGGCGGAAAAGCCGGTGTGAACCTGTCCGATTTCTACCAGGACGAAGCCGGGCTCCCTCCCTCCCAGTATCAATGGAGTTACCTACAAGCGGGTCTACAAGCCGTTTGGCAGTTTCGTCCGGCCTTGGCATTGGAAACGGATCTCCTTTTTGTTCGGAAGGGGTTTGCCCGCGAATTTTCCGACCATGGCAATACCTTGACCCTGGATTATCTGGAATGCCCACTCTTGCTGAGGCTCCGGTTGGGAAAAGGCATGCCGAAAATGCCGTTGTATGCCTTGTTGGGAGGCTATGGGGCTTTTCTCATCGGCGCGGAGAATGAGGAGGATTGGGGATCCTGGAAAGGCGCCGGACCTGCCAGCGGATATTCGGATTGGGATTATGGGCCAAGCGCAGGAATGGTTTGGCAGCTGGGAGTGCTGTCCTTGGAGTGGCGTTACTCCTTAGGGGCGGCGGATCTGCGAGGCGGCGAAGGGAACGGGTCCTTAATGGTCGGGACTTTATCGGGGATGGTTGGCTTCAGCCTTCTTTCAGCACAAGAAACGGCGAGGTAGGTCATGGTGAAGCGGGTTGCTTCCGGATTAGTAGGGTTGTGCATGGCGCTATGCGGCACGTTAAAACCCGTACATGCGCTGTCCTACACCTGGCAAAAATCTACCGCCGCCTATGCGAGCATTTTGGGGACGGCCCTCACCTTTCCCAGCGCCGATGACGCCGTGGTCGGCGTGACTTTACCGTTCACCTTCACCTTCGACAATATCGCGTATACTACGGTACAAGTCTCCACAAATGGAAATGTCCAGTTTGGAACCACGGGTAATTCGTCCAATTCGAATCCGGATTTGTTCACCAATTTTACTCCAATGTCGATGCTCGCGCCTTGGTGGGACAATTTGACCTTCGATGCTACCGGATCCGTGCAATCGTTAACAACAGGAACGTCCCCAAATAGAGTTTTTACCATACAGTATTCGTCTTATCCGGATTATTACCTTACGCCCTACGGCCAGCTGAATTTCCAAATCAAATTTTTCGAGACCACCAATAAAATTCAATTTCTGTACGGGACAAAATCTGGAACCGCGAATACAAGTAGCTCCGGTTCCGTAGGTATCAAGGGTCGGGTAGGGGGAACGGGGGATTTCATTGACGGTTCCACCGGTTCGCGCATCGTCGGGCTTTCCAATTTGGCTTCCGGTACGGCCTTCCCGGCCGCGAATACGGTGCTCACTTTCGCGCCGGATACCTCGGCGCCGGCCGGCTTGACCGGAATCGCCGGGAATTCCAAGGTGGACTTGACCTGGAATCGATCGAAGTTGAAATCCCTGTTGCGATATCGGATTTACGTCGGGACATCGCCATCCACTATGACATTGAGGGACTCGACGCTTACTTTGACCGATACGGTTCGAACCATCTCGGGTTTGACCAATCTGACCACCTATTATTTTGCCGTCAGCGCCGTCGGCACGGATTTTACGGAAAGCAGTTTCGCCCAAATTATTGCGGTGACACCAAGCGTTCCGCCGACGGTATCCATCACGAACCCACTTACTGGAGCGTCGATTGCTTTGGGAAGCTATGTCAGCCTTTCGGTTAACGCCTCGGATCCGGACGGATATGTGTATCAGGTCGACTATTACCTGGGGTCTACCTACATCGGGACTTCATATTCGGCATCCACTTTCCCGTTCTCATGGTATCCTTCCGCGGAAGGGTCCTTTTCCTTGACGGCGAAAGCGCGGGACAATCTCGGCACGGTCACAACTTCCGCTCCGGTAACGATCAGGGTTTATTCTCCACCGACGGTTTCGCTGACTTCACCCGCTTACGGCGCGGCCTTTGCTGTGGGCGGCAATATCGTTCTAAGCGCTTCCGCATCGGATGTAGGCGGAAGCGTAACCAAGGTGGAGTTTTATAATGGGTCCACTAAATTAGGCGAGGACCCGATCGCGCCTTACAATTTTACCTGGATAAGTCCTCCCTCCGGAACCTATTCAATTACGGCTAAAGCGATTGATAATGACGGCAATGTCGGCACCTCAAACGTGGTAGCCATATATGTTTCGATGGCGCCATCGGTCCACATTACTTCCCCAATTTCCGGTTCGGTTTCGACCTTTCCTGACATGATTGCCATTTCCGCAAATGCATCCGACCCTGATGGAACGGTAAATTATGTCACCTTTTACAACGGGGCCAGTTATTTGGGGTACTCCTACGGTCCCGGCCCCTATACCTTGGCTTGGACGCCGACTAGTCCGGGTCTCCAAACGATTATCGCAAGAGTAGTCGACAATACGGGGCTCGAAGGTAAACCGGATACGATTTCGATTCGTTTAGCCGTACCACCAAAAGTCACACTATCTACTCCCGCGTATTTTAGTGCCTACCCAACGGGCGGCTCCATTCCATTATCCGCAGTAGCTACTGCTACGGACGTAACCATTTCGGAAGTTCGATTTTATCGTGATTCCGTTTTAATCGGATCCGCCCCCACTTCGCCATATAACTTTACTTGGATCGGCGCGCCAAAAGGACGTTACCGCATTCAGGCCCGGGCAATCGACGCCTCGGGCTTAGTGGGATATTCCCAGGCCACGACCGTTTTCGTAAATGATTCGTCCAAGGCGGTTCCGGGAGGCAGAGTCTTCATTACCGGCCATGATGCCGACTTACATCAAAATGTGGAATTCATTTCCGCAGGCCTGAATTACCTAACGGTTGGTCGTACACCCAGTCCCGCTGAGCTTCCCATCTGCGCTGGTGTGCGTATTGCTTTTCTGGGCAACAATCCCCCTCCGGCTTTGGTTTATAAAAATTATCCGTCCGTGACCTTCATTGATCTTGATAGTACCAACTGGGAAACATTAGCCTTTGATCGTCAACATTTCGACATCCTCATGGTAGGCACTTTCGATTATTACGTGAGTCTGGCCGGTTCTACAACATTGAATTCACGACGCAGCCGGTTCGACGACTATTTCAACAAGGGCGGAGGAATTTTCGTCCTGTCGGAATATGGCCATGGTCCGTCCTTTTACGATTTCCTTCCCGCATTCGGAACGGCCACGGGAAAAAACATAGGCCAAATCCAGGGACAATTCACCGCAACCCCTTCCGGATTGTCCATCGGCCTCACCGAAGACATCGTAGATCGGGATCTGACCCATACCGAGTTCCTGAATGTGAGCCAGGTGTTCCAGATATTCGAGACATACAACCTCGACCACCAGGCCGTTTCAATCGGAGCGAACGCGTCGATCGAGGATGGAGGATTCGTGCCTGCTGATACCGTTGTCGCCGATCCCGTCGCACTCGCCAGGGACTCGGTCTTCGGGGATACCTTATGCGTGCGATTCTCCACTCCATCAACGGGCGCATCCATCCACCTCACCACCAATGGCGGAAATCCGGACACCTCTTCCTGGGTTATAGCCAACGGAGGCATGGTCTGCATCGACAAGTCGACCACCTTCCGCGCAATTGGAAAGAAGGCGGGATGGACTAACAGCGCCGATAAATCTTTTTCCTTCCGAAAATTGGATCAGGTGGTTGTGCCCCTTCCAAGCGTAACGACGCCCTATTTCCGGGATAGCCTCTGCGTGCATTTCACCAGCGCCACCGCGGGCGCATCCACTTACTATACCTTGGATGGAGGCAATCCGGATACCTCAACCCAAGTGAGGCCGAATGGGGGTTCGGTTTGTTTTTATAAGTCGGATACCATTCGGGTCATGGGGAAAAAGACGGGCATGCGAAACAGCGACTCCGCTTCGTATTTTTACCTGAAAATGGAAAAGGTGGCCGTGCCTATCTCGGGAGTCGCCGACTCCACGTATTTCGCCGATTCGATTTGTTTCGCCATCACCGAATCCACACCAGACGCCCATATCCAATACACCTTGGATGGAGGTAATCCGGATACCTCGGAAACCCACCTCCACAGCGGCGACAGGCTTTGCTTTGACAAGTCCGACACCTTGCGCATGATCGGCGAGGCAACGAATTGGATCAGCAGCGATGAAAACCAGGTGCGGCTTTTCCGGATGCAAACGTTATCGCCCGCGGTTCCCGATTCTCCCGATGGAACGCCGTTTGGGGATTCCCTTTGCCTGCATTTTTCCACCAATACCCAAGGCGCCACTTTGTGGTTCTCGTTGGACGGCACGGACCCGTTGCTATCGGGGAAATCCATGCCTATGGATTCAGCCTTATGCTTGGAGCATTCGGTCACGGTGCGCACCGTGGTTAAAAAGGACCACTGGATCACCAGCGACTCGGCTTCCTATTCTTATTCGCTTCGTCCCCTGGTCGCGAAACCCATCGCCAACCGCGCCGATTCCACCTATTTCGTCGATACGCTTTGCGTGCAATTTTCCACCTCCACGGACAGCGCGTCCATCCATTATGTATTGAACGGCGGCCGCGCGGATACGTCGTCCCTTATCTTGGCGAATAACCAGAGCCTTTGCGTGGATCGGACCGTAATCCTCAAAGTAGCGGCCACTCGGCCGGGTTGGATGACCAGCGGTGAGGTGGTGACGCATTTTTTCAAGATGGACACCGCTCAGGTTGTAATCGCCGCTCCCGGAGATTCCACTTATTTCCGGGAAACCCTTTGCCCGGGACTCCACTCGGCTACCCCCGGAGCGGATATCCATATTGCCCTGGGCAAGAATGGCACCGTGGGTTCCAGCTTCATCCGAGCGAACGGCGATTCGGTTTGTCTTGACGATACCACCACGATTACCGTGCATGCGGAAAAAAGGAATTGGATTAAAAGTCCCGATCGCAGCTATACGTATATCCGCATGCAAAAGGTGGCCGCCCCTTTGGCGGACAAACCGGATTCCACCTGGTTTGTGGATTCGCTCTGCATTCATCTTACCGACTCGACGCCGGATGCGGAAATCCATTATTCCCTGGACGGGGGAGCCCCGGATACCTCAAGCCGGATTTTGGCCGCAGGGAAATCCTTATGCGGGGATCGCAGCTCGGAAATCCGGGCCATAGCGATCAAACCGCATTGGATAAACAGCGATGAGATCCGGCTGCATGTCTTGAAAATGGATACCGTGTCCCCGCCGATTGCGGATCGCGCGGACTCCACCTATTTCCGGGATTCGCTGTGCCTCAACTTATCCGTGGCTACGGCTGGCGCGGAAATCCATTATGCCTTGGATGGCGGCTCGCCGGATACGTCCCATGCGGCCTTCTCCGATCACGGCCGAGTATGCGTGGACGATACCGTAAAGGTGCGGGCCATAGCCAAAAAAACCAACTGGGTCACCAGCAAGGAAGTGGCTTGGAACTTTATTCGTATGCAAAAGGTGGCGAGGCCGATTGCCGACAAACCGGATACCTCCTGGTTCGTGGATTCCATATGCATCCGTTTCGTCTTGCCTACGCCCGGTTCGGAAATCCACTACAGTCTGGATGGCGGACGCGCCGACACATCCGCGTTAATCTTGGCCGATGGAAAATCCCTTTGCCGCGATCGAAGCGGGGAAATCCGCGTTGCCGCGCTTAAACCCAATTGGATTCCAAGCGAGGAAGTTCGTTTAACCTTGGTAAAGATGGATACGGTTTCAGTTCCCATTGCCGACCAGTCCGATTCCACATATTATAAAGACTCCCTCTGCGTGAATTTATCGACCGCCACGGTGGGAGCGGCCATCCACTATACCACCAATGGCGGTTCACCCGATACCGCCCTCGCCTTCTTTCCGGGAGCCGGACGCGTATGCCTGGAGGATACCGCCACGTTACGGGCGGTAGGCATCAAAATGCATTCGGTCACCAGCGAGGAAGTGGTAAGGACCTATATCCGAATGCAACAGGCCGCGATGCCCGGTTTTGACAAAGCGGACTCGACGTATTTTTCCGATTCCCTTTGCGTTCGCATCACCTCGGCAACGGAGGGCGCCAGGATTCAATACACCCTCGATGGCGGCGATGCGGATACGTCCTCGCGCTCCATCGCCAATCATGAATCCCTTTGCTTGGATGCATCGGCCAAGCTGACGGCCGTGGCCGTGAAGAAGAACTGGATTACCAGCGAAGAAGCCGTCGTGCAGGTATTCCGCATGGAAACCGTGGCCGCTCCGATAACCGACATTCCCGATTCCACGTACTTTAAGGATTCGCTTTGCGTGCGTTGGAACATTCCCACCGCCGATGCGGAAATCCATTTGACCACTAATGGAGGCTCCCCCGATACGGCCTCCGCATTCCTCGGGGATGGAAAATCGGTTTGCATGGATCGTTCCACGGCCTTCATGGCCATGGGAAAGAAAACCCATTGGAAGAATAGCGCTTTGGTGAGGCGAGACTATTTCCGGATGGAATCCATTCCCAAGCCGGGCTTCGATAAGGGCGATACGGTTTTTTATCCTTCGGTTTGCGTGCAGCTTTCATCGGCCGTTATCGGCGCCGATTTGCACTATACCCTGGATGGCGGAAATCCGGATACGTCCTCCCTTATCAAGCATGGCGGCGATACGCTTTGTCTCGATAGAACCGGGGACATCAAGGTTGTCGCGACGAAGAAGAATTGGCTCGCCAGCGAGCCCGCCAGCATCCATTTGGAAAAAATGGCCCAAGTGGCCGGAATCCGTTCCAGCGTGGGTGATTCGATCCTTTACGCGCATCGACTTTGTTTTTCCCTAACCTCGTCCACGGACAGCTCCCGAATCAAATATTCCCTGGATGGCGGAGATCCCATGGTCTCGGGCCTTTCCATCCGTAACGGCGATTCCATTTGCCTGGAACAATCCGCCGTCGTGGTGGCGGTGGGAACGCGCGATCGATGGAGAAATAGCCAGCCCTCCCGCTTCGTTTACATCGTCGACAATGAAGGCCCGGATATCCTCAAAGCGGTCAAGCATCCCTTCAATATCGGAACGCTGTCCGTAAGCGGAAACTGCCGCGGCATTGGTCAAGATACCTTGGTCCTGACCCTTTCGGAAAAACTGAAGCCCGCTTCCAATCCAGCCCGGTGGGCCCGTTTAGCGGTATTTTCTCCCCGCTGCGATATCAACGCGGCCCTTCCCGTTCCCGTTCAAGGTGTGCCCGCCCTTTCGGACGATGGCCTCACGGTTTCCATTCTGCTGGACAACACTTCTTCCGATGAGGAGCCCAAGCTTTCGAATTGCATTTATTTGGATTCCAAATCCGGGGAATTCACCGACCAGGTTTTAAACCCTCCGGAAAAAAAAGGGGCCAAAATAGAGGGCGCGGAAAAAATCGTGCGCATCAGCCAATTGCGGGCCTATCCTCCCGTGGTGGGTTTGGACAATACGTCCACCTCCCAAGGCTGTATGGATGAAGGAGTGTCGGACAATACCTGGATACCGCCGTTCGGTTTTGATCCCGTCCAAGGCATGGTTGATGCGAACGCCGTGAATACCTGCGCTCAGGGCGCGGAAAACGGAAGTGAAACCCAACGCAGTTCCATTCCGCCTTGCACCTCGATTCTGGAAGTGATTTCGGACGGCGGGTATGTGGCCGATATCCACATCTTCGATCAACTGGGTAATTTCGTTAACG
>DAINDC010000049.1:1896-8844 GCA_036732085.1 Fibrobacterota bacterium | reverse complement strand
TCGCGGCAACAATTCGGAACTTGCGGCGAGTTGGATAATTTTAACCGCAGCGTGGCCGGCAAAAAGCGCAGCTTTTTGGTTTGGAATACGCGGGATAACCACGGAGCCCGAGTGGGCACAGGCGCCTATGTTTGGCGCGTCAATTTCATTTCGGATCGAAGGGATGGAAAGCAATCGCAATCGGTATTCATTCGCACCGGATTCCTTCGGAGCTCGGCTTGCGGGAATTGAATCCCGGTTCGCTCCGCGATGGGGCCCCTGGACCAGGCGTATGAATCGACGGATCGGTTGGGACAGCCCCTTTCTTTGGGACGGCCGCCCTAAAAATCGAAACCCAATCCGGCCATAAAGATCCCTTCGCGATAATATTCCGTGGCGGAAAAAAGCTGGTAATGTTAGTACGGGTTCCCATCGTTCTCGTCGCCTCTCGTATCGCGGAATCCTTGATCATAGGAGATGCCCCAGCGGTCCGGGAACAGGGGTTGCGAGGAGGCTGGAAAGGCTCCAGACAGCCGAATGCCCAAGGTCAAGGATTGGAAGGCGTAATAGCGTAAGTCCGCAACGCGATACTTTTCGAAACCGGTATAAGAAGGTTTAGCGAACAGCGCGCTGGTTTGCCGGTAGCCGCGAACGCGCAGCCGGGAGGCCAACGAGCGCCATAGGTACTGATGCCATTGCACCTCGGCGGTTCGCGAACCCAAATCCCAATCGTCGAAGTAAGCTCCCAGGCAGAAATGGACGGAGCCGAGACATGGACGGAGCCGAGACGTTCGCGCACCTGGTAGCCTTGAATGAAGGTGGCCGTGGCGGACACCGAATTGCGGCGATCGGGTACGCGTTCCAGGAGCAGCCCTCTGTCCGATACCGCGGGCTGGTAGGGGTGGCCGAGATATCCGTCTCCACGGATGTAGTTCAGGGAAACCCCAATGGAGCGCCACGGACAGCGGCCTCAATCAGGAATGGGGTCCGTCCAACACGGCCAGCCTACGCGGTGGCATCTTCCGCATCCATCCCGACGATAACGCCACAACCCAGCGCAAGGTCCGTAGCGGGACTTACGGCCCGGGTTATACCAATTCGGCAGGGAATTTTGGCGAGTATTGGGCGGGCCAGTTCCAAGGCCAGGGGAAAACGGACTTGGCTTCGCAATACCGGGACCCGGAAAAAGTGCTCCCGGAAGTTTATATCAAGGGGAACCGCAGCCCTTATTCCATCGGAGTGCATCCCACCAAGCCTTGGCTTGCCTGGGGCGAGGTGAATCCCCCAACAACGCCGACGAAATCAACCTAGTGGGCACCAAGTTGAGGCGTTGGCGGCCGCATGGAAATGGATGCGTGGCCCTAGGTCTGGTCAGGTCCCCTGGGCGTACCACATCCGGAACAATAAATCGCCCTTTTTTATTCTGAAAATTGGAAAGCCGGCCTGCTTTGGAAAATTGATCTTCAAAAGATCGTGCGCGATCCTGGTTCCTCGTGCGTTTGCCCAGCATTGAGAATAATACCCAGGCGGCAGCCGGAAAAACGGCCGACCAAATCCCAAGTCCTGGTCTCGTTTTTATTTTCGTGCGCGTGGGAGATCCAAGCGCCAGGGCCTCATAGACGAGACCCGTAGTTCCCGCATAGACCAGGTGATGGGCCATTTCCACGGCGATTTCCTTCCGACCCCATTCCTTAACGGGAGGCGTCACCTTGAGGGCCGGAAGCACGGTCATGGCTACGGTTTGAACCGCGGTCCAATGGAAACCTGTCGCTGCCAGGCGGCGTATCCTCAGCATATCCAGCAGACCCCGGAAAATCCCCCAGCTAGTGCCGTAGCCGAGGTGGACGTACTGCGTCAGCCTCCGCTCGGACGCTTCGTTTTCCGGCCTCACCGAAAACACCTTCGCGAAAGCCTGCGCGGGCGTTTGGCTCGGAGTTCGTTTCCGGAAGGCCATTTCCGCCATTTGTGAAAGCGTAATGGCTAGGGTTCCTGCGAATCCCGCCAGCAAACCGTTACCGATCGCACATCCGAGTCTTGCGAACCACATCCTGATTTTTTTCATCGGCCATCTCCTCTCTTAAGCAAGACGAAGAAGCAAGACGAAGGGCATGCCCCTATTCAGAAAATAGGTTTCTGAATGGCTTGCCTCTATCCCGTTTCCGGTAGTGGAGTTTGGGGTTCCGGGGCTGGGGGCGTATAGACTCCGGCTCCGGCTCTGGCGAAGAGTTGAGAATGGCGTGATAATTACGGTGGCATGGCAAACCAAGTCGACATTGAGCGACGCTTTCCCCGATGACCACCAACGGGTTTAACCGGATGCGCCTGATCTCATGATACAGAAGAACCGAATGAAAATATTTCCAGACCTGGCATGCCGATGGGTTCGATCGATCCTATGCCAAGTGGTTCTATTCGGCTGCCTGGCTTGGCCGGAGTCTTGCAATCCCGTTTACTTTACAGGTGAAGGCACCTTCTACGGTTATGCGGGAGGCGGAAATTGCAGCTACCCGTTCCCGCCCGAACCCGCATACACAGCAGCGATGAACTTGCCGCAGTACGATTCTTCCGCGACCTGCGGGGCCTGCGTGGAGGTTACCGGCGAACGAGGCACTCTGGTAGTCACCATTGAAGATCTCTGCCCTGAGTGCAAATTCGGTGATTTGGATTTGTCCATTAATGCCTTCCCCAAGATCGGGAACCCCATGGACGGGCGCATTCCCATACGCTGGCGGATTGTCCCTTGCCCGGTATCGGCGCCAATTTCCTTATATATCATGGAAGGATCAAGCGCCTTTTGGACCGCCGTGCAGGTGCGTAATTCCCGCTATCCCATTGCAAGTTGTGAAATTTCTGTGGCTGGAATCTATCAGCCCGTCCATCGCGAGATGTACAACTTCTTTCTGATGGAGCGCGGCATGGGACCGGGGCCCTACGATTTTCGCATCACCGATATGTACGGGCATGTCGTGGAGGAAAAGGGGGTGCCCCTGCTTATCACTACTCCTATCGAGGGTAAGGGTCAGTTTGAAGTCTGCGGGACTTCCGCATTGCGGGTGCAACCGGCCCATAGTTTCCTGCAATCGGATCCAAGCAAATTCTAAGATCGCAAGGGCGCCCACCGTTCCGCATTGGGACGCCAACTGCCTTCCGGCCATCCGCCTGCAAAACTCCGGTAGCCCGACTCCGGTTCGCAGAGTGGGGATTCTCCGTTCACCAGGCTAACCTCAGCATCGGCCCCGTTCTCTAAATGGCGTAATTTTTTCCCCAAGGGTATTTTAATAGTAAGGGGGAAGTTATGAAAGAGACCGCCCTTGCTGCTGATGCTTTGGCTGCTGCCGCGCATGCATTGAAAACGACCCAAGAGGATTACAGGCTTCTTTTGGACGCTATCGGCGATGCCCGGTTTGTCCTGCTCGGCGAAGCCTCCCATGGGACGCGGGAGTTCTATCATGAGCGTGCCCGTATCACGCAAAAGCTCATCATGGAGAAGGGATTCACCGCCGTGGCCGTGGAGGCGGATTGGCCCGATGCCTATCAGGCGAACCGTTTCGTGAAAGGCGAAGGCAGGCTTGGGGAGGGCGTGGATCCTTTGGATGGATTCAGGCGCTTTCCGGAATGGATGTGGAGGAACTCGGAGGTCCAGGATTTCGTGTTCTGGCTGAGACGATGGAACGATTCCCTCAAGCCGACCCAGCCCAAGACGGGATTCTATGGATTGGATCTTTACAGTCTTTACACCTCCATCGACGCGGTTCTGGCCTATCTCGATCAAACGGATCCCGATGGCGCCCGGCGGGCCCGGGACCGCTATGCCTGCATGTCCGGAACCACGGATGCCCAACGTTATGGCTATCAGGCCGCCCTGGGCTTGTCTCCCTCCTGTGAACGGGAAGCGGTGGGACAATTGCTGGAGCTCCAGCGGAAAGCCTCCCGATATATCCGGCCCGCGGCCTCTTCACCCGCGGATGAAGACGAATACTTCTTCGCGGAGCAGAATGCGAGATTGGTGGTGGATGCGGAACGGTATTACCGGACCATGTTCCAGGGGCAGGTGTCCTCGTGGAACCTGCGGGATCAACATATGGCCGACACCTTGGAGGCTTTGGAAGACAATCTGGAAGCCCGCACGGGCCAGCTCGCCAAGATTGTGGTCTGGGAACATAATTCGCATTTGGGAGACGCGCGGGCCACGGATATGGGGAAGTCGGGGGAAGTGAATGTCGGTCAATTGGTTCGGGAGCGGCATGGCCGGGAGTCCTTCCTCACCGGGTTTACCACTTATACGGGAACCGTGCGGGCGACTTCCGATTGGGACGCCCCGGGTGAAATAAAAAAGGTAACGCCTGCGTTACCTGGAAGCTACGAGGCGCTCTTCCATGAGGTGGGAATGGAACGGTTCATGCTGGATTTAAGGGCTTCCGACGATTCGATCCGTGAACTGGAAGAGCCCATGCTGGAAAGGGCGATAGGCGTGGTCTATCATCCCGAGACCGAACGGCAAAGCCATTATTTCCAGGCCACGCTTCTTTACCAATTCGACGCCGTGCTGCATTTCGATCTGACCCATGCGGTGGATTCCCTGGGGCCGCCTTCCCTGGTAAAGGACCGCGAGCCTCCGGAGACCTTCCCGTTCTCGGTTTGACTTTCGCGGTTTGACTTTCCGGGTTTGAGTACGGAAGACAGGGATTCAAATCCGCAGCTTGCGGCAGTAGAAGCCCTCCGCGAATTTTCCCAGCGAATTCGCTTCCATGCCGCGTAGCCGCATGAGGGACAGGAAGGTGTCCTCTCCGAACCACGGCTTGGCGGCCTGGGACCCGTAACATTCCAGTAACCCTGCGGCCTTGCGCCGCGCCAGGCCCTCGTCCAGTTGCACGAAGAAGTTCGGGTTTCCCATGTCCCCGTCCCATTTGGGGATCTCATATTCCAGGATCAGCTGATCCCGGAAGGTGTTCCACGTGAGCTCGGAGACGATGCGGTGATCCTGATGCAGGTCATGGCGGTAATGGGTGAAAACGAGATCGGGCATGAACTCGCGTTTCGCTTTTTCGAAGGCTTCCTTGACCCGGGACCAATGTTCCGGCAGGAATCCGTCCCTGAAGTCATGCACCGTGATTGTCCGGCTACGCGCTCCCCGCAGGAAAAGCTCGGCGCCGGCGCGCGTCTCCCGGGCCCGGGTTTCATCGGAACTGAAAACCACCCATGCGATCTCCAGTCCCCGTGTTTCCCCGCCTTGCCGGTCGGGATGGGTTCCGGCGCCTTCCGACGGAGCGTCCTCCAGCAAGCGGAGCAAGGTGCCTCCGCAGCCGATTTCGATATCGTCGCAATGCGCCCCCAGGCAAAGGATCCGCTTGACGGGCCAGTCTCCGCCGAAAAGATCGAGCCTAAGCATAGATTTTCTCTTCCAGATCCTTGCGCGCCCAGATCTCCCAGGGCGCATTGCCCTTGGCGTGCAAATCCTCCAGCATCTGCTTGTCCTTGAAGGTGTCCATGCTGGCCCAGAAACCCGGATAGGGGAAAGCCATCAGTTGCCGGACTTCGATGAGCCGCTGGAAGGGTTCGTGCACCAGTTCCTCGCCCTCCCGCATATAGTCGAAGATCTCCTTCCGGAATGCGAAGAAGCCGCCGTTGATATTGACGCCTGAATGGCTAAGGTCGCAGATGCCGCTCACGTGCCCGTCCTTTTCCAGGGTGACCGAATGGAAGCTCTGGGCCGGGCTGACGCAAAGGAAGGTGGCCACGTTGCCGCTGCGCTTATGCCGTTCGATGAGCGACGGCAGGGGAACATCGCTGAGTCCGTCGGCGTAGTTGGCGAGAAAGACGTCTTCGCCATCCAGGTGTTTGCGCACGGCGCGCAGCCGCTGGCCGATATTGGAAAGCGGCCCCGTATCCACGAAGGTGATTTTCCAATCTTCGATATCGCGATGGAGCAGGGTGGGCTTGCCGATGCGGCCTTCGAGGACGAAATCGTTAGAGAGGCATTCGTCGTAGTTGAGGAAATAATCCTTGATGCTGTCGGCCTTGTAGCCCAAGGCCAATATGAAATCCTTATGCCCGTAATGGGCGTAATATTTCATCAGATGCCAAAGGATGGGGCGGTAGCCGATGGGGACCATGGGCTTGGGGATATTTTCGGAAAATTCCCGCAAGCGCATTCCCTGGCCGCCGCAGAATAGCACCACTTTCATGGGTTGTCCTCCTGCCTTTCGGGCATTTCTTCCAATAGCTGATGATCGAGGAGGATGGAGGCCGCGCGTCGCACGGCCGCGAAGGGAAGTCCGGAGCGGGCCGCGATGTCCATCAGGGATCGCGTCCCGTCGGCAAGGTTCAGGACCCAGAGCAGGGCCATGGCCTCGGCGCCAGGATCCGGACGGTTGCCTACCGCCTTATATAGCCCCCGCTTGCCCAGCTGCGGCTCTCCGAAAGGGCAAAGGTTCCGGAAGACGCCGTCGCTTTCCAGCGTCCCGAGGATGGCCAGGACGGCCCGGAACGATTCGGCCAGCGTTTCCGGCTTCACGAACTCGAGGTTGTCGGCGGAGGAATGGTATTCGGGGAATCGGCCATTGGGAGCGCGCATCAGGGCGCCCATGGGCAGATTAAAACCGGGCGAACAGAATTGGCGTTCATCATAGCCGAAGGGACTGAAGTCCGCGAGGACATGCGCCAGGCCCCGTTCCTGGAGCGCGCGCTCCGCGGCCAGATCCACGTCCGCATCCCCGCGTCGGCTGCGCTTATAGGTGAAAGGGCCGGCCGCGCCGAGCAGGACCAGGACCAGGCCGTGGCGGATGCGCGGAATCAGTTGGGCATTCCGGCTCAACCAGGCCAGGGACCCGATGGTGACCGGGGCGAATACGAATCGGTAGGAGTAACGTGGAGGTTTCCCCTGATCCGCCCTTTGTTTCAGGAGCGCCGCCAACTGGGAAGCTATGGCCAGGCCGGACAGATTGTCGTTGGCGAGGGAGGGATGGCAGG
>DAINDC010000049.1:0-1886 GCA_036732085.1 Fibrobacterota bacterium | reverse complement strand
CGCGGATATCAATATTTCCGCCCGGCTGCGGCCAGGCACGAGGTATTCCCCGTAAGAGAGCGAGCCTTCGCGCAAGCTTGAGTCGATGCGGACCATATACTCGCCTTCCGGTAGGGCACGCAGGGCGGAGTCGGAAAGGCAGAAGCCCCAGTCTTCCTGGTAAAAGGCGGTATGGAACGGGATCCAGTCGGGATGTTCCGGCAACGAGTGGAGATGTGTCTTGAGTTCGGCGAGGGGCATCCGGGCCTGCACGGGCAGGCTATATCCGACTACGTGCAAGTTGTTGTTCCTGAAGTCGACCACCTTGCGTCCGGAGGGATCCTTGATCCAGGCTTCCCGGATTTCCCATTCCTTGGGTATGGTCCAATCGAATACGGGCGTGCCGGTGGGCACTTCGCGGATGTCCAGGGGCATCGATTCCCGCAGGGATTGCAAGGTGAGCCGCAAGCCGGCGCCGGTGATGCTGCGGCATATGGGAAAGACCTTGGACATCCAGGCATGCATGGCCCTTCCGGCCGCGGGGAAATCGACGCCCGATTCCAGGTCGGGAAAGCGGGGATGTTCCTCAGCGGGTGGGGCTGCCATCCCAATCGGAGCTGAGGATTGGACGAGGGGAAGGGATCCCGCCGCGGCAATTGGAGCCGAATCCATCGCGATTGGAGCGGAACCCGGTGCGGTAGTCATGGGTTGCATAGTCCTATGCCTGCATAATGTTTGAACCTGGACTTGTCCAGCATGCGGCGTCCGTCCACCACCACGGGCGGATCGGCCAAAGGATCGATCAGTTCGGAGAGACGCGCGAATTCGCCCCACCGGGTAACCAATACGATACCCCTGGCGCCGGCGACCGCTTCTTCCAGGCTTCGGGCCAGTCGCACCGCTCCGTCGAACAGGGAGGCGATGACGGACGCTTCGAGCGGGGCGCCTCCGCCGGATGGCGATTCAGGGAGCACGGCGGGATCGTAGGCCGTTACCCGGGCCCCGCGCGCGAGCAAATCGCGGATGATGGATAGGGCCGGGGACTCGCGCAGATCGGCGGTGTCTGGGCGGAAGGCCAGGCCCAGCACGGCCACGGGCAGGCCTCGGAGTCCATTTCCGTTTTCGATTCCTTTTTCTATTCCTTTTTCGATTCCGATTTCCTTTTCCCTTTTGATTTCCTTTTCCAAGAGGGCGGTCATGCGGGCCGGTTGCGTGGCATTGGTATCCCGCACCGCTTCGAGCACGCGCATGGAGGCGCCCAGGGATTTTCCGTGAGCGATAAGGGCGCCGATGTCCTTGGGAAGGCAACTGCCGCCGAAGCCGCAGCCCGGAATCAGAAAATCGGCGATTGGGGCGATCCCGGCGATCGGGCCGATCGCTTCGGTTCTCATTTCGGATTCCGGATCCGTTTGGCAGCGAAGGTACTGGCTTGTCCGCATGGCTCCGACCACGTCCATGGGATCCACGCCTCCCAAGGTGGAGCAGAGGTTGGCGATTTCATTGGAGAAGGAGATCAAGGTGGCCAACAGGGAATTGGAGGTGTATTTGATCATTTCCGCCGTTGCGCAATTGGTGCGGATCCGCTGCACGCCGCGTGGCGCGCCTTCCTCGGGGAAGACCCGGTACAGTTCGTCCAAGGCCGCGAGACTGGCCTCGTCTACGGCGCCCAGGACCAGTCGATCGGGATGCAGGAAGTTTTCCACCGCTTCGCCCTCGGTCAGGAACTCCGGGTTCATGCCGAGTCCGAAACCCGGCTTGGAAGCCAAGCCCGGCTTGGCCTCCAAGCCGCCTGATCCTAATGTCTTGCCGGATTCCCGTTCCAGGATCGGCAGGACCACCTTGTCCGTGGTGCCGGGTACGACCGTGCTCTTGATGACCACCATATGCCAGTCCGTCTTTTCCTTGAG
>DAINDC010000048.1:11043-20060 GCA_036732085.1 Fibrobacterota bacterium | reverse complement strand
TCGATTCCCCTCAACCTAAATTGAATTTTTCACAAATAATCTGGAAAGGGTACACGTATCCAAATGAGCGCATACCGCCATAGAAAGGAGGACCCCGAAGGATCCTCCAGTTCAGGCGCTCAAATAAGACCATGAACCCTGAGCCAGGATGGTACGCCCTCGGGATCCACCCCATCGGGCTCAACCGTGTTTCCAGAAGGTGTTTCACAAGTGCTATCCAAAACGACGGCAGCAAGTTCATCCTCCGTAACCGTCAGGCCAATCCAGCTGAGTGCCGTACTGGCAATGCAGGTGAGGCTGCGGTCCCTGTTAAGGACATTCACCTCGGTTGGTTTCCCATAGGGGTCTGGCCACACGATGATGACCGTGGCACCTTTCGAAAGGATGAAACCATCCTTGAACCGGATCTCACGAATGACCGTTCCCTTCATCATTTCGTCACCGCCTTACCATTCTCCTTGGACTCCAGAGGCGGTAGGATGAGACGGATGCCCAGGCTTTTACCGCAGAAGATACAATGCTCAAGAATTCCGAAATCCTTGGGTATTCCGATTTCCGCTTGAGCTGCGGGTTGGAATGGATTGGTCGTGAGCTTGCTTGGATGCGAGATTTCGCCGGTGCGAAGATTGACGGCCACCGCATAATACTTGGTCCCACCATCCCAATAGTTTTCCATCTGGTAGGAACTGGAAAAATCCAGCTTAAATTTCCTTCCCCGGTAGGATGGAAAAGCAAGTCGAGTCAACCTCCGGATCCGAATTTGACGAGAGGCTTCATCCCGTGTCCAATTGTAATCGAGAGGGGTCATATCACTGCCCATCTCGGTAGGAGACGGAGAAGGGATCGAGGGTAAGGTCATATCGTTATCCATGAAAGTTCCTTTCGCGTGTAGTTGTCCTGGGCATTTTCGCCAGGGCCGCATAGCGGGCGAAGGGAAGCGGGACTCCCCGGTGGCAGGGTTCGCCTGCCATGGACCTGGAACAAATCACGGCAAAGAAAATTGGGGCCCCGTCAAAATGGGTTTCCCGCTTCCACACGGGGTTGAATTTTCTTTAGGACCGACGGTAGAAGGTCCGTGCCCTCCAAGAACGAAGGCCCAAGGGAATGCCCGATTCCCGGAGCTTCAACCCTGGCGAAATTGCCCAGGGACCACGAAGCCAGGCTAGGAATACACTTCTACCCCTGGATTCAAAGGCGTTTTGTACTTGGCATTCCAACCCTTCGGTAAGAGTCGTTTCCGGAAAGAAAAGGGACCTTTTCGGATCCCTTCTGACCTCTAAAGGAGGCCGTGGATACTTAACCAAGACGGCACACCTTGAGAATCGATTCCGTCCGGTTCCACCGTCGTCCCATTCGGCGTATCGCAAACGCTGTCAAAGGCAGCTTCGAACAGGTCCGCCAAAGTGCAAAAAATCCCAATCCATCCCAATGCGAAAACGGCCACGCAGTTGAGCGCCCGGTCCTTGTGTAAAACTTCGACCCGCGTAGGATTGAGACGCGGATCTGGCCATGCTATAAAGATTGATTCTCCTTTCAAAATGCAGTATCCGTCCTTGAAACGGATTTCGCGGATGACAGTTCCTTTCATCATGAAAACTCCTTTCGTTCCCTGGTGTTCTTCGCCAGGGCCGCTCTAGCGGGCGAGGGAGATCGGGATTTTCCGCGGCCGGGGAGCTTGATATCCAATCCGGCCTGGAGGCAACGCGAGAGCGGGCAAAGAAAATTGGGGTCCCCCGGCACCAGGAATCATCCGGCCGGGGTCGAATTTTCTTTAAGGCCGACGACCGGAGGGGAGGCCTGGCCCGCCGAATCGTTGACTCCAAGGAAAATGCCGAACTCCAGAGCTGTTACCCTGGCGAAGGAAACGCGGAAGTGGGAAAAGAAAAAAAGATGATGTAAACGTGTGAACCCGAGGGAGCCCCATGGGGCGGATGGGAAGAGGCCGTAGGACTCGGGCGGGCGGGGTGTTTATCTGAATCTGAATGATGACGTTGTAGGGGCTTTCGCCCCTTCGTGTTACCCGCCTCCTTCTTTCGTTTTCGGTTCGGAAACGGACATTATCGATCTGTACTCGTTCAAGATGGTGCTGGACATTTCTTCATGAAGGTCTTTCCGAATAGGAAAGCAGATGGTGGAGCCCTTCGCTTTCTGACAGGGGAATGCGATGAAGGGTCCGAACTTCCCATTGATCACACGAATGCCATTTATCACAAGGGCATTGTTCAAAATAATCCTCACGAAGGCCTGTAAAGGCTTTCCTTCATTGCGATTGTGAATGGGAAAGACTTGAAGCTCGGTAATCTGAATCTGATGAGTAGTCATGTTGACTCCTTGGATTAAAAGTGAATTTTTCGGTGAGGTAATTAGTGAAAGCAGCGAGGGGCCAGGGGCCCCTCGGAGGTTTAAAGGAAAGGAAGGGCCGTTAGGCCGCTTCCTTCAGGCCGAGTTCGGACATGGCGCGCTGCCTCACGTCCTCCTTGAAGTCCGCATCGAATCCGGCGGTGTCCATCCACCCGGAGTGGACCCGGCCCCCGCGCAGTTCCCGGCCCTGCAAGCTTTCCACGAAGCTGGCCGGAGGGTTGAGGAAAAACTTCCCCTTGGATTCATCGAGGCGGCAGGAGATCCAGATGGGCCCCAATTTGACCTTCACATAAGCGCGGGTTTTGCCGACGGTGTTGGGCTCTTTGACTTCGATTTCGTACTTGGGCATTTTCATTATTTTATCCTTCTGTTTGGTGGCCGGAAGGGCCGTGCAGCGGTCGAAGGAAAATGGGACTCCCCGGTGCCGGGCGCCAAGCCGGCATGAGTCCGGAGCCAGGGGGGTAAACAAAATTGGAGGGGCCGGGCGACAAGGTCGTGGCGACAGGGTCGCGGCGACAAAGTCGTTTGGAGGAACCGATTTTGTTTTTGACCGAGGGACGGAGGGTCGAGGAAATTGCCCCCCGCAGAAACGGAGGAAAGGGAACGCCCATTTTCCGAGAGAAACCCCTTCCGGACAACAATCAGAAGGAACGAAATGCAGAGGACGAAACAGAAATCATCCAGCCCTTTTCAGTCGGCAAGGAGGGTGTGAAGATCAATAGTGATAAGAGATCGCCGCCTGAATACGAAGGGGAATCCGAACCTTCCGACCTCTTGGAAAACATTGGAAGGGATGAAGCGAGGAGCCAAAAGACGGGTGGCCTATTTCCGGACTTGATGCGACGAAACGGAGACAACCGCGCCCAAGGGAATCGGTCAAAAGGAAGCGGCCTGGATCACTGGAACGATTAAAACCCCAAGGAAGCCCCTGGGGTTCTCGAATTCAACGACGTGATCCCTTTTTGTTCTTCACTTTGAAGCTTTCTTTCCGAGGACTTGAATTCTTCTGGGTGCCATCCTCGTTCAGCGAAGACCAAACTTTTGGATCCGGAATCGCTTCGATTGCCTTTTCATGGAGCGTTTTCACATCCATGTTGAGAAGGGATCCAATTCTGTCCGCCTCTTGCATGGAAGGACTTTGCTGATGGGAGGCGTCCTTGAGTCGGCGGCACAAGACAGGCAAAGTCAATTCCCAGAGGACAGTACCAATTGCGCTAGGCTGCTCCGTTAGCTTGTCAAAGGATTTCCACGATTCCCCTTCTGAAAAGGCATTGTTCCTTTGCGTTCCAAAGGCAGATGCGGTGATGACGATTTGTTTGAGGGAGGCAGGTTTGAGTTTCCCCTTTGACAAGATGTCGAACATGGCGTTCAATACATGGATGTTTCGTCTTTTTATATAGACGGATCTCCTCTCAACAAGCGGGGTCGGTGCCGGTTCTTTGCCGGTAGCAGTCTTGATAGCCTTGCGCCCCGCAGATTGCTTCAAGTTCACCCAAATCAAATCACGCTTATGAGGCCCGTCCTCCATCAATGCCTGGACGGTATTGGATGTCTTCTTCTTCGCTTCTTCATACTTGTCCTTGCCCAGGAGGGAGTCCTGTGAATTGAAGGTATGGGTGACCGAAAGCAGACCCGGATTCACTTTTTGAAGTTCCAATTTTCTTTGGATGAAATAGGCTTCGTCCTTTTTCTTCCAGCATTGCCAATCAAGGCACCGATCCTTTTTCCCAATCTTGTCCGGCTCAGTATGATCATCGAAAAGTCCCGGTTTGCATGCGGACCTTTTCTCACAACGGTTGCATGCTCCCGCTTCCGGGACAATGGTTTCATCCGCGATATCCCATTTGGCCATATGGACAAAGCGGGTTTTATCTGCAAGGTGCCGTTCCAGCTCTTCCAAGGACATGGACTCGTAGCGCCCCCATGAATTCATTTCCTCAAAAAGAATTTTCTGCACCGATTCATCGAACCTTGCGATGAGTTCATAGTGGCCGATACCCCAATGGGGAAATACTTTTTCTTCCATTGCCTTTGTCCATTCCTTCATCAAGGCGGTAAGCCTCGCCCGGCGAACGACGGTGGACGTGGTCATCCCAAGATGTGCGGCGACTGCTTTGGGCGTCCATTGCCCCTTGTGCATGGACAATAGTTTTTGAATGCTCCGGGCCTGCTCCATGGGAGACAGGTCCTGCCGATGAAGGTTTTCAATAATGGTAACCTCCATGGCTTCCTGATCTGTAAGGAGGAGTATGATGGCGGGAATGGTTTTCATCGCTGCCAGCTTGGAAGCGCGAAGTCTTCTTTCGCCTGCTCGAAGTTCGTATTTGCCTAATCGAGTCGGATGCTTGCGGACAAGAACGGGCTGCAAAACGCCTTTCTCTCGAATGTTCGCAGCCATTTGCTGCAAAGCGTGATCCTTAGACGGATCAAGAAACGCTCTCTCATTATCCTTGGTTGGTATGATATCGGAGATATTCAGATCCAGAATCTTGTTCGATAAACGCTTTACTGGTGAAAGTTTGATTGGCGAAGGAATAACCATGATTATCTACTCCATGCAGATTGTGAGAATTAGCCTGATGGCGTTTTGCCAGGGCCGGTTCGCCGGCCGAGGGCAAACGGGACTCCCCGGTGCCTGGGCCCATTGGACCAGGCATTGCCCCGGATCGCATGGCAAACAAAATTGGGGTCCCCGCGGTACCCGGAAGAAACCAATTCTTTCCCGTGGGGTCGAATTTTGTTTAGGGCCGAAGGATGAGGCCTGTGCCCTTCCAATACGAGGGGCAAAGGGAACGCCCGTTTGCCCGAGGGTTTCCCCTGGCTAAACGCCTGAAGGCTATGCGAAATCGAAGCGAGGGGATTGATTCGAGGGGTTTCCGAAAAGAGCCTGGGTGATCCCCAGGCTCAAGTAAAAAACCGAGTCAGTTTGAAATTGCAGGTGAATCGTCACCTTGTTCGAGAAATTGTTTGGCTAACTGAGTGGCATACGTGGAACGATGACGCTGCCAGCAACCATTAAAGTGCGCCCATCTGAATCCTTCGTGCTTCAGGCGCTTGCGTACCGACTCTGAGGGTTTCCCATTGAAGAAGAGCTGCACCCTGTTTTCTTCCGTGTTCTCGACCAAGCGGATGCCATTCTTTTCTAGTTCGGCGGGAACCGGCCGCTGTTCTTTTGCATGCAAGGCATCAAGCCGAATCTTCAGCCTCCGGATGTTGGCCCCATTATTTTTGAGAGTATAATCCAGAAACCCGACACGGCCCAGGAAGTCCGGTGTTTTGAGCTTTGCCTCCGAGGCTTCGGAAAATCCCAAGCTTGTGAGCGTCTTCCCCGCACGAATATTTCGGTTTACATCCCGCATCATATTTTGACGAGATTCCAAACGAGCAATTTTGGCTTCCAGCTTTTCCCCTGCCGCGGGATCATCGGAAAAGATGGACTGATTTTCCTCAGCCGAAATGGCTCTCTGCTTGAGCTGCTTGGACGCTTCCAGCGCCTCGATTCCCTTTCGCGTGAGTCCGTCGATGCGCCCCAGATCCCTTCTATGGCGGCGCTCGGAGTGATGGCCCACAAGGATTGGCTGACCGGGCGGGATAAACGAGGCTATGTTCTGGGCTTGTGCCAGGCTGCGTTCGCCCTGTGCCTTCTTGAGATCTGCTCGTTCACGTAATCGGTCGATACGCCTTGCCCGTTTGGCTTCATAGGCATTTTCATGTCCGCTTGAACCATTGGATTCATCTTGTCCTTCTTCAGGCTCGGGCCGTCCGATGGATTCGGGTGTGGGCATCAGGTTTTCGTTTTGGCTTTCCATTTTTCTCTCCTTGAAAAGGTTGCATAGTGGCCCGCCAATGAGTTGGGTGGACCCGATCCTGGCGAGGGTATAAGGAGGGCTTAGGGAGGGGAGGTCCGGCCCGGGCCGGACCCGGGGAAAAAATTGGGGTCCCCGGGTAGCCATTCTCCTGCAACCGGGGTCGAGTTTTTTTCCCGCCGACCGGTCCTTCGGGAAAGCCCGACGTTAGGCCCCGGGGGCCGACCCCGCCAGGGTCCTCCCAACTCATGACCGGGCCCCAGCCAAGCCTTGGAGAGAAAGGAGAAAGGCCACCCCTAGGGGTGGCCGGAAGCGAAGACCGCCAAGAGGTCAGCGCGTGCGTCTTCCAGCTCGCTGGTAGCGAGATCCAGGAGGTGTTCCATGGCGTTTCGCTCTTCGAGCCAAAGGCTACCTCTCTGAAGCGATTCCTCGATTTCCAAGTGGTTGGCTTGAAGGGTTTCATATTGTTCCATGGTTTCGATTTCTTGTTCCGTATAACGCATCGCGTCCTCCTGGGTTTTTGCAGACACGCGGGGAAAATCAGGCATTCCCGGGCGGTGCGAGGGCGAAGCAAGGCTTCGCCGGAGCCTCCCATGGACGAGAAAAATGGGGGTGAAAATTGGATACCGACGAAGGAGGAGGAACCGATTTTCTCCTCTATTATTCGAGCGCCCGGCAGCAATTGAATGGCAGATTTAGGCGCCCGGGAGCTTTGGCTCCCGCGGGGCCGCCCCCGGCTTTGAAAACCCAGGAGGATGCGATGCTTGGAACAATTTTGAAATGGAAGAAAGAAAACCCTGATTCAAAGCCATCCTGGAATTTTGAATCGCCGAAGCGGAAGAAGAAGGGAGAAATCGAACGCCTTTAAGAAAAATCATCTGAATGTCAGCGGGCAGGTAACCGGATCCTACATTTTTGCGGGATATTCGGGCCGGTACCCTCTTAGGGATACTATTTTCCTGAAATGGAAATGGCCCAGGTAAAGACCGTTTTGGTTGTCGACGACACGCTCGTTGTCCTGTCCTTGGTCGCGGCCATTGTTGAAAGTGGGAACCATATACCACTCACGGCATCTTCTTACCAGGAAGCCCTTAGCATTTCGGAACAGTCAATCAATTTGGACGTACTCATAACAGATATCCGGATGCCTGGAATGAACGGCTTCGAGCTCGCCCGAATCATTCGAGATACGCGGCCAGGATTGCCAATTCTTTTCATCAGTGGGGATTTTGATTCAGAGGAAAATGAGCATTTGGAATGGCTTCAGAAACCCAATGTTGCATTCTTACCCAAGCCATTTTCGCCTTCCTCTTTGTTGGAAAATCTTGATGCGGTATTAGCACCCGCCTAACTTTTTTAGGAAGGGAAGCCCCGAAGGGCTTCCTTCAGCCCTTGACAAGGGCTTCAAGCAAGTCGATGTTTTCCCCGATTAGGTAAGCGGTGGAATCCAATTGCTCTATTTCCCGGACGGAAAGGAAGGGGCTTTCCAAAGCGGCGAGTACATCCTTGTATTCCATCCGGTATTGCTTGAGTTCGGTTTTGAGTTGCGTTTTCTTGTTCTGCATGGGAACCTCCTGTTTTGTGCAAAGCACTAGGGGGTAAAGGCATTCGAGGGGACGGCCCATGGCAAAAAATCACGGGTGAAAAATTGGGGGAGACCGGGCCCCAAGGGGGCCATGGGGGAACCGATTTTTTTCCCGTGATAATTTTAGTCCCGCATCCTTTAGGGCTCGCATGACTTTAGGCGCCGGGCGCCGACCCCCGTACTAGAAAACAGGAGGGACCCATTCAGAATAATTTCGCAACGCACGGAACCAAGCCGGATGGGAATGCTGTACTATGCTGACGGTAATGACTTTTACGGAACAAAATTGAGCACGGTTGGTATATAGCGTTCGGGTCGGGATACATCGACTTGATTGGTCTTGAAGGGCGGAATGCCCATCGGGAAAACAGGCAGCCTCGAAATTGGCATTCACGGAAGCATTTACACCAGGTAATCTTTCTAGGTATGGGGACAGTTCGAATCCATCCCGATTCAGAGAGGGGTTTTCGGCGAACCCCTGAAACGCAACTTCAATCAGGCAAAGTACGCAGGAAATCGCTCGCGCAAGGATGCAAAAGTTTCCCCACTGACAATGAGGTGATCGAGAACGGAAATTCCCATGGTCTTACTCACCTCAACCAGCCGGCGGGTAGCAACGAGATCCGCTTCGCTTGCCTCAAGATTTCCGCTCGGATGGTTGTGCGCGACCAGGATTGAAACCGCATTGTTCAAAATGGCTCCGCGATAAATTTCTCGTGGGTGAATCTGGCTCTGATTCACAAGACCCATGGTGACCTTCCGCGCTTCAATGATTTGATTGTTCCCGTCCAGGTCGATGACCATGACCACTTCCTGCGGGGAGAACCGGATTTCAGCCAAAGCCGGCAAGGCATCCTTGGGAGTCCTGATCTTAGTCCCCCGGGTTCTGGTCAGAAGCGATTCCGGCACGTAGCACCCTAGCGAATCTCGAAGGTAGATGAGGCCGTTGATGGTTTTCCTCCCCTTCTTGGGAGCTTGAGCCTCGTTAGGCAAGGACGAATTCGCGTCATACTGTGAAGCCAGGTCAGAGTATTGATTTTCCATTTCAATTCCTTTAAAGCCGTCGGAGACCTTTCCGTTCGGGCTCTTGTGAGCGCGAATTTGCAGGGGTAAACGGATGGGAAAGGAGGTTGCCCGCGGCCGAAAAAGAATCCGGGGGCCTAACGGGCCAATGGATTGTTTTTCGCCTCCGGCCCCGTGGGGCCCCTATGGGCCACAGGGGGTTGACCAAGCCGTTTAGCCGAAAGAAGCGGGTGTCTTGGGGG
>DAINDC010000048.1:0-11033 GCA_036732085.1 Fibrobacterota bacterium | reverse complement strand
CCCGTTTCTTGCGGCGACCCCAGCAGCGCCACAAGAGGCCGAATGGAAAGATCCAATGGGAAATTGGGAAATGGGGAAATCCGGCGATGAGGAAGAATAGAACTCAAATAACCCAATCCCAATGAAGGCCAGGAAGGCATCGTGGAGGGCTTTGGGTTGTTTAATTAAACATTATTTATATAATATTTATACACAATAGGAGGTTCTCGATGGAAAACGTAAAAGTCACTCCCGCTCATGGAGAAGGGAAAATCAAGGCCAATGTCGTCGTAACCGAAGGGCGGTTGACGGCCATTTTCACTTTGAAAGAATCGAATGGTAAATACTATTTAAACAATCCATCCAAAATGGTGGAGTCGCTGAAGGGAAAGGAGCTCGGCAACAAAACCCATTCCGGCTTTATTGACCAAGCCTACATTACCGATCCCGAATGGATTGAGGAAATCAAGGCATTTGCCATGAAGGAAATGGGGCTCCTGCCCAAGTGAAATCTCAATTGATTTTTTGACACCAAAAATGGAGGATCCCACGGTTCCTCCATTTTCTTTTTCGGGTTGGTAACATACCATCTCTTTTCAGTCGTCTAATAAAAACATTGCCAAGAAATATCTCAGGAAAATAATCGGTAACACCTACTAGCGGAGGGTGGGATTAGCCTGTTCTTCCCTGGTTTTGGCTTATCCCCACTCCAACCCTGAGCGAGGCCATCATCCTCTGTCCTCTCCCTTTTAAGATATAGGTACACGGAGACTTTGAAGGGGGGGGGTCCGGGCCTTCGATCCATCCCCATCCCAATTTCAAGAATCCAACGTCTTTTATGCGCTCCGATGGAAAGAGCACCACGGCTAATGGTGCCTGGATCCAGGAATTTAGCAAGAGCCAATACCCTATTGTTGGAGTAGAAATAATTCTACTAGAGTCATACTTATTAAAAATAAATGAGTGTAGATTAGGAAAAGGTTTAACCATGCGGAGTATAACGTATGGAAGCCGAAACGACCCTTTAACCCGCAAGGATAAAGGCTCCAAACATACCGAGGACGGGAATAGCATGGTTACCCACAAGGTAAACAATTCATTCGAACGCGATAGAAACGAAGTCAAAATATTAATTCAAAAAAAGCTAAAGGAAATTCATCAGTGCGAATGCCATACGCACGATCGAGACCTTCGTTCTTTTTATGAATCTCAGGAAGCCATTTTGAAAGAAGTGGTTCAAATGGCGCATGGGCAGGAGGATGACGAAACCCTGCTTCGCATCATCGACTATTGCATCCAAGAAAGCCGGGGCTACAAGCGGCTCTCCACAAGCCCAGGGCTTAAATCCTATTATACTCTGCGGGTACGGGTATTGAAGGGTGCCCTTCGCCTTATTCATGCCCTGAGGCACCCGAAAAAATGGCTTCGTAGAAAACGAAGCCATTAGAATTAGGGGCTCGTCAGCCCCTGTCCCATTTGGCTATGGTACCTTAGGATCCAGATTGTCTATATCCACATCTGAGGATTCCGGCACCTTCCGTATTCTGTACATGGATTTAGCCAGCTCCAAAATATTTTGCATATCCGTCTCGGATAGGACGGACAGATACCGATTCAATCGATAGGCTTTCCTGTCCTTTTCAGTCATCGGTTCCGTATCCATGGGCTTTTCCAAAGCCACATCCTTGGGCGTCAGAATGTGCTTTATGAGAAATTTCTCCAGAATAACCTTCAATGCTGGATCCGACGACTCCTTCGCCAGGTGCCTCGCCACAGAAAGATTTCTTTTGACCGAGGCAAGAAGCACTCGGTCCAAATCCATGACCTCTTCTCCGAGGTTCAATTCCCTTCTAATTCCCTTTGGCATAAGTCCTCCTTGGTTTTCAGCTCATCTTCAATAACACGACCATCGCGCTCATCGTCCTTGGGTACTCATCACTTTGAATCCAGCGGATTGGAATCCTCCCCTGGAAATACATCTTCCTCTCCCTCTACTTTCTCTTCCTCAACGGGCCCAGTTTTCAGTGAATTCGTAATGAGGCACGAATCATGGGGATTGATATCCGAGGCCGAAAGAGGAACGACTGGCATGGCCAAGCCCTCCCCGCTTCCAGGGGGAATATTGTTGTCTATAAGGCTTCCGTTCCGGGGCCGCTTAGAATGATCCTTTATGGCCTCGCGCAAGAACGCGAAAAGCTCTTCATCCGAACACAGGTCTTTCTCATCCACATAGCCGAGCCGAATCGGGGCCTTCAAAAGGCGCCCATCGGTATTCTCGATACTGGCATACCCATACCCCACTTCCAGATTGAAATCCGAAGGCTGGACATAGGGCTCAAACTCCTCCCGGAAGGAAATCGAGCGGGTCTCGTGCGCCTCGGTATCGGTTTTCCCCGTAGACTGGGAAATGGAAATGCTCTTCTTAATGACCTTACGGGTTCCCAAGAGCCGCGAAGCCCATTCCGCGGTCTCGTCCTTGAGTGACAAGAAGAATTTGGTGTAGGTGTTGTCGACAATTTCATCCTTAAAGGACTTGGACAGATTGTCGCGCTGCAAGTTCCCCAAACTTTGATGGGAAAGGAGAAGTCCCACCCGGGCCGAACGACATTTGTCTATAAGGTCAATGAATCCGTTATAAGCAAAGCTTGCGAACTCATCCAGAAAAACCTGGATCCCAATCTCCTTGGATTCATGGCCGGCTTGCCTGGCGCCGGCCAGAAGCTGGATTTCCATCATGATCATCCGCCCGAGTGCCCGCCCCTGGGGTCCTTTCGAGGATGTATCCACCTCGATGAAAATATTCCCCCCTTTGTTTATCACCTCCCGAAGGTTGAGCATGTTTCCTTCCGGATTGTCGAAGATATGGGTCAGGCTTTCGTCTTCAACCAATTGGGAGATATGACTTGCGACTCCCGACAGTGATTCCGGCTTGGCGTTGGCAAGAAGGGAGAGGCGCATCAGATTGTGGTGGTTGTGGCATAGGGGCTTCAGTTGTTCCAAAAGCGCCTGAGGCTTCATCAGGAAGTGGTATAAATGACGCAGCATCACCCGGTCCACGATTTCAGGTTCGGTTTTAACCACCCGGAAAAAACTCATCAGCCAACTCTCCTGAAACGATTTGTAGTATGCGTGGACGATTTCCGAACTCCCCATGATTTTCTTGGTCAGGGCATCGGCATCGCCATACAAAAGGGGGTCGTAAGAAAGGCTCTCCTTCCGAGAGAAAGAGATGACCGCAGTGGGTAACTTATCCGCAGGGTTCAACTTTTTTCGCTTCATGACCCCATCCGCCATGACCTTGATGAGATAGAGATCCGCCTTGGGGTTAATTGTAAGTGTTGCAAGCGTGGAGTTAATCGCGTCCTCCTTAAGGATCGGCGCGATGACGGCGGCGGATTTTCCAGAGCCGGATCCACCGACGACCTGGATATGTCGATAACGGAGGTCCTCAGTTAAAACGATTGGAAAATAGGCATCCACACTTTCCGGTTCTTTCCCTTCCCGGATATCTTTTTCCAGATCGGACGAGAAGCGTTTGTAATACCCAAGCACCCGGGCCAGGAATTCTACGCTCATTGCCTCCCTCATCAAAAGAATGACATCGCGCTTTTTCCGATCAAATAAAGGAGGAAAAGGATTCACATGCCGTTCCTTTTTCACCTTGAGTTGCAAAAGTCCCTGCCACCAATACAGGAAGGCGCGGCCTGGGCCCGGAATCCGGGCGGTTTTGAAGCTGATGGCAAAGGAGGCCAATAGAAACGGGAAGTCGAAAATCAAGGTGTGCCATTTCACGAACCAAGGAAAGAACGGGCTTCTGTAAAGGCGTACGCCGACAAAAGGAAGATCAACCAGATATTGCAATAGCGGACGAGCCAAGCGTTTGTCCAAAAGATACCCAAGGATAAAAACCAGCAAAAGTGGGAGAACAAAGTCCATGAGTAGGGTTTTATACCATTTGGTCTTGATGCGGTGTACTTCGTGCGAAATCATAATGCCTCCTTGGAAGGGTTCGGGTTTGGAATAGACGGTGTTCTTGGTTTGATCGCGCCATTCAGCGCCGTTTTAAAATCCGGGATATAAGCGTTCATAAGCTCTCCCAGCTTCACTTGCCGGGGGCCGAGTCTTCGTCCGGAATAGGCAACGACCTGTTGCTTCTTCCGAATATGCCCGCTATAAGGATCCTTGATGACGACGCCATCCTGGGTATCGTTCATCCAGATCTTCTTATCGAAAATTTCGGCATCATAGCGGTAAAGGTCCACATTCTTCAGTTCCTGAGTCACCGCCCCGTTTTGAGACGCCGGGACCCAAAGCCCGAGGAGCACGTTTTTATGTAACGCAGACTGGGACCTGGTTGAAAAAAACAATGTCTGACGATTAACGCTTGCTTCTCCGGACAAAATCTTCCGAATAGTCCGCCCGAGGCTGAGGAGCACTTCCTCAGATGAGCACAGAAAGAGATACCCGTCCGCAGGCATCAGGGCGAGATGATTGAGCTTATCTATCAAGGCGGATTCCCGAATCCGGGAGTTTTGAAACTCAATGAACATGCGCCTCGCCTCGGTTGTGTAATCATTCGTCAGTAGTAAATCCGGATTACAGGGAATGTTGAGTGAAACCTTTTTCCCATGGACCATGTCCAGCCAAAGAACATAAAGGAACCGATTCGCCTTCCGGAGAAGTACGAAAAGCTCAAGGAGTGCAACGGTATGATGGAAGGTGTGGGAACTGAGGAGGTTGGGGGAAAAGGTTTGAAATTCCAAATCCTTGGCGGGAAAGAAAAAGAAAGGATTGACCTGGGATGGCTTTAGTGGTGGCTGCGCATAATATAAAGAGCGCGTGGGAGCATGATACATGGGACGGCCTTGCGAGTAGAAGTCCAGTATCCGGTTTCCAACGTTGCTTAGGTAATAGATGAAAACGCCATTGCCCAGCATGAACTTATGGACGAGGTTGTTTTTGACCAACACCCCGACCATTTCCAAGCAGTAGCTTTTATACCGGTTCCCAGGGTAATAAAACTTTCGAATGTCCTTGAGGGTGATATAGGGAACCTCTCGGAGAAGATAAAGCAAAGACCTGGACCGCTCAGTTACGTTACGGTTTCTCTTGCGAGGTTTTCTTTTTTGCGTCGCTGGGATTATGGGGTTATCTGAATCCATAGTATTTAAATACTATTTAATTATTAATCGAGCCATCCATCTTTTATTTTCCCGTCCCAAGGACGGTAGGAATTTGAGGTTCCGGGATTTTCGGATTCTCTTGGCTCCAGGTATTTGCATTCTGGATTTAAGGCTTTGTCGTATTTTGCCACGCAAAATGCAGCCCAGGTGAAACCGGGGCTCCCCCTCCCCCCTGGCACGTAGTGACAGGCGCCGAGACGTAGACGAGGCTTCCCGGGGGGACCCAGAGCGCCCGAAGACCCAAGGGGTCTGAGGTAGGAACGAGGATTTGGCGTGACTTTCCGAAGGAAAGGCATGCCAAACCGCAGTGACACTAGGCGCGACCAGACCTTGGGCAGCCCGACAGCGATAGCTGGCGGGATGTCCTAGGTCTGGCTGGGTTGCCCCGGGAAGCCTCGCGTGCGAGGAGGCGCTAAGCCCTTGGCTTAGGGGGAGGGGGTAAGCGATACCGGGTCCGCAACCGGTAATCGCTACAGGCGTACGCCTGAAAAATCGTCCCCGGGGAAAACCCGGGGGCAGGATTCCGGAGGAATCCTCGCATTGGCCTTATTCCGAGTCGGGGAAGTATTGCGTTACGTCCGGACATTCCCAGTCTTTTGGGGCAAGGCATCACGTCAGCACAACACCTTGGAAACTTATCAGCCCAAAACGATGTCGCTATTTATATTCAAGACCTAAAGACTTCCGGTTCAGACCGACCGCCACTATGATTTTGGGTGAAAGGCTCAAAGAGCCTATTCTGAATTCTGATAGAGTTGTCGAACCCATATCTCATAGGCAGCAATGGCTCTCAAATGGTTATTTGATTAAACGTCGAATCTCGATCTTTGCCGGGTCAGTGTGAAAAACCATTTGCAAAGCTTCTCCACCGGCCACCAGTTTTTTAAGGAGCGGTAAGATATGACTTTGATAATGTCGTTTGATTTCCTCAGAGAACCCGGACGAGTCCGTTTCAGCTAAGATCTCGACAGCCATTAAAATTTGATTAATGTTAGCTTGGGCAACCGAGGAATTCTTCTTTGCAGGTTTTGCAATACGTTTTGCCTTGGAGCGCAGACCATCCAAATAGCCTTTTTCGGCAGTATGGATGCCCGCTATTCACCTATTAGGCAGATCCCTCTCACTAAGGTCATTGGTTAAATTTATCAAATCCGTCTGGCTGTCCCAGGTAAGTGCGATTCGCAAATGCTGACCTGATGGTTTGGTCGATGGTATTTTTACATTGAAGGTTTTGGCCAATGAAGGATTGAACGTCGTCCTTACTCCCAAGAAAAGCCCCGCCGTATTGATGCGCTTCCAAGAATGTACAAGATGGATTTGGCCCTGCTCAAACCGACATAGGCAAGCTGTTTTATGCGACTATTTATGGCAGCATCGGTTAAAAACAGGACTACTACATCCTGCTCCAATCCTTTGAATCGATAAATTGTTTCAACAGGAATACCCACTCCTGTCAAATCGGTCATGTTATAATCCCCAATTTTTGTCTTTCTCAGTTCGTCGACTAGGTATTTGGAATCCGACAGCACCACGATTTGGTTTGGGCTTAAACCTTCAATATTTAGAATGCGATCCAGAATGAGACTCACTTGCTTGATTCCCTGTTCAATTCCTTGAACCTCAATGAATTGCGGTTCGGGTCCTTGAGCTGCATTGCAAGTGATATCGTCCCCAAAAATACGGCAGACTTTTTTTGCAATGGGAGTGGTGTTACGACAGTTGACAGTTAATTCGAATTGGGCGAAATCCTTTGGAGGAATCCATTCGCGGGCATATAGATCTTGATGAGAGTCTCCAAAAAGGTAAACTATGGACGCCTCATTCTTCGCCATGAAGAGCAAGGCTTCAAGCCATTCGATGCGAAAGTCTTGCGTTTCATCAACGAGGAGGGCATCATACACGGTCCCGTTTATTCGAAGTGCATCAAGTAGGTCACCGGCAGACTGCTGGTCGAACCATTCCTTATTTCTATGGACTGAAGACCTGATGTTCGCTTTTTTCATTTCCCGGTTCACCAGGGAGTGGAAAGATTCAACATCCACGGAGAGCCCATTCATGACCCGAGACAAATATTCCTTTAGCGGTGCGTTGAAACAGACTAGCAAGCATTTTAAACCATGAGTCGAAAGTTGTTTTGCTTTTTCCATCGCAAGAATTGTTTTACCAGTACCGGCGCAACCCATGATGAGTGCGCGTCTATTCTTTCCCAAACAACGAAGAACATCCGTCTGTTGTGCCGTTAAGTGGAGAATGGCTTCCCTGGCATCCGAAACTTCGTCCCGCAAAACTCTTTGGACATAAGTTGAAGGGGCCAAGAGACCCACGACGTCCTGGGTTTCTCCTTGACCGAAATCGTAATTCATTTTCCAATGAACGGCGATTCGCCTAATTGCGTTTGCGGGTGACATTAAATCGAATCGGTCCAAAATCAAATCACGAGGGGATGCCATTGAAAGGATAGATGTCACGGTTACATCTGGAAAACATACGCCGTGAAAGATCGGAATTCGATCGAGATTCGGTCGGGTGTTTCGGAAGTACTCCAATAAAGCATGTTTGGAATGCATTGCCTGAATAAATGGATCCTTAATTCGATGACATGTACCGTCGGCTCCAGTCGAATGCCAAACTCCGTTCCTAATTTCTATTCCGCCACCTTTGACTTCAAGAATTAGGATCCCATGATTCGGAACCAGAATGATAAAATCAGCTTCTCCATCACCAGGCCTGCCATTTCGCTTTGACTGCCATCCGACGGAATGAAATGCAATAAGGTCAGGAATCGAAGCCAGTGCCCTGCGAACCTTAAGTTCAGAATTTGGGCTGCCATCAGGAGGAGTTATTGGATAGATGAGAGCCATAATACTTATGATATTTCGATTTCGTAGTTTAAGAATTCCTACTCACTCTTCCCTTTTCTCGCTCAGGGCCAAACATTCCTTCCCGTCCACATTTTGCAAAGCCTTCCGGACGTTTTCCAGATCCTGGAAGTATCCGGGGTGCATCCAGATGAAACATTTATCCTCAACCTTATTGGACCGGATGAGAAGTGATTCGGCATCCTGTATTAGGTCTTTACCAAAGCTCAGTCCTTTTATTTTTTCCCTCTCAGACAGCACCGCCTCTGGATTTTTTGACGCCGCGGATTTTATGGTCTCAGCCGCATACGGTTGATCGCTATATTTGTCGGCGTATTTCAACGCGGACCATGGAGCCAGGGCGGCGGCCTTGGCCACAATATGGGGTGCATAGAGTTTATTCTTGAAAAATTGAACCCCGCCAAAGATTTCACCTTTGCAACTGTCCACCAACTCATTGAGGATTCCAGCGGCGAATGGTTCATCCACGAAGGCATCGGCCTCATAAACTGCCATTCTGGGTTCGTATTTCACCTTGTATCGAACGGCCTTTTCTACAACTTCGGATCTAAAAGGCTTTTTCCTGTAAAGGCTTACATTCTGTAAAACCGCGCTTGTCGCCCAAGGGGATCGGCCAATCGCGCCTCGAACCGCCTTTTCGATGGCTTCATCAGTCACAGCAGAATTTGTTGGATGGGATTTCGCGAAGTAAAGAAATTCACCTGGATCTTGGACTACTGAGCCTTGAGCCGCTTCGATCAAGATTTGCGCTCCATAGGGTAAATTATTCAATTGCGCATTCTGGGAAAGCAGCTTTCCGGGAGATGTCTTGACCGCTTTCATCACGGCATCCTTCAGCCATTTATCCGACCCTGGGACATCCAGAAAAATGCTGTCGTACTTCAAAGCCGACCAAACATCCGATTCAATCGACTTCCGAACAACCTCCTTAGCATAAGGTTGGTTCCTGTATGCATCTAAGTATTGCAGTGCAAGAGAGGCTTGTTCTTTGGAGAGACACATAGCAGCCTTCTTAATTTGGGCCGGTCCATAGGACTTTCGCCGGAAAAAATCGGCTTTTCGGAGGATAACGCCTGCCGCAGGACCGGGGCCTGCTTCATACTCCCACGCTTGTCGCAACCACTTCTGGATTTCCTTATCCTTATAAGGCGGATCGCCTTTGTCCACGTTTTCCAAGGCATCAAACGGATCATCAAGATCGGCGAAAGCCAAAATCGGCCAAGAGATGGCGAAGAGAGCCGCAATACTCAAGCTATTAATCAAGCGCATAGGCCTTCTTCTTAAAATTGCTTGTGGATTTCACAACGGCTTAAGAATAGCTTTTCCTCCTGGTCAGGATGGGTGGAGTTTGTGCTCCGATTCGGCCCAGTTCTATTCGACTGAGGATTTATAAAAGGTGAACAAACCCCAATGGGGTAGGACCCTCGGACTCACTTTTCAGCAGTCGCTTATAGGTATCGTCCCCGTGGAAGAATTGCAGCCGCCCCAGCATATCCAACGGAGCGGTATTTAAAATCAGGGGGCGGACAGGCGGGGCAATGGGAACACTGGCCCTTTTCGCCAATAGCATTTGCATGCGAAAGGTCTGAAAGGAAAAAGGGGAGTCGCTACCCAAGGCCATACATAAATAGTACGGGTGGCCGTGCCTTTAACCCATGAAATTATCGCGGCGACTTAGACGGGAAGGGCTTAGCCTTCGGCATCGGATAGAGATCGCTCAAAGTGATCTCCAGAGCCCGGGCAATCCGGATCAAGGTATCCGCCTTGGGAATCCGTTCCCCGCGAAGCATCTTAGACAAAGCGCTTTTGTCGAGAGCGTTTTCATACGCAAACAATTCCGCAGAACGATAACCCCGCTTTTTAATGAATTTGCGGAGGTTTTCCCCTAGTTTCCGCCCGATTTCCGCGTCACTTCTGCTCAAGGTGAGCAAAAAGTTAGGGATATAGGAAGTGGCGGTAGTGGCTAATTAGCCACCAACCAAAGGATTAGCCGGTCCAAGAACCCAACCGATGAAGGCGAGGAAGATGCCGGCCTTTAAATCGGTCGGTTTTTGATCCGGTTTACCACCTCCAGATAAAACCGGGCAAAGGATTCTTCCTCCAAGTCGGGGGTCGCTTGACGATTCAGGGTGGCTAAAAGGACATGTAAATCCACATCGGATAGCCCGGCCAAGGCATCCAAGCGGCGGTCCCTTGCAATCCGCTCGATTTCAGCTAGGCTTTTAGGCATGGCTCCCCGACTTCAAACCCAATTCGAAGCGTCCTTCGGATGGATAGGGTCCCACCCTACCGTCCTGTAAAGCCCTCAGTTCCGGCATGGCGTTTCCCTTTGAGATGACATCCGTAACCGCCGTTTTCCGCCCTTCCGATTCATAAAGATCCCGAAGGATTGAATACACAGCCATATTAAGAAGACCGATGGATCCGCCATGGCTCTGCAATTGAAACCATAGGACTTCCAATTCTTTCCTAGAAAGAGCCCGCAAGTGATCCGCCTGTTGCTCCCAGGCCATTTCCAAAACTTCCAGCATGGTCTTGGTCATACTTTTTGCCCCACCCTTTTTTGATTTTGGGAGCCAATTCCTGCTGTTGGTGGGGTGCGGGACCTTTTCTCACGACGGTATTCCTTTTCGGCATACGCCCTCAAAGTCGCGGCAATACTCCGGTTCAGGTGGAACGGGGAAAAGGGTTTCGGGATGAAGCCGACCGGACAGCCACGCAGCCGGCGATCCTCGTACAGTTCCGAAGCCTTCTCCGTCATTCCAAGGATAGGGATAGAAGGATTCCGCCGGCGGATTTCCAGAATCAGGTCCACCCCGTCCACGCGGGACCAATCCATATCGAGAAGAACCAAGCCGAGGTCCGGTAAGGGGCTCTCGCACATCGCCAGGATTTTGAACAGGGAAAGCATTTCCACGACGGAATACCGATTCCCGATTTCCAAGTATTCACTGATGATGAGCCGTTGAATCGGATCCTCCTCTACTAGGAG
>DAINDC010000047.1:0-20153 GCA_036732085.1 Fibrobacterota bacterium | reverse complement strand
TCTCGCCGCGACCCGCATGGCAATCGCCGAGCAGGCGCCAGGCCTTGGCCAGCACGGGTTTGGGCTCGGGCGATTGGTCTAGTCCGATCTTGAGCATGTTCCCTGCCGATCCGTAGTCGCGGTTTTCCACCAGCCACATGCCCATGTACAGGTTGGCCTTCTTATGCTTGGGATCACGCTCCAGCATCAGTCCGTAGAGTTCCACGGCGCGGGCGGTCTGACCCTGGGCGAGGAAAGCTTCGGTCATCACCTGGAGCAGGTCCTGCACCTCGAAGGCATAGGCCGGATCCTTGGGCTTGAGTTCGGCGGCGCGGATCAGGAATTCCAAAGCCTTCTCCCGGTTCTTGGCCGCCAGGTAGGCCTTGCCGGTGCGGAAGGCCAGGTCCGCGTCGGTGGGGGAAAGGAGCATCTGGTGATCCAGGGCGTCCGCTAGCTTGGGGAGATCCTTGAGCTGGGTATAGGCGTCGGCGAGCAACTGCCAGGCGCGCGTGGAGGCCGGCTCGAGGGCGGACCACGGTACCAGCCAGGTTACGGCCTCCGCAGGCTTGCCCAGGTCCATGGCCAATTCCGATCCGCTGCGGAGGGCGGTCATATGGTTGGGATCCTTGGCGAGGATGAGCGCATAGAGTTTCAGGGCGGCCGGATCCTTGCCCAGCGCCGTGGCCAGGGCCAGTTGGATGGGCTGTTCGCCGGGGAAGCTTTGGTTCCCGATGCTTAGGATTTCGGTCAGGTAGGTGGATTTGTTCGCGTCGCCATAAAGCCAGGCCTTGTCGAAAGCTTGGCGCAAGTCCAGGGACGCGGCTCCGGAGGCCACCTGCTTGCGGTAGACGAGAAAATCGCGGAAGGCCTTGTTGGCCGGCCCTTTCTTGTCCTGATAAGCGTAGAGTTCGGCGAGGGGCCCGAGCAGTTCCGGATCCTTGGCTGTTTCTTCTGCCAGGGCCTTCTCGAAGGGGATCATCTTCGGGATATCGTAACGATGGTAATACTCCTTGGCCAGGATCACGCGGCCGCGGTGATAGGCGGGATGGGCCTTGACGAGGCGTTCCAACTCGGCGGGATCGCCCGTGAACTTGAATTGCAGTTCGGCGAGTTGATAGGCATATTCCGGATCCGATCCCTTGATGGCGACGAGCAGGCGCAAGGCGTTCTCGAGGCTGGCGGTGTCGCCCTTGCCCTGTGCCAGGCGGTGCATGGACTTGAGGGCTTCGGCATCGGCGGTATTGCGGGCGGTCCATTGCCCGTACTGATCGATGGCGCCCACGGTGTCGCGCGCTTTTTCCCTGGCCTTGGCCAGTTGCAATTGATAGTCCTTGAAGGTCGCATCCACGCGCACCAGGGACTCCAGCATGGAGACGCGTCCCTTGTCGTCACCGGTTTTGCCATACAGGCCGCAGAGGGTATCCAGGAGGCCCAGGCGGTTGGCTTCGTGCTCCAGGCGCAACTGGTAGAGCGGCAGGGCTTTGGCGGGCTGGGAGGTGCGGATATAGGCGAGCGCGGCTTCCGGGATGAATTTTCCTTCCATCTGCTTCTCGCCGATCACCTTGTCCCAGGACTTGGCCGCATTGGTTTGATCGCCGTTGTAGAAATAAGCCATGGCCAGGCCGAAGCGTTCATGCAGGCTGGGTCCGCGATCCTCCGCGAACTGGTAGAGCTTGAGGTTGGCCTTGAATTCCTCCGGCTTGTCGAGCGACTGCGCATAGGTATGCGCGTAGGTAAGGTTGGAGGGTTGCAGTCCATAGGCCTTCTTGAAACAGGAAATGCCCTGATCGCCCACCTGCAATTGGCTCCGGCATTGGCCCAATCGGAACCAGGTCTCCGCGTCCTTGGGCCGGGCCTCGACCACTTCGCTCAATAGGCGCGCGGTCTGCTTGTAGGTCTTGCGCCCGAAATAGAAATCGGCGAGTTGGATCTGATAGTCGGCCTTGCGGGCGGAATCGAGCTGGATCAGCTTCTCGAGGACCACGACATAGGTCTCGCGCTGGGCCTGATGGATGGGCGAGACGAGTGGCAGCAGCATCTTGTAGCCGCGGAGTTCGTTGGGGCTGGTGGTGAGGCAGTTGCGGATATTGGTGATGGCGGCGGCCGTATCCTTGACGCGCAGGTCGAGTTCCGCCAGGCGCAATTGGCCGCCGGCATTCTCCTTGTCGAAGGCCAGGAGCAGTTGCAGGGTCTGGCGGATCACGGCCGGATCCTTCATGGTCTTCTCATAGCAGAGGATCTGGATCTGCCGGATCTCCTTGTCGAAGTCCTGGTTCTGCTGGAAATATTTCTCGGCCAGTTCCGCCGCGAGCGCATAGTTCTTGCCCCGATAGCAGTCGATCAGGACATCCCGATCGCCCGCCAGGCGCTTGGGCACGAGCCGGTACGCGATGGCGAAATTAGCCGCGGCCTCCTCCCATTTCCCCTGGTACACATAACCCTGGCCGAGCAGGACGAACAGGTCCGCATTGCCGGCATCCGAACGCGAGGTCTCCGCCCGGCCCGCGATCTCCTGCATCAGCTTGAAGTGCTTGAGGGTCTGCTCGCGGTTGTGGATGGCCTTGGGCATGAGTTTCTGGTAGTTCTGGTTGAGCGGACTCTGATCGAGGGCCGTGCTCAGGTAGGCATAGGCCTTTTCCTTATCGCCCTTTTGGAGGTAGAGCTTGGCCAATTCGAACTGGGCCTCATGCGCGCTCGAGTCGATGTTCTGGATTTCCGTGAGGACGTCCGCGAGGTCCTCCTTCTTCCCCTTCTCCTTCATGAGGGCGATGAGCCGGTCGCGCACGGGCTTGTCCTTGGGGCTCAGGTACAGGGCGTTGCGGTAGAGGCCGATGGCCTTGTCGTAGCGGCCGAGCTCCTCCTGCAGGCGGGCGAGGTTGAGGATCAGCTCCGAGTTGCCGGGCAGGATGCGCATCAGGCCTTCCATGGCATCGGCCAGTTTAGCCTTTTCGGATCCGGGGTTCAAGGATTCCATGAGGTAACGCCAAGGTTTCTCATCGTCCGGTTTCATCTCCGACCAGCGCTTGGACCATTTGGCCTCCGCGCCGCGATCCCCGATCGCCTTGGAGATCTCGGCGGCCCTGGCGACGGCGTCGCCGTTGTCGGGCTGCTTGGCGAGCAGGTCCTGGTAGACGTCCAAGGCCGAGCGGGAGAGGCCCAGGGAAGCGGCATAGTCCGCCTTGAGGGCCAAATCCTGCGGGAAGCTTTCGTTGCCGAGCTTGAGTATGGGGACGAGGTTCGGGCTCTTGTTGTCCCGGGCATAATCGTAAACCTTGTCGAAGACCTCGCGATCCTTGCGCCGCACCGCGAGCCAGGAATAGTAGACCTGATGGGCCTGTTCGATCTTCTTCTGGTGCGCGTAGAGATCGGCCAGGGCCTCGAGGAGATCGGAATTGGTGACGGACTCGGAAGCCAGGAAAGGTTCCAACGCGGCCAATTGCTCCCAGGCATGCTTGCTGTGGTATTCCGAGATGAGGAGGCGCTTGCCTTGGCGGTAGTCGGGATTGGCCTTGATCAGATCCTCCAACTCCTTGGTCTCGCCGCTGCGGGAGAAGTAGACCTCGGCGAGTTGGAAGCGGTGGTTCCGATCCGCATCCTTGAGGTTTATCAAGTAGCGCAAGGCCTCGATGAGGGCGGTGGTATCCTTCTGCTTGTCGGCCAGATCACGGTAGGTTTTCAAGGACGGGGCGTCCTCCTGGTGGCGGAAGCCCCATTGCGAATACAGCGCCAAGGCTTCGGCGGGTTGTCCGGCCTTCTCCTTGTCATGGGCCAGACGCAATACGTAATCGCCCACCGACTGATCCTCCTGGACCAGCCTTTCCATCGCATCCATGCTGCGTTTGGAATCGCCTTCCCTGCGGTACAATTCGGACAGGGTGGCCAGAAGCCCCACGTCGCGGGGGTTGGCGGCCAGGCGCTTCTCGAGGAGGGGTTTGGCCTTGGCGATTTGGCCGGAACGCATGTAGGCCATTCCGGAGGTCGAATCGGCCGTGGCGGCTTCCGGGTCGCTGGCGACGAGCCCGTCCCATTCCCGCGCGGAAGAACCGTAGTCCCCGTTCAGGAACAGGGAGTGGGCCAGCTTACGCCTTTCTATCGTACTACCCTTGTCCTGAGTCGAGCGGCGCAAGGTCTGGAAGACATCGAGATTGGCTTTGAGTTCCGGATCCGTATTCAGCGCCGCTCCGAAGTCGCGCGCATAGCCTGGGTTTCCCGGCTCCAAGCGATAGGCCTTTTCCAATGCCGACTCGGCTTCTTCGCGGCCCAGCTTCATCTGGCTCATGCCCAAGCGGTCCCAGAAGCGGGCGTCATTGGGGAAGGAGGCGGTCAGCTTCGCCAGGGCCTCGGCCGCCTGAGAAAGCTTCCCGGTCTCATACAGGAAGTAGGCCATCTTGAGCTCGTACTGGCTCTGGTTGGCGGGCTCCAGCCGGGCCAGGTTGTCCAAAGTCGAGAAATAGATTTCGCCGTCCTTGGCTTTGGCGGCCAGGGGTTCCAGGAACAGGAGCCCGCGCTTGTCGTCGGAATGCATCTTGACCCATTCATGGCCGTGCTTGAGGGCCGCAGCCGAGTCCTTGGCGGCCAGATCGAGTTCCGCTAGGCGCAGGTACCACTTGTCGTCATAGGGCTCCAGGGCGATGAGGGCCTGGATGGAGGCGCGCAACCGCGCGGGCTGGGCGTTGGTCTCGGAGAGGGAGGTAACGTGGATGCGACGGATGTCCGCGTCCTTGGGATCGATCTTGAGGAAGCTCTCGGCCAGGGTCCCGGCGGAGGCGTAGTCCTTGACGGCGAAGAGATCGAGGATGGGCTGGCGATGGCCTTCGAGGAGCTTGGGATCGGCGGCCATGACCTTGGCATAGGCTTCGGCGGCGCGCGGCGGATTGCGGTAGAGGGAATAGCCCCGGCCCACCAGGACCAGGAGCTGCGGATCGGCAGCGGGCTTCTGCGCGAGCTTCTGCAGGAGCGGGAAGTGCTTGAGGATTTGCGCGTCCGAGGTTGCGACCTTGGGCAACAGGGCCGCATACTCCTCATTGTCATGGCTGTTCACCAGCGCCTTCTGCAGGAATTTGTACGCGTTCTCGCGATCCTGGGCCGCCAGGAAAAGCTTGGCCAGTTGGAATTGATAGGCATGATCCTTGGGATTCTTCTTCTCGTTTTCGACCATGGCCAGCAGCCACGGGCCCGAGGCCTTGCTGGCGGCCGCCAAGGCCACCATGCGCGACTTGGCTTCCGCATGGGTGGGGTTGATATCGAGCACGGCTTTATAGTCCTCGAGCGCCAACTCGGGACGCTTTAATTCCTCCTGCAAGCGCGCCATCGCCAGGGGGATTTCAAAATCCTTCGGAGCCAAGGTGCGGCAGGCCTCGTAGAAGAGGACGGCCTTTTCCTTGTCGGACTTGGCGAGGAGCACGGCCACCTGGCGGTTGAACTTGAGATCGGCGGTATAATGCGGCGCGATGTCCAGATAGATGGGCACGGCTTTCTTGGGCTCGCCTCTCGCTTCGTACATGGCCGCCAGGCCGCGGGCCGCGGCGAAATCCTCCGGATGCAGCTTCAGGTATTGCGCGCGCAGGTCCACGGCCTTGAGATTGGTCTCGCCGTAGAGGCCGGAAAGCTCGAGCAGGAGCTTGCCTTCGTCGGCCGCGCCCTTGTCCTTCTTGAGCAGGGACTCCAGGATGGGGATGAGCAGCCCTTCCTGCAGGGGGTGACGATAGTAATCGGCCAGGAAATCCAGCCCGGCGGCCTGCTCGGCGGCATCCGTCCCGGCGTAGCGTGCGCGGTACCCCTGCCATTCCCGGAGGGCTTCGGACTTGGATCCTCCCATGGAAAGGGCCTCGCAGAACTTCTCCCAGTCCCAGCGGTTGGAGCGGACATCCTTGAGCCGGTTGAAATAGACCAGGGCCTTGCGGTATTCCTTCATCTCGAACAGGCTCAGGGCGATCATGCGATCGTCGGCGGTGGTGGGCTTGCGCAGTTTCAGGAGGGCGCGGCGGGCGCGGTCGAAACGGCCGACCTGGAAATGCAGGATGCCGGCGGCTTCCAACCAGGAATCCTGGCCGGGTTTGCGGGCGATCTTATTCTCCAGATCGACGAGGAAGGCTGCGGTATCGATGCCGCCGAGGTTGCCGTGGATCACCTTGTCGACCGTGGCCTGGAAACCCTTGTCGCCCGCGGACTCGCTGGCTGCGGCCAGCGCGCCGGAAGGGATGCCCAAGGCCAGGGCGAGGCCGGCGGCCAGGACAATCCATCGGACGGGATCTCGATAGGCATGGAGACGATTGGAAACGGGGGAACTCTGCATCTTCTCTCCCTGAAAAAACGGGCGCGAAAGCGAAATAGCGCAAAATGGGGGCGACGCTCTAATTATCCCACCGAAGGCGGGGATGTCAAGTTCGGCCCGGGTAAAAGAAGCGGGCATAGTTGCCGCGAAACTTCAAGTAGAAAGTCAGCCCTTGTGATGGCGCGCATCCACGGGGATGGGGAGCTTGGGAGTCTTTATTTTTTTGAGAACGGTTCCTTGTATCTTGCCGGGACGGAGTCCTATAATATGAGGAATTCCATGGAAACGGTTTTTGACCACGACCCAAGCTCGGAAGAGCTGAAGTACCTCTTCCTCTCCGGCCAGTCCCGGGAGGACTACCTGGCCTCGCATGGGGATCAGGAAACGGAATACGGCAATATCTACGCCTTGTATATGATCCGCGGCAACCGCGAGAAGGCCCTCGAATACCTGAACCGGATCCGCAATCCCAAGGAAAGGTTCAACTCCAAACCTCCGGAGTCGTAACCCGCGGAATACCCCCTTGCTGACCCTGATGGATACCCCTCCTTTCCTGGAGGACATGGAACGTAAGGCCAAGCAATTGGCGCAGTCCCTGGCCGATGCCCTCAAAGGCAAGGCCGTCGTCCAGCTCCTCACGCGGGAATCGGAACTCCTTTCGGTCTCGCCCTCCTCGCTCATCCATATCCTCAACGGAGTCTTTCGCTGCCAGCATGTCGAGAAGACCATCCGCCTCTATTCGAGCGGGGACTTCCTGCTCTCGCCGGGTCCCGGCGAGGCCAGCGACATGAGCATCACCAGCGAGTTCGGCGCGGAGATCGCCGTCATGGCCCGCGAGGACTTCCTGGACGCCCTTTCCGCGGACAAGGCCCTGCTCGCCGATTGGATCGCCTACCAGAACCTGGAGACGCGCATAGGCCACCTGCTGTGCTCCCTGTATATCGCCGAAGAGGTGAAGCATACCCCGGAAATCCGCGCCTACGATCCCGGCGCCGTCATCATCCGCGAGGAGGAGCATCCCCAGGACGTGTACGAAATGATCACGGGTAGCGCTTCCGTTACCTCCAGGGGCTACGAGCTCTCCACCATCAAGTTCGGCGAGGTCTTCGGGGAGCTGAGTTTCTTCACGGGCCTCAAGCGCACGGCCACGGTAACCGCCCTGGAACCCTGTCTGGTGCAGGTCATCGATCAGAAGCAGTTCATCCGCATCATGAAATACCGCCCCGCCTTGGTCGAGGGGATGATCCGCACGCTTTGCCACCGCTTGGTGGATCTCAACGTACGGTTGAGCAACCCCAAGTAAAGACCGCCGCCCCTTACGGAGCCGGGCTCCCGGCCCCGGCGGCCAGCCCTCAAGGAACCGTTTCCAGCGTCACGCCCCGTCCCAGCGGATCCCAGACCACATTCTGGCGCTTGCCGTCGCGGTTCTTCACGAGGACGTCCAACCCCTGGCCGGACAGCTTGCCGTCCACTTCGAGGCTGGAGCCGTCGCCGTAATCGATCTTCATGGAGACCGTGCCGCTCGCCGGCTTCTGGCCGGAAGGGATGGGCCGATCCGATTTGAAGGCGAAGCGGGCGGATTTTTCCTCGCCGAGCTTCTTCACCACGCGGACATCCATGGCATAGACGCTGTCGTCGCTCTTATCGTCCAGATCCTTGCCCACCTTCATGATCAAGGTGGTTTCCATAGTGTCCACGGTATCCTGGGCCGAGGCTCCGACGGCCAGGAAGTGGGCCTGCAAGGTATCGGACATGACGAAGTCCCGGCCCCCGTCCTTATTGAGGAGATCGGCGGATTGGATCCGCCCGTCCGCGCCGGCCATCTCGAAGTGCACGCGCTTCGCCTCCTTCGCGTCCACGCCATAGACGGTGACCATCCGCATGCGGATGCGGGACCAGACGGCATCCGGATGATCCGTCGTCGGCCCCTTCTGGTAGAGATCGAGGTCGACGGTCGACGGTTTTCCGTTGTCCACCGCCACTCCGTCGCCGTCCGCATCGGTATAGACGGCCGTTCCCAAGGTGTCTTTGCCGCCGTTTCCGGTCTTGGTCCAGGCAGCCTCGTACACGAGGTTGTCCTTCTCGGTGTCGAAATCATTGTCCGGGCCCGGGCCCACCAGGAGGACGGTCCTCTCGGTGATGCCGGCTTCCGTGGCCGTGAGGATCATGCGCGCCTTGGACGCTTTGCCGGCGACGGGATTGAGCTTGCCGTCCCCATCCGCATCCGTGATCTCGGCGCTTTCCACGCGGCCGCTGAGGAAGGTGGTGACGCTACTGCCGTGCAATACGGTCTTATTGCCCTTGGTACTGTCGGGGAGGTTGGCATCCTCGCAGAGGGTGAGGCTGTTGACCGTGGCCTTGGTGGGGGCGGTGATGGTGGTGGTGTCGAACTTCAGGGTTCCCGAACAGGCGGTATCGGCCGAAGCCTTGGCGAGCCCGGAAAGGGGCGTGGAGCCGACCGACGCCTTCAGCAACCCGACCTTGGCCGCGCCGACGTGGAATCCGGGCCGCCCCAGTATCTCACCGGTTACGGGGGGGACGGCGGCGATCTCCCCGGATTTCCGGGATTCCTCCAGGAACCTGTTCACGCGCGCCTGGACGCTGTTCGGGAAGTCATCCACGCCCGCGGTCTTTTGCTCGTCCGGCTTGAAACAGGCGGCCAGGAACAGGGAAAGGATCGCCGGCCAGGCAAGCTTGGAGAGTAGCCTGGGGATTAGCCCGGAGGGTAGCTTTAAGGTTACGCTGCGCATGTCAATTCCGCTCCTTGACGTGGGTACGGGGGAAATACTGGATATTGAATTGCATGACCCGGTCCGGATTCTCCTCGCGCTTGGCGAGATCGAAGATCTCCTCGCGGAATTTCTCGATGCGCTTCTGGATCTCCTTGTAGGTCTCGCCGCCCACCGTCAGCAGGCCGGAGGAGATATGGCGCTCCTCCTTCGGGAAGGCGAAGAGCGCGTCCGCGGCCTGCACCACCCACTCGCGGTTGAGGCGCTTGACCAGGTCCCCGAGCGAGGTGGCCGGCTCCTGGTTCTTGAAGGCCGGGCGGTAGCGGCCGTCCGCGTCCTGATTGAGCAACCCCCACTCGCACAATTCGCGGATGCATTTCTTCAGCGTCGCGATCGGGATGGAGGGCCGGATGAAGCGGGCCAGCTCTGCATAGTTCCCGCGGAACTCGTGGACCTGGATGGCCGATCGAATCAGGGGATAATGGTAATCCTGGTAGTACTTGCTGTTGACGGGATTGAGCCGCACGAAGGTGCTGCGGTTGCGGCGGAACAGCATCTGCTCGTAGAGCTCCTGGCGTTCTTCCGGGCGCTTGCACTGGCCGTAGGCGACCAGCAGGCGAAAGTAATCGGCTTCGCTGGGCTTGAGCCCGAAGGCCGAGACGAGCTTGTCGGCGGCGGTATCACTGAGGGTACGTCGTCCCTTGACCACGTCGTTGAAGTAGCCGGGATTGGTGAAGCCGGCTTCGGCGGCCAGTTTCCGATGGGTGTATTTGCCTTCGGCGGCAACCGGGTGAGCCTTGCGCTTCTCTTCGAAGGAATCTTCGAGGAACTTCCGAAAATCCTCGTATTGGTAAACGTCCATGCTTTTTAAGTATACCCGAACCGCCGATTTTAGGGAAGTAGCTTCATTAAAAAGATTACGTTAAGAGACTTTAAAATTGATTTTATTTCAATTCATTGGATAAATGAGAGGGATTTTATCAATTACTGCAAAGATTAACGATTACAAAATACCTATTCGCGCCAGCCTGTAACTGGTCGAACCAGATTGTATGGCGATTGGAAAGCGGGATGGGGAAAGCAGCAACCGATGGACCAATTGCCGCCGGTCCATCCCTGAAGCGACGTTCGCCGCTAGAATTTTCCCTCGGCGCCGCCGCCGCCGAAGTTTCCGCCGCCGCCCCGGAAACCTTCCGGAGCTTGGGTCGGCGCATCCTTGGCCGCGAAGGTATTGAGCAAGGCGAGGCTTTCGGCATTGAGGAATCCGTTCCGCGTCGAGCTGGGTTGCGGCGCGGCGGTGATTCCGTAGCGGCCGGCTTGGAAGGCTTTCAGCGCGATCCAGGCGATCCCGATCAAGACCAAGCCTGCGAGCGTCAGTCCCATTTCCACGGACATCACATGGTGGTAATACTTGTAGGTGAAAACCGCCATCGCGAAGATCAGCAGTCCGGCATTCAGGAACAGGCGTTCCCGCTTCATCATTCCGAAGGCGATATAGAACAGGGGCAGCGCGAAGGTATAGGCATAGAAGGCCGCGGCCATGGGGATATCCTGATGTTCCTCGAGAGATAATCCGAACAGCGCGCGGCTCGCCTCCCGGACCACGAAATAATTCCCGCCGGCATAAGCGGTCAGCAAGGTCAGGAAGCGCAGCAGCTTCCACAGATGTTCCCAATAGCGCAGGCCATCTTTACGAAGCGCCCATCCGCTCGCTTTCACCGCCATCGCGGAAAGCACGATCACGGCCAGCGGCAGGATGAATTGGGCGCGGTCCCCTAATCCCTCGCAGAGATCGAACAAGGCATAGAAGCCCCAGGCCAAGGCGGCGGCGGACAAGAGGCTGTCGGCATAACGCAGGGCCGCGAGGGCGCAGACGGTTCCCAGAAAAAGGGCCAAGGCGAGATTCGGATCGCTTTTGAATCCGATGAGGACGAGAAAACCGGAAAGCAAGGAGAGGAGGGCGCCATAGAGGACGGCTTCCTCGAGGCCCGCGCGGAAAAAAGGTCGGTCCCTCCGCAAGAGGACCTCCAAGAGCAGCAACATGCCCGCGCCGAAGACGACCAGGATGCTTCCGGTTTCGTTGCCGGTGCCCTTCATCCCCGTCATGAGGAAAAACAGGCCCAAGGCCGACATGGCGCAGAGGGATCCGAAAATGAACAGGCCGATGCGGACGAACTCGTTGGGCGTATAGAATGGCGAAGGGAACTTCCCGGCCAAGGCCTTGCCAGCCGCTTCGTCCAGGATCCCATCCTTGGTCCAACGCGCGACGGCCTCGCTCCTGGCCAAGGCCTCGAAATCACTTTTCCGATACGCCAGCATCTTCGGATCCCAGATAGGTTTTCATGTTCAGGAAGAAATAGATCGTCCCCGCGCAGGAGAGTATGAAGTACAGGAAGACAAGCGAAACCATTCCCGAAGTCGAGTACCTGAAAAGATGGTGCATGCACATATAGGTGAAGCCCACGTAACCGTACAGGACCGCGCAGAGTAGGAAGTAAGGGCTCCGACGGCGCTGCGCGTGTCTCCAAAGTCCGGCGGCGAAGGCCGCGAGCAGCAGGAAGAAGATTGATTCTTCCCAACCGTCGGCCGTCATCATTCCCGTCAAGGATGCGATCATGGAAAGGTGCATGGCGAAGTTGATATAGCTGAAACCGAAGTGCTTTTTGAAATCCGACTTTTCCGAAAGCATGCCGGCGGCCGCATAGAGCGCGCCCATCGCCAAGCCCGCATAGACGGGCGTGCGGTGGTCGAACAGGTTCCCGTCGACGGCGGATAATGGCGTCACCACCACGCCCACGGCCGCGCAAAGGCCCGAGAGCCCCAATTGCAAGACGCCACGGTGATCGAAACGGTAAGCGAGGAACAGGTAGAACGCGCCGGGAATGCCGAGGGCCAACCCATAGTGCTTGCCGAAGATCGCGTATTGGGCCTGCACGTAGCCGGTGAAAATGCCGAACAGCAGCACGCCGAGCAGGAGCACGTAATCGGCCCAGGAAGATTCCTTCGCGCCCTGGCCGGACGTGAACGGCTGGGCGCGCTTGGCGCAGTACCCGAAACAGGCGGCCGTCAGGACCGCGATCAATCCGAGCAAGGTCTGATGGCCGATGGTGTCGATGTTCTTGTAGATCAGGATCCCGATTCCGGAACTCAGGGATACGACTCCGAGATAGAGGAGCGTCCGCACTTCCCAGAAAATCGAGAAGGGCCGTTCCTGATAATGGGCGCCGATTTTTTCCTGGAGCCCTTCGGGTAAGGAGCCGGAAGGGAAGACCGCTTTCATTCGCGGTGCGCGGAGAGGGTAGGCGCCTGGGTTTTCGCCGCGGGAGATTCCGCGAGCTTGCTTTTCAATTCGTGGATTTTCATCATGAGCTGCATGGGCGTCAGGGCATTGAGATCCAGCCGGAGCAGTTCTTCATAGGCCTTGCGATGGAGCGGGTTCTCCGGTTCGCCCGGGGCCATCTGGAAGAGGTCCACCTGCAGGCCCGGCTTGCGAGACGTCTGCCCGCGACGCTCCTCGCGTCCATTTTCGCGTCCAATATCGCGGCCATTTTCCCGCACATTCTGTTCGCCGCGCCCATTGCGTTCGTTGGTCTCCGGAACGCCGCCCGCCGGGGCCCCCCCGACCGCGAATCCGGGCCCGCCGGCCATCCCATGGCTTTCCAATTCCGCCAGGATCTGCCAGGCCCGGTCCACCACGGAATCCGGGACGCCGGCCATCTTGGCCACGTGGATGCCGTAACTCGAATCGCAGCCGCCTTCCACCACCTTGCGCAGGAAAATGACCTGGCCGTCCGCCTCCTTCACGGTAACCTGGACGTTACGCAGGCGCGCGAGCCTGCCTGCCAATTGCGTCAGCTCATGGTAATGGGTCGCGAACAAGGTGCGGCCCGCGATGCGCTTGTCCTCGTGCAGGGCCTCGACTATGGCCCAGGCCAGGGACAAGCCGTCGAAGGTGCTGGTGCCGCGGCCGATCTCGTCCAGGAGCACCAGGCTGCGCGGGGTCGCATGGTTCAGGATATTGGCGGTCTCGATCATCTCGACCATGAAGGTACTCTGGCCCTTGGCCAGCCGGTCCGTGGCGCCCACGCGCGTGAAGATGCGATCGACCAGGCCGATATGCGCCGCCTCCGCGGGCACGAACGATCCGACCTGGGCCAGCAGGGCGATGAGGCCCACCTGGCGGAGATAGGTGGATTTGCCGGCCATGTTGGGGCCGGTAATGAGCAGGATCTGGCGGCCTTCCGCATCCAGATCCACGTCATTGGCGATATAGGATCCTTCCTCGGTGATGGCTTCCACCACGGGATGGCGGCCGTTCACGATGCGCAGGGCCGAGTCCTCGGCGATTTCGGGCCGGGTGAAGCGGAGATCGCGCGCGGCCTGGGCCAGGCAGCAGAGCACGTCCACGCCTCCCAGGATATGGGCGGCTTCCAGGATGCGGCCGGCGGAGGCGCTCACCTGTTCGCGGATGGCGCTGAAGATCCGGTACTCGCAGGAATTGATTTCGCCTTCGGCACCGAGGATGCGGGACTCCCAGTCCTTCATCTCGGGCGTGATATAACGTTCGGCGCCCACCAGGCTTTGCTTGCGCAGGTAGTTAGCGGGGACCTTGGATTCTTGGGTCTTGGTCACCTCGATATAATAGCCGAAGACCTTGTTGTACCCGACCTTCAAGGTGCTGATGCCCGTGGCCTCGCGCTCGCGCGCCTGCAGGCCGTTCAGCCACTCGCGCCCGTCGCGGATGCCGTTCACCAATTCGTCGAGCTCGGGATAGATGCCGGGCTTGATCATGCCGCCTTCACGCACCGTAAGCGGCGGCCTCTCCGTGAATCGGTGCAAAAGGTCCTGGCCCATTTCAGTCAAGGAGGCGAGGTGGTCGCGGCTTTTCCGGAAGATGTCGGCATCCAGGGCTTCCAGCAGGCGGCCCACCTCCCCGGCTTCCACCAAAGAGCTGCCGAGGCCCACCAGGTCGCGGGCATGCGCGCGCGCGGCCCCGCACTTGGCGACGATGCGCTCCATATCGTTGATGGCCTGCAGGTGGCGGCGCAGGTCGGCATGGACTTCGGGACGATCGAGCAGTTCCTGGACGGCATCATGGCGGAGGCGGATCTTCTCCGGTTCCAGCAGGGGATGGGTCAGCCAGTATTTCAGCGAGCGGCCGCCCATGGCGGTCACGGTGCGATCGAGGAGATGGAACAGTGTCCCGGTCTCATCGTCCCCGTTCAAGGGCCGGATCAGTTCCAGGTTGCGGACCGTGGCGGCATCCAAGGTCATGTGCTGCTCGAAGCGGCTCGGCGTGAGGCGGACCAGGTGGTTAAGCTCGGACTTCTTATTGTCCTTTACATAGGCGAGCGCGGCCGCGGCGGCGCGCAGGCCCACGGTCATATGCGCGCAGTCGAAGGCCTCGAGGGAATGGACCTGGAACTGGCGGCACAATGATGCCGTGCCTTCGGAGAGGTTGAAGAAGCCCTTGGGCAGCAAGGTCAGCAGCACCTTTTCCTGATCGCGCAATTGGGTCAACTCATCCGGCAGTTCCACGCCTTCGGGAAAAAGCGTTTCCTGCGCGCCGAGACGGTAGATCTCGTTCACCACCTGTTCCAGCGCGCCTTCCATGACTACGAAGCGGCCGGTGCTGAGATCGAGATAGGCGAGGCCCCAGCGTTCGGCCGCGGTCCGCGCTTCGAGCGCCTTGGCTCCGGCGGCATAGGCGGATACGGGTGCGGACGACTGTCCCGGAAAGAGGGAGGCCAGGTAGTTGTTCGTCTTGGCGTCGAGATAGTTCTCGCTCAGGGCGGTGCCGCGCGTCACCACCTCGGTCACCTCGCGCTTGACTATGCCTTTCGCATCCGCGGGATCCTCGACCTGCTCGCATATCGCGATCTTGAGTCCCGCCCCGATGAGCTTGGGCATGTACCGTTCGATGGCATGATAGGGGAAACCCGCCAGCGGGGTCTTGTCCGTACCACCGTGGTTACGGGAGGTCAAGGTCAGGCCCAGTATCTTGGATGCTACCATGGCATCGTCATTGAAGAGCTCGTAGAAATCCCCCATCCGGTAGAGGAGGATCGAATCCGGATGCCTGGCCTTGATCTCCAGGTACTGTTTCATCATGGGGGTGGGAGCGGGAGCGGCGGACATGGATTCTTTGGGGATAGGCTTTGGAAGGGGCTAGGCGTTGGAGGCGGCTATTCCATCTCGCCCATGGACATCTGCTCCGCCTCGGGATCCGGCTGGGCCATCTCCACCATGGTCCCGTCCGCGGCCACCTGCGGGATCAGGGCCTGCGCGTTCACGATGGCTTCGAACTCGGAGAGGCGCGGCAAATCGTCCGGCACGCGGCTGATGCCGAAGTAGCGCATGAAGTCGCGCGTGGTGGAGTAGGTGAAGGCATTGCCCATGGCATCGGTGCGGCCGTTCACGTCGACGAGTTTCTTCTCGAGCAGGCTCTTCATGCAGCCGTCCACGTTGACGCCGCGGATGGCCTCGATCTCGGCCTTGGTGATGGGCTGCTTATAGGCGATGATGGCCAAGGTCTCCAGGCTGGCCTGCGAGAGGCGGCGCGGGTTGGCTTCCCGGAACAGCTTGCGGACCCAGGGGAAATATTGGGTGCGGGTGCGGATGCGGAAGGTCGAATCCACTTCCATGACTTCGAAGGGCATGCCCTGCTCTTCCAGTCGGGCATTGACGGTCTTGACCAGGCGCCGGATGGAACCGACATCCCAATCCTCGCCCATGATATCGCGGATGGCGCGCGAGCTCAAGTATTCATGGCTGGCGAAAAGCAGGGAAAGCAGCAGCTTGTCCGGCTCCGGGGACCAGACCTGTTCGGCTTCCTCCCCGTCGTCGTCCGCGGCCGCCTCGCCGATATGGACCGGGGATTCCGCCGCCCCCATTTGTTCCACCGCATCGGTTGCTTCCTGCTGCAGGGACGCTTCGGGAGCGGAAAATTCCGGGACTTCCGGATCTTTTGGGGCGAGCTGGGCTTCCGGTTCGGGGGTCTGGGAAGGGTCAAGATCGAAGTCGGGATGCTGTTCGTTCACAACTATAAAGTTAGCAAATAGGGCCTGATTTTACTCCGATAAACCGTTGTCCCAGAACAGGATCGCAAGGTTTTCGACGATTCTCATATAACGGGAGGGGAATCGACGGAAGGGCCAGCGGGCAGGGCCCGTACGCGGGGGGCCATTCACTATTAAGCGGGCAAGGCCCGCCGCGGGTCAGTCTTCGTCTTCTGGAATGGAGGAGCCGACTTCCGGATCCTTATCGCGGGCTTCCCGCATCCGGTCCACCAGGTCCCGCAAAGCGGCATGGGCGATGGGATCGTTTTCCTCGGTGATGGGGAGGTCTTCGGTCGCGGTTCCGGTGGAAACCTCAGCGGCGATAACTTCGGCGGGCTCGATCGATTCCGCAACGGCGACTTCGGTCTCGGATGCGGCCAGGCTGGTATCGGCCTCGGCTTGGGGCGCGACCCCGGCTTCGAGCGCAACACCGGCAGCGGAGGCCGCCTCGGTCAGCGCCTTCACGTTCGCTTCCGCGTCGGGGTTGATTCCCAACTCAAGTTCCCGCAAGGCTTCTTCCAGGGCGTTCTTGACCGCGCGCTGCTTGATCTGGGCTTGCACGATTTCGACCAGGCCCGGCTTGAAGTCCGGCAGGGGCTCGAGGTGCATCTCCTCGATCTTGAGTTCCATCTCGTAGGCGGAACTGTTCTGCTTGCGGTAGATCCAGATCGGCCCCATGGCATGGCTTTGGCGGAAGACGACGCGGTCCAGCTTGCACAATTCCAGGATGGACATGAAGGTCACCACCTGGGCGATCGTGCGCTGATCGTGCGCGAAGAGGTCCTCGAACAGGCTGCGGCCCCGTTCCTGCAAGGTGATTTCCACTTCCTGCATCTTGTCTTCGATGGTGACGTCGTCGATTTCGACTTCATGCACCGGCATCTTGCGCTTTTGCAGGACCACGCTGCGGAAGGCGGTAAGCAAATCGAAAATGCCCGCCTCCTCCTCGGTCTCTCCGTCCGTCTTCTCCTCGCCGGTGTCGTCGCGGCCGCGTCCGAAGGCGCCGAAATGCTTGCCCTCGAAATTGCGGAGCACGCGGGCCGCTTCCTTGAACTTCTGGTACTCGAGCATCTGCTGGATCAGGGCTTGCCTATCCAGCTCGTACTCCATATCCTCCAGCTCGTCCTTCTGATCGGCGGGCAGGAGCTCGCGGGCCTTGAGGCGCATGAGCCGGGCGGCCATGACCAGGAATTCCCCGGCATTGGAGAGGTTCATGTCCTTGATGCCCCCGCCATTGGGGCCGCCGTCGATATAGAGGAGGTATTGGTCGGTGATGACCGAGATCTGGATTTCGCGGGGATTGAGTTCGTTCTTCTGGACCAGGTAGAGCAGGAGATCGAGCGGGCCCTCGAAGACGCCGAGGCGGACCTCGTAATCGGTTTCGATGATCTTTACATTGCTGGCCATAGAAGGGATCAAAGTAGCAAAGCGGAAGGCGCCCAAAAAACCTCAACGGCGGAGGGATCCTGGGTCGTCTGGCGGAGACCGGGACGCCGAATTCCGGGTTCCCGGGTGAAGTCGGTCGACCTCTTACTCAACGCGCTCCTTACTCTACGGTCACGCTCTTGGCCAGGTTGCGCGGCGTGTCCACGTCGCAGCCGTTCATGACCGCGATATGGTAGGCCAAAAGCTGCAGCGGCACCACCGACAAAAGCGGCGTGAGCATGTGCAAAGTCTTGGGGATATGGATGATATGGTCCGCGAGCCCGTTCAGCTGGCCTTCCGCATCGGTGATGGCGATGATGCGCCCGCCGCGGGCCTTGACCTCCTGCATATTGGAGAGGACCTTGTCGAACAGGGCGTCCGTGGGCACGATGACCACGGTGGGCATATTGGCGTCGATGAGGGCGATGGGCCCGTGCTTCATCTCCGCGGCCGGATAGCCTTCGGCATGGATATAGGAGATTTCCTTGAGCTTGAGCGCGCCTTCCAAAGCCACTGGATAATTGTAGCCGCGGCCCAGGTAGAGGAAGTTCTTCGAATCCTTGAACTCCTTGGCGATGACGCGGATCTTGTCGTTCAGCAGGAGGATTTCCTTGATCTGATCCGGGATCTTGGCCAGGGCCTTGCAGATTTTCATGCCCTCATCCGGCGAGGTGCGGCGCATGCGCCCCAGGAGCAGGCCGATCAAGGTGAGCACCGTGACCTGCGAGGTGAAGGCCTTGGTGGAGGCCACGCCGATTTCCGGTCCGGCGTGCAGGTACACGCCGCCGTCGGTTTCGCGCGCGATGCTGCTGCCCACTACGTTGCAGATCCCGAGCACGGTGGCGCCCTTCTGTTTGGCTTCGCGCAGGGCCGCCAAGGTATCGGCCGTCTCGCCCGATTGCGAGATCACGAACACCAGGGTCTTGTCGGTGATGATGGGATTGCGGTAGCGGAACTCGGAGGCGTATTCGACCTCGACGGGAATGCCCGAGAGCTCCTCGATGAGGTATTCGCCCACCTTGGCCGCATAGAAGGACGTGCCGCAGGCCGCGATGATGATGCGCTGGATGCTGCGCAGCTCCTGAGTCACCAGGTTGAGGCCGCTGAGCTTGGCGGTGCCGGCTTCCTGGAGGATGCGGCCGCGCAGGGAGTTGAGCACGGTATTGGGCTGCTCGAAGATTTCCTTGAGCATGAAGTGCTCGAAGTTGCCGCGGGCCACCTCTTCCGCGCTGAACTCGATATTCTGGATCTCGCGGCGGACTTCCGCCTTGGCCTGGTTGGTGATCTTGTAGTTCCCGTTGAGGACCACCATGTCGTTGTCGTCCAGGTAGATGACCTTCTGGGTGTATTCCACGATGGGGGCGACGTCGGAGGCGAGGAAGAACTCGTTCTCGCCCAGGCCCAGGACCAGCGGGCTGCCGCGGCGGGCGCCCACCAGGATGCCGGGTTCGTCGGCCGAGACCACCACGATTCCGAAAGCGCCTTCCAGATGGGTGAGCGCTTCCGAGACCGCCTGCGGGAGATCCCCGGGCGCACCCGTGGCCTGGTGCGCCTTGTAGAATTTGCTGATCAGATGGACGATGACTTCGGTATCGGTCTCGGACTTGAAGACCACGCCTTCCTTCTGCAGCTTCTCCTTGATCAGCGCGTAGTTCTCGATGATGCCGTTATGCACCACGGCGATCTTGCCGTCCATGCTGGTATGCGGATGTGCGTTCGCCACCGAAGGCGCGCCATGCGTGGCCCAGCGCGTATGCCCGATGCCCACGGATCCCGTCAGCGGCTTTTGGTTCAGGACCGTTTCCAATTCGGCCAGCTTGCCCTTGGCCCGGACGAGGTTCAGGTGCTTGTTTTCCTGGATGCAGACGCCGGCGCTGTCGTACCCGCGGTATTCCAGGCGCTTGAGGCCGTTGACCAAGATCTGCTGAGCGGATCGGGATCCGCTATAAGCTACGATACCACACATGTTACCTTACCCCCTGGATCGCAAGTTCGCCCTTGGCGAACCCTCAACCCAATTCCTCTTCGATGGCTTTGCAAAGTTTTACGGCCTGGGCGCGCTCCGGCGCCTCGGCGATGACGCGCACGACCGGCTCGGTATTGGATGCGCGCAGATGGACCCAGCTCCGGTCCCATTCGAACCGGATGCCGTCCTGCTGATCGCATTTGGCTTCCGGAAATTTCGCCAGCAACCGGCCGATGATGACTTCCATCTTCTTGCCGGCCACGGAATACTTCTGTTTCTCGATCCAGTATGACGGGATTTCCGCGGCGATGGCGGAAAGCGGTTTGCCTTTCTCGGCCATGAGCTGCAAGGTCATGGCCACGGCCAGGATGCCGTCGCGGCCGTAATGCAGGTCCGGGGAGATAACGCCGCCGTTACCCTCGCCGCCGATGACGCTGCCGTTGGCGCGCATACCTACCGTGACATTAATCTCGCCGACCTTGGTGCGCAGGACCGGGACGCCGTGCTTGGCGGCGATATCGTCGACCATGCGGCTGGTGGAGAGGTTCACGGCCACGGGCCCCTTTTTATGCTCGAGCACCAGCATGGTGGCCAGGGCCAAGGTGTATTCCTCGCCCAGGGCCTTGCCCGCATCGCTGACGATGGCGCAGCGATCGGCGTCCGGGTCGGTGGCGAATCCGGCATGGCATTTCCTGCGGGCGACCAGTTCCTCAAGCTGCCCC
>DAINDC010000046.1:0-20474 GCA_036732085.1 Fibrobacterota bacterium | reverse complement strand
ACTTCGCCCGCGAAGGAGTAATAGAGAGGAACGGCGTAAGGCCGGCCCCAGGCCAGGAGCAGGGCGGACGTGAAAATCGGGAAGGCGTGATTTTTTTTGATCCAGGTTGTCATGGGAATAAATAAAAGGCGTGCGATTCCGATCGCAAGACAATTCCGCGGGCCTGGCGGCCTTAGGTAAAATGGTTAGGAAACGGTTAGGGCAAGGTCAAATTTTCGGGATTGCGGAAAAAGGAAGTAGTGCCATCAAGGCAGGTTGAAGGCGGTCGCCACATCGCCTTTGGATGATTGCGAACGGATAGTGTAAAAGCCCTTCTTGAGTGGGATGTCCGCGCCTCACTTAGGATGATGCTTCTCATGTTCCGCTGATTCTTCTTTCTTCTGTTTCGGAGCCGGCGCTGCGGCGCCACCTTTCATTCCTTTCATTCCCTCTCCGCCCATCATCTGGCCCATCATCCCCATCATGTTCATGCACCTTCCCATATGATCCTTCATTACGGCGATTTGGGATTCGGTCGCAAGCAGGGCCGCGTTCATTTTCGTTTTGTCATCGGACTTCCGCGCCTCCTGCACCGTCTTGAGCAATTTATCCAGGGAGTCGGAGGCCGCCATACAATCCCCATGCGCGCTATCCATCATGCCCATCATGGACATGCCTCCGCTCATATTGCCCATGCCGACCGCGGATTTTTCGCCGGGCATCGCCGTGGCTTTTTCCGCTTCCTTGGCTGTAGAGATCCCCGCGGACAAAAGCAATCCAGATATCAAACCGACCGTCATCGCTTTCGTGATCATCGAATCCTCCCGGATTATTCGTTTCATTAAGGTTATCCATTCGAGCTGCACCCAATAAACGCAATTACGCTCTCGTGCGCCAGCGCAACTTTCGCCATGTTGGCGCAGTGGGCGAAAATAAATCAACGGGCGGGTAACGATGCGAAACGTAATTTGAAGTCACCGAGTGGAGAAATGAGTGTGGCTCAAATGGATAAAGCTCCTTCCCAAAACGCCCATTCTCCGGAACCGTCGAAACCCTTATATACATGCCCCATGCATCCTGAAATCCTCCGTGAGGATCCGGGAAGTTGCCCGATTTGCGGGATGGCTCTCGAACCTAAAATCCTGACCTTATCGAAGGAAAAGGACGACCCTGAACTCGGCGGGTTGACCCGGCGATTCTGGTTCAGTGCCGCCTTGGTCATTCCCTTGGTTGTAATCGCGATGGCGCACTTATTTCCGTATAGTTTGCAAAATATCCTGCCGCCGCGTTTGCAAAGGTGGATCGAATTGTCACTCTCAGCACCCGTCGTGCTGTGGGGAGGGTGGCCCTTCTTCCAAAGGTTCTGGCAATCCCTCGTCAATCGCAGCTTGAACATGTTCACCTTGATCGGATTGGGCGTGGGCGTGGCCTTTGCCTTTAGCTTGATCGCAACCTTGTTGCCCGGGATATTTCCCTCGGCATTCCGTGATGAACATGGACAGGTCGGCGTTTATTTCGAAGCGGCCGCCGTAATCACCGTCCTGGTTTTACTTGGCCAGATTCTTGAACTGAACGCCCGGGGCCGGACTGGTGCGGCCATTCGGGCCTTGCTGGGCCTTGCGCCCAAGACCGCCCGACGCGTGCGGGTGGATGGAACCGAAGAGGACATTCACCTGTCCGAGGTGCAGGTAGGCGATCGCATCCGGGTGAGGCCGGGAGAAAAAATTCCCGCGGATGGAAAGGTCGTGGAAGGTTCCAGTTCCGTGGACGAATCCATGATGACCGGTGAGCCCATACCCGTTGAGAAAAAAACCGGAGAGGCCGTAATCGGAGCCACCCTCAATGGCCGCGGATCCCTGATTATCCAGGCCGAAAGAGTCGGCTCCGATACGCTTCTCTCCCAAATAGTGAATATGGTGGCGGAAGCCCAGCGCAGCCGCGCTCCCATTCAAAAACTTGCCGATCGGGTTTCCGGTTACTTCGTGCCTGCGGTGATCGGGATCGCGATCCTGGCCTTCCTGGCCTGGGCCACCTTGGGTCCGGAGCCCGCCCTGGCCTATGCGCTCATCAGCGCGGTCTCGGTTCTGATCATAGCCTGCCCCTGCGCCTTGGGCCTGGCCACGCCCATGTCCATCATGGTAGCGAGCGGAAAAGGGGCTTCCGCAGGGGTCCTCTTCCGGAATGCGGAGGCCATCGAAACGCTTGGCCGAGTGGATACCTTGGTCGTGGACAAGACCGGCACTCTCACCGAAGGCAAGCCGCGCCTGGTGGGGATAGAAACCATTCCTGGGTTCCCTGAAGAGGAAGCCTTGAGGCTCGCCTCCGGCCTGGAGCAGGCAAGCGAACATCCCATGGCTGCCGCCGTCGTGAATCATGCCAAGGAAAAGGGCGTCTCCATTCCGATCGTCTCAGGCTTCGCAGCCCTGACCGGTAAAGGCGTGAGGGGCAAGGTCGACGGTAAGGATATCGCCCTCGGGAACAAGCCCCTGCTGGACGACCTGGGGCTTATTTCCGGCGACCTGGCCCGGAAAGCGGAAGAGCGGCGGAGCGAGGGCCAGACGGTATTGTTTATCGTCGTGGAGAGGAAGGTTGTAGGTTTACTTGCGATTGCCGACCCCATAAAGCCGACGGCGCAACAGGCGATTGAGGCCCTGCGTCGAGAAGGGGTGCGGATCATCATGCTCACCGGCGACAACCGGACCACGGCCGACTCCGTGGCCAGGAAGCTCGGCTTGGACCAGGTAATCGCCGAGGTCTTGCCTAACCAGAAAGCCGAAGCGGTGAAACGCCTGCAAGCGGAAGGTAAAATCGTAGCCATGGCCGGAGACGGCATCAATGACGCCCCGGCCTTGGCGCAGGCCCATGTAGGCATCGCGATGGGGACGGGAACCGATGTGGCCATGAAGAGCGCCGGAGTCACCTTGGTCAAAGGAGACTTGAACGGCATCGTCCGGGCGCGCAAGCTCAGTCATGCGACGATGCGAAACATTCGGCAAAATTTATTCTTCGCTTTCATTTACAATCTCTTGGGAGTGCCGCTTGCCGCCGGCGCCCTCTATCCAGCCACAGGCTTGCTGCTGAGCCCGGCTATCGCCGCAGCGGCCATGAGCATCAGTTCGGTTTCCGTCATATTAAACTCATTGCGGCTCCGCCAGATGGAACTATGACCTTGCGGGAATCGGCATCAGATCCGTCGGATCTGCTTGGCCAACCAGATACAACCCAATACCATCAACGCTAGGAGGAGAATCCAAAAGAGGGACGCAAAAATCGCCATTAAACCGCCTCCCCATCCCCCGCCGTACATGAGGCAGCTCCCGTTACCGGGCATCATAGCTTGCGCAGTGGAAAGAATTGGGGCCGCAAATAAAATCAACAAACCGAGTAGTGGTAAAATTTCCCGTTGCATATAAATCACCTTCTTTTAAAAGGATAAGGTAATGGCATATTGATAAAATAAATTCTGCCCTAATTCGCAGTAGAGGGTCAGGCGGGGTTGCTATTATTTCCGGATGCCCGCCATTTCCGAATGCCTGCCCCATTGAAAAGTCTTATTGCCCGTTATAAAACGGACCCCGAATCGGTTTACAATACCTGGTTCATCAATAATGCCGACATGCTGAAAGCCTTCCGATCGATCCGTCAAGGCGTAATCCAGGTCGTCGAAGACATCCAGACCGGTAAATTCGGCAATGACTTCAAAGGTTCTTCCCTGGAACTCGTCCTCAATTGCATTACGGAACAGAAGCAAGTCTTTGAAGGAGCCGCGCATCCATTTTATTGGAAGCCGAAGCTGCGTATCCCGGATATCTATGAGAACCAGGGAAACAAAATCGCCTTTGGGCAATTCCTGGAAAAGTGCCTGAAGGCGACCAGGGAGGACCAGGTTCTAAAGGAAATCATCCAACTGGATGGACGGCATATCAAAGGCCTGGGACCTGCGGTCGCCAGTATTCTGTATTTCCTCCACCCGACCCTTATTCCACCCTGCAATACCGCCATCGTCAACGGCTTCAATATCTTGTTCGGCGAAAAAATAAAATTAGGGTCCTGGTCGGAATATTTGAAGATGCGGGAAACCATCCTTGCCAGGAACAACGAATGGAAATCTGAACTGTCCAATGATCTGGGCGCTATCGGCGGATTCTTTTTCGATATGGGCTTGAAAAAACTGATGCCGGAACAGGCGCATAATCTGACCCCCGAAGAAAAAGGGAGGATCGATTCCTTGGTTGGAAAAAGGCAAAAGGATATTCGCATGGAAACGGAGGAAGCGGGACTTCATTCCGAAATGCAGTATCATCTCCTGAAGATCGGCAAGGCCTTGGGCTGTGATGTCATCAGTGCCGTAAACGATCGTTCGCGCCAGCACCAGGGGAATAGTTTTTCCTTTGTCTCAATCCAGCAGTTTCCGGCTTTACCCGTGGACGAAGAGGTATTATCCACCATCCAACTGGTAGATGTGCTGTGGTTCGAAAAAGGAACTCCGAAAATCGTCTGTGCTTTTGAGGTGGAGAAAAAGAAGTCCTCCTACAACTTGAACGGCCCTCGATCAAAGCTCACGGCATCAGCATCCAGTATATTCTTTTTTCCGACCTTCTGGAAAATTGCACTGCGATGTGCAAATTCGCTGAGAACCATGGAATCATGGACAAGATCGCGAAATAGCGGGTAATGATTGGAACGATTACCGGTTTTTCCGTTTCAAATCGATTTAACCGCCAATTGTTTAGACAAAATGACAGAACGCCGTTTTTGTTAATTAGCGGCTGTAAATTTCTTTCATGGGGATTCTCCACCTGAGGCGAAAATCAAAATCTCTTTCCGTCCTCGGCATTATTTCGGCCGCCCTGGTTTTCTGCTTGCACACCTTTGGCTGTCCGGTAATAAATCGTACTTGGCTTGATTCAATCGCGAACCTCCTTCCCAGCGACAATGCCTCATCGCAAAAAAGCCCTAAGTGCGAGCGCGCCTGTTGTCACAATCGGCCTTCCGGAAAACCAGTCCCATCGGATTCCCAGGACTGCGCAGGATCTCATCAATGCTGCTGGCAAAACGCATCGACCGCAAACTTGGGCGTTCCCAGTCACGCCCAATCGTATTCCATCGGGAATTTTTCCCGGATTGGAAATTTCCCGGAACCCTTTCACTCGCTGGCATCGGATATCAAACCAGCCGCCTTAATCGCCCCGCCCGTTCCAGACACGCCGCTCTACCTCCTGCGTCTGCGACTTTTGATTTGAGATTTCGAGGGTAATATCCGTTCCGCAATTTGCGGGACATCCGTATTCCTCAGAATTTCAATTCAACAATTCGTGAATAAGGAGAAATGGAAATGAACCAGGGAAAACTAATTCTGATTGGAGCGGCATGCTTGTCTCTCCTAGGATGCAATATGCCTTACATGTCTGAGAATCATGGCGATTCAAATTCCATGAGCGGCATGCACGATGATACGCATGACATGGATCTGATAGTGGGCGTGGCTCCCACCGGCAAGGTCTTTACCAAATCCGAATTATACCAAAGAGGAAAATTGATATTCGCAGAGGTCTGTTCCCACTGTCACCAGATGGATGGGAAAGGCATCGCCGATTCCATCCCTCCCTTGGCACTCTCCGATTACCTGATGGCGGATCGGAAACGCTCCATCAACATCGTCATGGGCGGATTAATGGGGGAAATAACCGTCAATGGAGCCAAATACAACGGCTACATGCCGCCCATCATGGGGGCGAATGAAAATGTCGCTTCCATTCTGACCTATGTCCGGGGATTCTACAATGGGGCAACCGATTCCATCGGAACCGAGGAGGTCATGAATGTGAGAATGGGCCCCATGTGACCCGCAAATATCTAGGTTAGGATCATGGAGGGCGTGGCATGACGCTATTTGCCGACCCGCCCGTCACGGCACCCTTCGCGGCCTTCGGACGCCAGCACATCCTCACCTTATTGACGATTTTAGGCCTGTCCTTTTGTCTGCCGCTTTGGATCAATCGGCTTCGCTCGCCCCGCGCCTCGACCCTGGCCGCGTCCATCCTGGGGACGGCCCTACTCGCGGCCAAGGCCGCGGAGCTAATATGGTATGCCGCCGAAGGAGTGGGATGGCGGAATCTTTTGCCGCTGCAGCTCTGCGATCTGGCCGCCTTCGCGGCCGCGGCGACGCTTTTCAGCCGCAACCGGTTCGTGTTCGAACTCGCCTATTTCTGGGGCATGGGAGGAACCCTGCAAGCCCTCCTGACCCCGGACCTCAGCTCCGGCTTCCCCAGCGCCGATTTCTGGTTCTTCTTCGTGCCGCATGGCCTGGTCATCGCCGGCATCTTCTTCGCCACCGCGTCCCTCGGCCTGAGACCGCGCCCGGGATCTGTTCTTCGTGTGATTATCGTAACGCTGATTATTTCCATTCCCGTGGGGGCGACCGATTGGCTGCTGGGCAAGGATTATATGTATTTGTGCCGAAAGCCGGATACGGCCTCGCTCTTCGACTATCTGGGGCCCTGGCCGTGGTACGTGCTCGCGCTTCTACCGTTGAGCGCGGTATTGCTGTCCCTTTGGTACAGCCCCTTTTGGATTTACGACAGGCGCAGGGAGCGACGGGATCGGCGCGGCTCGAAACCATGAGGAGAATGGCTTTGCTTCTGGAGATGATGGAAAGGGGGATGATGGAAAGTCCGGGCGGACGGAATCTACCAGCGGGATTGGTTATTGTGAAATAGGAAGAGGTCATCCCGCATAAACGCCAAACTCCAATTGGGAGAACGCCTCAGGTCTTGGATATCCTGCTCCTGCCGGGCTTTTTCAACATGGAAGGGAGAGGTGAATCGCCCATCCATGACGATAAAATCGTAATCCTCGACCGGCCTTTTCCTGTATACCCAATCCGAAACGTTCCGCCTGGAGGCAAATAGGGAAGTAAACGGCGCGCTTATGAGTATGGACGCATCGTCCGGGACCAGGGAGCGGATTTCCAGGACCTCGTGAACTCGGGCGAAATCAGGCGCGGGAATCGTAAAAACCTTTCTCCAAATAGGGTAACATAAAAGTGACGTAACCGCGCAAGCCATCAGGATTTTGCCGGCTTCTCCGCGATCGGTCATGGCGCAACCGGAAAACCCACCGAATGGTTTTCCCGAGGGCGATGGGGCGCCTTCGAAAAGAATCAATCCTGAAAAGCACAGGAAAGCCAAGGGGAAGGGATAATGCGCCCACATCGACAGGAAGAGCGGGTCCGGAAAGCAGGCATAGAAGGCCATGAGGGGAAGAGGCAAAAACAGATACCGCTTCGGAAGCGCAAGCATAAGCGGCAGGAAGGGAAGCACGACGTTGAGGAAATAGTAATACGTGCGAGGGTGCGCCCAAAGGCTCAGGACTTGGCCGGCCGAAACGGGCATGAAGGGTCCCAAGTTATTTCCCTTGGGAGCGAAATGCGGAACGATCAAGAACCAATAGACACCCATTTGCACGCAGCAAAGGATGGCCGGTAAGACGAGCCATTTCCAGGGCCGCCGCTCCACCAGGGCGACCAGCAGGATGCCGGCAATGGCCAAGGTGAAAACTTCCTTGCTATAGGCCAAAAAGAAAGTGCAGACCAGAAACCGTCCCAGTTTTTTTTCGCGGTAAGCATCCAAGGCCAGGATCAAAACGGGAGCGGCGAGAAATTCGAGATGGAATCCGTTGAAAAATTGGGAAGCGATCGGCGGGCTTAGTAAGATCGCGGCGGCGCCCAAACAGGCGATCTCGCCCAGGCTCCAAAATCGGCGCACAGCCAGCCATGAGGCAATCAGCAGGCACAGGCATTTTCCCAACTTAAGGCCGAATTCACCCATGGCGGCATGCACGGGGATCCAAAGCAAGCCCGTATAATCGGCATGATTCCCGAAAAAATTCATGTCATTGATGGAGTAGTAGGTCCTGCCATGGGCCATGTTCCATAAGGCGCAGGCATAGGATGCGTGATCCACGTCACCCGGATCCTGCAATTGGAGGAACTGCCATAATCCCAAACCAAGCAGGCTCACAGCGACAATGGAGAGGAAGGCGCCCGCGAGGAATCCTTGCTTAACCTTCTCCCATGAAAAATACAGAAAATAAAAAACGACCAATATCGAAATGCCGCCGACCAAGTAGGTTAGCGAGTAATGGCGCAGGAAGAAATACAGGAAACAAATGAGAGGCGTGTACACGGCCGGTTGGATAAGTGTTCCGAAACTATTTTTGAAGGCCATGGCTGAGTTCGCATTATCCCATGGAGCCCTTTGATTGTCGATGCAAATCCAGGTCGTAGGGTTTGGCGCAGGTCGAAAAGGGCTGAAGAGAGTTGACTACCCCCCGCTTCCCATGTTACATTATCTCGGTAAATATCCATGGATACCGAGGAATTGTGACACCCCTAAATCCCCACCGACGCCTTCAGGCCATTCTGAAGAAAAAGGGCCTAGCCCGGTCCCGCGATCTGGAAGCGGCTGGACTGTCGCGAACCCAAATCCGGCGTCTGGCGGAAAAAGGGGTCCTCGAAAAAGTAGGGCGGGGCCTCTACCGCAGCCCGAAGACCGGATCCTCAGAGCGAGCCGACCTGGCCCAGGCGGCCAGGCGTGTTCCCGGAGGGGTGATTTGCCTCCTCTCAGCACTTCGTTTTCATCGCCTCACCACTCAAAACCCCTTCGAAGTCTGGATGGCCATCGGCGCCAAGGCGTGGCGACCACGTCCAGGCCATCCCCCACTCCGGCTGATTTATCTCGCCGAGAATTCCCTGCAAGAAGGCGTGGAGGAGCACAAGGCCGATGGGGTCCCCCTGCGCGTGTTCAGCCCGGCCCGGACTGTGGTAGACTGCTTCCGCTTCCGGAACAAGGTCGGCATAGATGTGGCCATGGAGGCCCTGCGGGAATATCGGCGTGTCCACCCCAAGGGTCTGGATGCCGTGTGGCGTTTTGCCGAACGCGGGCGCATGGCCAAAGTGATGATGCCCTACCTGGAGGCCGTTGGATGACTCGCAAAAGCCCTCCGACAAACTTGGCAGCCTCGGTGCGCGCGCGACTCGATGACCTGCGGAAAAAGAAAGGCCTTGAGCTGGAGCTTGTCCTTTCGGAATTCGCCATCGAGCGGCTCTTGTACCGCCTGGGGACGTCTCCCTATGCGGATCGGTTCGTGCTGAAAGGAGCCACGCTTTTCCGTATCTGGAGCGAGGAACGAGGCAGGGCTACCTGGGATCTCGACCTTTTGGGACGGGGTGGGAGCGGCGTGGAGGAAATGGCCGCGGTACTGCGGGAAATATGCATTATCCAAGTTGGGGATGGAATCGAATTCCTCCCGGATTCAGTCAACTCCGAAGAGATTCGCATACCGGATGAATATGGCGGTGTCAGGGTGCGTTTGGAGGCGCGCATAGCAGCGGCACGCATCCCGGTACAGATCGATATCGGCTTCGGCGATTCGGTGGTGCCTCCCGCATCCTGGGTGCACTTTCCAGTGCTCCTCGATTTGCCCATCCCTTCTATCTTGGCCTATCCCAAAGAAACCGTGGTTGCGGAGAAGTTCGAAGCCATGGTGTCCAAGGGGGTGACCAATACTCGCATGAAAGACTTTTACGACATACACCGGCTGGCGCTTACCGCGGAGTTCCAAGGGGAGCTACTGACCCAGGCTATTCGCGCTACCTTTGCCAGGAGAGGCAATCCCCTGCCGGTGGAAGTACCGGTAGCCTTGCAGATAGGATTTCTGGCCGCACCAGAGCGGAAGGCTGCATGGAAGGCTTTTCTGCGCCGAGGGAGATTGGAAACAAGCTTGGATACGGAAACCATCATGACAACGATTCGGACTTTTCTGCTTCCCATTTTAAAAGATGCAATGGAAGTGGTACCCCTTCCCCGGCGCTGGCAACCCGGCGGGCCTTGGGCGCTGGGAGGAGAAGCCGAAAAATCATGACGAATAAGCGTTGGACAAGCGCATGGGAGCCTATCACAAAGCGCCTACAATCGTTTCGATCAACAAGTATTTCCTATTCGAAATTCGGCCTTCTATTTATGGTGCGGAGCGCGAAGCCGAGTTTTGCCCTTTCGAATCAACTTGATTGATTCGCCCGACTGTGTCAATTGAAACTGTCTTGACAGGCTGAATCCCCACCCCTACTGCACGCTCGATAACGAGATTCGTACCATCGGCAGAAAGTCGTTTTTTCAACTCTTGAAACTCCGTGCACCAAATAGTTTCCATATCCGTATCCCTTCTGGTATCACGGGGAGCCAGAGGTCGGTCAGATCCGACCAATCGAACTTGCATCCGGCTTGCATTGGCCGGTGCCCCAAATTCCACTCCATAGTCCGCCGTTCCCGGCTTGGTCACTACTACGCGGCCTTCCTTCACCCACGCGGTGGCCATTTGCTCTTTGACTTCATATCCCAGATGAGCTAAGCCTTCAAGTACGGCGCGTCGCCTCGCCGAGGCTGCCAAGGCGTTGGCTTCAGCCTCCAATGCCACCTTTGACTCCCTAAGGAGATGCTCGCATGTAATAATTTCAAAACTTTCGAGTGCATTCGTAATATTTAAAACGAACTGTCTTGCAATTGACGAATCAATTACGGATAGGGAGCTTCTTACTTCCCTTAATTTGGTTTCCAATGATTCTCGTTCCCGACGTAACCTGCAATGGGTAGATAAATCTAGGACTAGCGAATCCGTGAGCAAAGCGCGACGATTGAATACCGGCTCACCGGAAATAATATGAACGCGATCCATGAAATGTTGGTTGGCCCCCTGGCCATCAAAAGCTTCGATTTCAGCTAAGAGGGACGACAACCTGGGATCGAAGGATTCTTTCGAATCGAAAGTTTGAGACTCAAGCCATTCCAGGAAGGTTTGATTCTTCTCCCCTTCCCCCAAAAGAGCGGCTAATTCTCGTTGCTTCTTCGACGGAGCAGACGTTTCAGTGATTGGATGCAATTCTTGAAAGGCCACATTCAATATGGATTGCAAAGAAGCTAACTCAGATTCCTTAGCTGACTCCGCGTCCACAACCACCTTACGGAGTTCGGTAGACGGAATGCGTCCCGAAGTTTCATATGCTGAAATCAGCGAGGTTGCCGCAGCAACAATACGAATCCGCTTGGATCGTTTTTTTTCCGCTTCCGATACGGCTTGCGTACGGATACGATTTACTTCCTCTTTGAGGAATTCCACCAGAGCCGTAGATTGGGCCTGGAGCGCCGTCCAGTCATCGCGCGCGAAGAAGTCGCTCAAGGAATCACGACGGCGACCCAGCTCAATCGCGGCATCTTGATTGAATTGATCATGACGCTTGGCCATTTTCACAAACGCAGCAATTGAATCCTCGACTATCTTTAACTGGCTTCGACCTATGGCCTGAAGCTCCTCGCGAGTGACGATTCGAACGACCTTCGGTCCACTCATACATTTTCCTTTAACTCAAAGCCGATTGAATTGCTTCTCGCAATTGCTTGCGCTCTTCTTCGCCGCGCTGGTACCAACCTTGCGATGTTACTCTATGGACTCGATTTATAGCGCGTGAAAGGACTTTCGGTCTCCAGATTTCCCTTGCTCTAGCCGCAGCTAAAAGATCATGGCGTGGTGAGTCGCATTCGATTCCTATTCCGAATAACCCAGTACGCTTGTCTTCGATTGCGAAGTCGAGGCCAAAGGCATCTCCATCGTCTGAGCGAACCGGCTCAAAGCCAAGTTGACGGATAAAAATAGCCACCGATGTTGCGAAGCCATCCTGTTCCACTCTTTCGGTGGTAGCCCGGCGTTCCTGAACTGCAAGCCTGGAAGCGCCCCCACGGGCCAGAGATAGGTTACCCGCATCGAGTTTATGTGCATAGTCGAGATAGGCTTGCAAAAAGTCCCTCGGCTTGGTCGGAGCTCGACCACTCACGTACATGTCTGAAACATCGGCCACTGGGATCGACGTGACCAGAATAACCTTTTCTCTGGCCCTAGTTATGGCGACATTCAACCGCCTCTCTCCACCCGACTGCCCTAGGACACCGAAATTCCTTCGGAAAGCTCCATGTTTGTCTTTGCCAAAGGTCGTACTGAAAATAATTACATCGCGCTCGTCGCCCTGCACGTTTTCAACATTCTTGACGAAGAAGCCCATATCTTCCCCGGCCTGTTTTCGTTCGGACTCCTCCTGAAATGCCCGTTGGAATCCGGAATCTTCATTACATCGTTTCGTAATTGCATCCTCGACAAGATCAGCTTGCTTGCGATTGAATGTGACCACACCAATACTGGGGCGCGAATCCGCTTTAACTTTCCATTGCTCCGCGAGGATTTCGACCACCCGGGCGGCTTCCGCTTCGTTGGTTTGACTTTCATATACGCCTTCAACTCGAACCACTTCAATGGGCCGCGTGCGAAGAATTTCGCTATCAGGATGGCGGACAGGAATGCTCAGGTTACCCTGGTAAAAGGCATAGTTCGAGAATCCAATCAAATCCCGATACTTCGAACGATAATGGATTTTCAGGGTCGTTGAAGGCAGCACCCCATTTCCAAGTTGTAGTAGATCGGGGCAGTCCTTTACCTCGCGATGGTTCCATGTTTCTTCGTATGCGTTCTTCTCTGCCTCGGTAGCGGCGTCCTCAGGCATTTCACCGCCAATTTCTTCGTCTTCATCTCCATCAATGCGGCTGGAAAAGAAGCTCGTAGGTGGCATTTGCTTTTCATCGCCACTAATCACTATTCGTTTTCCGCGAAACATCGTTGGGACGGCATACTCAACCGGCATTTGCGATGCCTCATCATAGATCACCACATCAAAAAGACCACCCTTTAATGGCAGTACCCGACTGGCCACTTCGGGGTTCATTAGCCAAATGGGACGCAGATTAGAAATCCCCAGGTCTGCTCCCAGATCAAATATCTCACGAAGACGCTTCATGCGAGGACCGCGCAGTCGTGTAAGATTCTCCCAGTCGCTCTGTGAACCAAGGCGGTCTGCGGCAATGTCGGTCGCCAACTTTTTTTTATTCAAGACCCGAATCTTTTCGTCTAATTCTGCGAGGCTTTGGACTTTGCTCTCAATCTCAATCTGCTGGAAATGCAACTCCGGCCTTTCCCGTTCCAGTCTCGTCTTCCATGCAAGGCAGGCTTCTCTTTGGATGATGCGCCGGATTTCGCGTTCCAGAGTTCCCGGATGGAGGGCGCCAAACTCCGTTTGCCGACTTCGTAAGGCCGCGAATGCGGCCTTCACATTTGTATCAAATGCTTCGGCTCGTACTCGGAATTGCTGGAAATGCTCCAACGTTGTTAAAGACCTTTGGATGTTTTCTACCATAGCCATTGATTGACTGCCAACTTCAATGCTGGAGAGGCTATTGGATACCCATGTCGCGTCAAACCACTGGGCGAGCGGTTTGAGTACCACTTTACTGCTCTCCTTCGCCGCACACCGCTCCAGAGCTGCCTCTATTTGAGCTTTCAACCGAAAGTAACCTTCGAGTGTCGCCGACTTGACCATCTCATCGGACAAGCGCGCGTTCGGACACGAAGCGGCCGCGATAGCAGTAGATGGAAGGGGTTTCAAAAGGGTCAGCAAAGCTCCAATTTCCCGCCTAAGAACCTTAACGGGATGGACTTCTTTTCCTTTGGAAAGATCGAGCTCCTCTTGCGCGCCTTTGTGAGTCCGCCTAATGGGTCCAAGCTTTAATTCCAGCTCGAGTTGAAGCTTAAAGGCTGCTATTCGCTCTTCGGAAGGCTCTACGCCTTTCTCATTTAAGAACTGACGGATCTTTCTCCGTTTGAGCAACCTCGTAGGATTCACTTTTTGAAAAAAGGATTTCGCCTCGGATGATATAACGATTTTGAGCCAGACATTCATTTCATCCAAAGTGAACTTTGACACGAACAGGAAAAGAGTATCATCATGGTGGTTCTCATCGATACTTTCGAATTTCTTTAGGGCTCCTTCGAGATCTTCGATGATTATCTTGCCTCGACAAGAGTCCCCTGAGCCAGATTTGAACACGTCATACCATTGTGAAAGGCTCTGTCTTGAAACCGAATCCATAGCCTCCAAAATTGGGCCTTGGACTTTGAGCCAGTCTTGGTAGGGCAAAGCATTTTCGATCTCCAAGGAAGGTGCGGGCTTTGAAAAAATACCGCATCGAATTGATTCAGCATTGGAAAAATCCGCAAAGTCTTCCAAAAAAGACTCCAAAGTAGACGGATCTGCTGAGAAAGCTTTAAGCGCGTGTAAAGGGCTACCTTCGTAGGCGGAAGCCAGCCACAGTCGAGCCAATGGGGCGCAGACTTCTTCCACTCCTGAAACTTGGTCCCTTTTCATATCCGTAAACAAAGGACGTAATCGAGGAGAGCTAATTGGAACACCGATGGATTCCAGCCCCATTAGCTCGCCTAACAAAGAACGGTAACTTAATCCCGTTTGTTCATCGACTGCATGGACGGCTCGATGATGTCGGTCCAATTCTTTTTCCAAGGTTTCAATGCGAACGGCCAATTCCTCGCGGTTCCGCTTCAAGGTTGTAATACTTCGGAAGCCAGATTCACGAATCTTTTCGAGCTGATCGCGAATCGCCCTGATGATGGACTCTCGATCCCGATTCACGTCGACCACAAGGAAAAGACGCTCGCCTAAATCTTCAGCCTCCAGTCGTTTTTGTACAACTCTCAAAGCTGCTTGCTTTTGGCATATAATTAGGACGCTTTGACCACGTCCGATAGAATCGGCAACAATATTCACGATAGTTTGACTTTTGCCTGTTCCCGGAGGCCCTTTAACAAGAAGTCCAGGCGCAAGTCTGGCTTTGAATACCGCAGTCTCCTGAGAAGGATCGCTTGGCACTGTGAAATAACGGTCCCGTTCCGGGATTGGCGGTAGTGAGGGAACGGCTGGAAAATCAGTTTGGATCCGCAGGAGTGCTTCGATACCCGTCCCCGCGGCAGGCATCTTTCGCATTTGGCGCAAATCCTCGCAAATCGCCTGTCCTGTAAACTCGGCATTGAACAAGGCCCCGCAGCAGAATATTCCAAGTTCATTGGCGCCCAATTTCATCTCCGGACCCGGCAAGTGAACCAAGACACGTTCTCGCGGCATGGCAAGCCCGGAAAAGCCGTCGACTACGTCAGCTATCTTAAGCGCGGAACGGCCCAGGATTTCTTCGCGCGCCGATTTCCATTTGGCAAAAACGGTAGGGCCCAGCAAGGCCTCGAGGGCCGGATTCAATCGGATCTCCTCACGTTCGCCGTCAAAATTCAATGTACCGGCCCCGTTACTTCCAGACTCGAAAGCCACAGGCCACAACAAGATTGGTGCTAGCCTCCTCTTTCCCTCTGCCGCTCCGAATTTCCCGGAACTCAACGTCAGAAAAGGGAACCCCAGATAACGCCCGTCTATCCCTGAGTCCCGCCGAAACATCTGCGCGTGGCTCGCCAAACGTCGGAAGCGTGTATGTAAAACCTCGTTACTGTTCAAGGACTGAGGGTCGATCGGCAACGGTGTTTCCGAGCGGGAGATTATGTGGTTCAACAGCGCCTCCGAAGGACGTAGGCCGGTTCCTAGCTCGAAGAGATCAACTCGGGGAGTTGTCTTACCGATGGCGAATCGGACCAGTGGCCCACGCTGCACCGAACCAGATACTCGTTTTTCGAAGACCTCTAATAGATTTGCAAGGTATTGTTGCCTGGGCGGTTCTTTCCAAGAGTCTCTTGGAACAGCGAGAAGGACAATTGTCCGATCGAGCGACAAGCGTCTTTCTACTCGAAAGGTATCAGCCCATTCATCTACTTTTTCTAGGCCGCAACGCGCAAAATTTGCTGTCCTCTCATCGATTTCGGAAAACAATTCCCTGCGAGGACGGACCAATTGATTTTTTACATGGACTAGATCCAGTTCAACAGCACTACGGTTCGCCAACTTTCCTGCGCTTTCGAACAACAAGTCAAGCGGCATATACTGATGCAAGGCAGCACTAATCAAAATTATCAGGTCTTCATCCGTCAACCTCGTGCGCTCCAAGATCGAAGACAAACCGGCATGATCCGAATCGGGATAGATATGCCTGATTTGTTCCCGTTTGACTTCCATGTTCGCGCGAGACGAAGTCAACAATGCGACTCGAACCAGCTCCTCGTCTAATTCGATTTCAAGCAATTTTGCTCGCTCGCGGACCTCTCCCGCCCTGACCCGCAATCGGACGATCCAGGGTTCGCGTTGCATTTTCTCCAGATACCGGGAAACCCTACCCGTCACAATGGAATAGCCTTCCATTGGGTGGTTGAGTAACCAAGCGGGTGTAACGATGTCACCGGACAAGGTAAGTGGCAAAGAAGAATTCATGACCATGAGGGCCAAAGCGTGGCGGAAATCCTCCGTAAGATTTTCGTCGGATGCGAGTTGGCGGACTCGTGCCACCATTTTTTGATCTGTCCCTCGCTCATCAAGCCAGGTGGCAACAGCGCCTTTCAAAATTAGGTCGCGGCCAGCCTCCCAATTTTGGGACTCCGCTGCGGCAAGGGCAAAAACGTCCGGACGATGGAAGATCCGATCACCCATCGTAATTTTTGGCCCCCGCTGAACATCAGCTGTTGAAATACCATCCTCAGGAGCCTCAACGAGTTCGTCCGCCAACCAGGCCCGAACTTGAGGCCAAGACCAACGTTTGAGCGGATCTTTAGCCAAAAGGCCACGCAATAACAATCGGACTGGGGCAGGAAGTTCCGAAGGAATATCAACTCCCCGCGTTACCACGTGAATCTGGAACGCCTTCTGATTTATACCAGTAAAACAGGTCCCGGAGGTCACCTGCTCCAGTACAATCATTCCAAGACTCCACCAGTCGGAGGCACCGCTAACCGCACCTACAATGGTTTCAGGAGCCGAATAATAGGTGAGGTCCAAGGGAGATACGGCATCAAGGTCGAAATCAGACAAGCGAGCGGATCCGAAGCTTGTAACGACCAGGTCCAGCGGTTCTCGTGTTCGCAAAAGAATTGTGCTTGGGCGGATGTCGCGATGCCGAAGGCCGATTTCCGAGAAGCTTGCAATGGCCCTTCCAAGTTCATCGACGATTCTCTTCAAAGCTTCTGGAGTTTCAATGGCTATCCAACCCGCTTTCGCAAGGGATCCACCCTGAATGTATTCGATGACCTCATATGCTCGTTCTTGGAATCGACCTGTCGCTAAAAGTTCTGGGATATGATCTTTATTGGTTCTCCGTAAGGCATCGTGGACGGCAGTATCAGGTTCGAAACCATCCTTATATAGAGTCAGTACGCCCGGAATACCAGAAGTGTTATTCTCAACGATGAACCGCTCCCATGGCTCATTTGATGATTGGATTTTGGATTGGAATTTCCAGCCCTCAATTTCAGTAGCTGTGGGAGAGGCTGGGGCAACTTCACTATTAGTTTGATAAATATCTGCTCCGCATAGGATACAGAACTGATCTCCGGGAGACATGGAATGTCCGTTAGTGCATTGGAGAGTCGACGAAGAAGATAAAATGGCTTCAGGAATTTTCGTCTTATCCATTCCATGGGCGACAATGGCGACGTCAGCAAGGGGCCAATCGCAATGCTTTTCATTCCAGAGGCCCTCGCAATACAATTCAGAAGGCTGGCGTTCAGTCGCGCATTGCGGGCAAATCCGAACCAGAGTAGTCATACGGCTCCTACATCGTTTCGAATCAGGCCCTCAGTAGTGGCGATCGAATTTCCCCCGGCATGCATAAATTCGGATAACTTTTGCAAGTCTCCACGACGAGGAATGCCCGCCATCCAAACCTCGTCCCCATCGACCATCACATCTAAGACATGATCAGTAACAGTTAGTAAACGATTATATGATTGAAACATGGTCCTCCCCAGGGTGCTTAGGAAGTGCAAACGCTGATTGTCGCTGCCGCGCAAGGCAAGAGTTTGGGGCACATCCGTAAGAAACGGATCCGTGATTAGCGCATCAATTAACCCATCGAAACTTGCTAGCCGGTGAACCAAATTTTCCCATGAGTATCCGGAATAAATCAGGATATCTCCATTGGTCGCTGCTCGAATCCGAACCAAGATCTCTCTGAGCGCTTCCTCTTGATCGAAAGGCTCTCCTCCCGAAACCGTTACACCATCAGACTGTTCCAACCAAGGTGAAATTGCATCCATAAGATTATCCACCGTTGTCGCGCCTCTGCCTCCAACCCAAGTGTCAGTAGAAACACAGCCAGGACATTGGATCGAACAGCCCTGGAGCCATATTCCAATTCTTTTACCCGGGCCCAGAGTATGAATAGGAAAATGCGCCCTGGATAGAGAAAATTTCATTAGGCTTCGACCACGGAATTCGCTTTAACAAGGATTAACGTTGTTACGCTGCCAAAGCTCACTTCTTCAATCCGCAATTTTTCTCCGGCTACAGCATTCACATCAAAAAGGGCGCGGGCCAGCGGATTGATAAGATGCTTTTCCACTTTGTTCCGGATTCCCCGTCCTCCGTTTGAAAGATCAGCGAGGCAAAGTTCTCGAAGCTTACCGCGAGAGGAAGGGGTTAGTGCTACTTCCATGCCCTGCGCCGAGGCGATATCCGCAAGAACCGCATCCAGCATTCCCTCGAATATTTGAACGGCGACATCGCTACGGATGAAATCGAAAACAATCAAATTATCGCCAATTCTGTTCAGTAGCTCGGGTCTATTTAGGACAACTTTAAAATGACGTTCTATTTCCGCGCGTACCTTCGCCTGCACGTCTTCATAGTCGTTTTCCGGAGTGACATTCGGAACACGCATTCCATCCGCCTCAAGACGATAAATACCGAGATTGGATGTGAAGATGATAAAAGATTCTGAAAAATAGACCCGATCCCCTCGGCCCGAGGTTAAAACGCCGTCATCTAAAACCTGCAAGAACTTGTCCAGAATGCGCGGATGTCCCTTTTCAATCTCGTCGAAGAGTACGACGCTGAAAGGCTTCTCTCGGATCGCATTAGTTAATTCACCGCCTACATCGTACCCAACATAGCCAGGGGGCGCGCCAATGAGCCGCTGATCAGAATGTTCTGCACTAAATTCTGACATATCGAATCGGATATAGGCGCTCTCATCCCCAAACAGAAGACTTGTGATGGTCTTTGCCAGCTCCGTTTTCCCGACTCCTGTTGGACCCGCTAGAAACGCCACCCCGCGAGGACGACCTCCTCTCCGGGATGTGCCGATCCCTGTCACAGCGCGCTTGACAATGTCAAGAACGTGAACTACAGCGTGATCCTGCCCTTTGACTCTTGCCCTTACATATTCGCCAGCAGTGCGGATCTTGTCTCGATCAATTTTTGTCCATGGATCTTCGGTTACACCAATCTTATAACGTCTGACCGCATCCGCAACCGCCGAAAATCCCAATCCCTCCGCTTTTCCAAGTTGCACGATAGCGGCAAGGTCAAGAAGAAGTAACCCTTCCGTTTGGTCAACGAAAGCCTCAAGCGCCATGCCCGCCTCTTCAGGGCCGGCATTTCGATAGCCATCTAAACCTCGAAGAAGCGATGCGGCGAATACCCGCCTTACAAGATGATCCGGCTTGGGTACGGGAACGTGCCTTATCCGTGGATTTCCGATTAACAGCCAATCAGGAAGATCCCCCTCCTTCTCCACAACCCAAATGACCGTATTGAAAAATGGTTTGCTTGGAGAGCCGGATGGACGTGAACGCGCATTGTGAGATAAGACTAGCGCCCGGGTAAATGCTTGGTGTTCGGAAGCGGCCAAGGAATCCGTTCTAACAACCATGCGAGAGGCGAAATCCGCCACGAGGGCGATCGGTTCTCCCGGACGTGCAATAATACGTTGGAGAGTCTCTGAAAATATCTCAAGACCAGCAGGGGATTGTCCGTTTACCGGTTGGAGACCCAGCTCCTTTAAAAGTTCATTTCCTTTCCCAGGATCTTCACCGGGAAGAAAATGGATTCTGAAGCCATTTAACGGGTCATACCCCACTACATGGGTGTATCCTGAACCGCGTAACTCCGTGGTCAGGAATTGAAGTAGCGGCAAAGGCACCACAACTCCAAGCTCCACCTCTCGGAGTTGCAGATCCCGCACATTATCGGAAAGTACAAACTGACTTTTGAGAGGAAGAAACCGCAACACGTCTCGAAGCCAGCGTGGGTTTTGGTACTTCGGATCAATCGGCATAAGCCCTCAATTTCGCTTGTTTATAGTGAATAAAAATAGCAATGGCTTCCGGGTCCTAAGGCCTCAAAGGATCGAAATGGAATCAATTTGAGGGATATCTTCGAAGGGCTGTCGATCTGGTTGCGTTACGGTGGCCAAAAGAGCCTTTTTGAATAAGGACCTTTCGTCAGGAAATATTATGCCTGTGATCACACCAACGCCGTTTTCAAATCCAATCTATTCGACAAACGAAATTCCGATAGGGGCGGGAGACCTCTTCCAGCCGAACCATCGTTCCGTGAACCTGCCTAGGGTCAATGCCTTTCGGAAACCCCTTCCCGTCTATCCTTGGGGGGACTGGGT
>DAINDC010000045.1:12424-20557 GCA_036732085.1 Fibrobacterota bacterium | reverse complement strand
GGGGCCTTAATGGTAGGCCTGGGCAGACTTGAACTGCCGACCCCCGCCTTATCAGAGCGATGCTCTAACCAACTGAGCTACAGACCTAAGACGTGGCCAAAGTAGCTACCCAAGCCTTTTATTGTCAAGGGTTAGGGCCGATCGGGAGACCGGTTAGGGCTGGTCGGGAGACCAGTTAGGGCAAGTCCGAAAGGGCCGCGGCCGGATCGGTCGCATCGGGAAACCGCGTCACAAAGTCCTCCCAGCGCCAGTTGCAGGCTCCCAGCGCGTCTTCCAGCCGATGGACCGCCCAATGCCGGGCTGCGGGCAATTGACGCCGGAAAAAGGTCACCTGCCGCTTGGCATAATTACGGGTTTGCTTTTGTATGACGCGGATGGCCTCGGCCCGAGGTAGAACGCCGGCAATCACCTTGGCCAATGCTGAATATCCCAAGGAGCTGAAAGCGGGTAGCGACTCCCAATCCGGCAAGGTCATGAGCTCTCGGACTTCCTCGAGCCAGCCGGCTTGCAGCATGTCCTCCACCCGTTTGTCGATACGGCTGTAAAGCTCCTCGCGACCCATATCGAGGCAAAGCACAGGCACATCCTGGAAACGCGGATCGGGAACTAAAGGACCGGTCAGCGCAGAATAGCTTTCGCCGGTGAGCAGCAGATTTTCCCAACGTTTGGCGATGCGATAAGCGTCGTTCGGATGCAGGGCGCGGGCACCTTCCGGATCGAGGCGAAGAAGTTCGGCATGCATCCGCGGCAAACCCCGGGTTTTGATTCTTTCCTGAACCTCGGCCTTGATGGCTTCCGGCGTGGGGCCGCGATCGAAAGGCGAAGGATACAGAAGCTCCTTGAGGTAAAGACCGGTGCCACCCACCACCAGGAACCGGGTCTCGGGGTTGGCGTTGAGGATCGCGTGGACATGGGCGGGATATTCGCGCGGTGAGAAGGTGCGGGTGGGATCGGCGAAGCCAATCAGATGATGGGGCACATTGCGTTCGGAGGCCGTGGGCGCGCCGGTGCCGATCTCGAATCCGCGGTAGATTTGGCGGGAGTCGGCGGAGAGGATTTCGAAGCCATTATTCCGGGCCAGCTTCAGGGCCAGGGCCGATTTGCCCGTGGCGGTGGCTCCGCACAGGACGGCGGCAATCATGCCATAATGATAGTACAAGCAGAGGAAAATTCTACCTTGGCCACACCTGCGATGGGCATCGTCCGCAAAATCCTGATCTTCCTTGTCCTCACTGCCGGCATCATCATGCTGGGCCGCCTCGCGCCCCGAATCGTACCCCGTTTCCTAACCCGAATACACCCCGACTGGACCGCCTCCAAACGCGACGTGCCCCCCAATTCCAGTCTGTCCGCCGACTCCCTCCGCGATTCGACCAATGCCCTGCCGGAAGTGGTCGAGGATACCACAGGCGGGAAATGGCAGCAGAAGCTTTTCGATCCGCTCCTGCGCAGCTATGGTCTGCCGGAGAAACATCTCAAGCCAAAAAAGGGTTACTTCGAAATCGTCCTGCCCAAGGGCAAGCCGATCCATGAATATGCGCTCGAGATCGAGAAGCTCTGCCGACAGAATGAGATCACGGTGGAGCAAGGCGTGGAACTGCATCCCAGCGGCCGCAGCGTGGAATACCGCCTGGCTTCCAACGGACAGCATATCAAGCTGCGCGCCAGTCTGGGCGGGGCTTCCATGGCGGGATCGGCGAAACTCGCCCTCGTCTTCATCGCCCTGGACTCGCTCAAGGAAAATGATTTGGCTGGGCTCGAAACCGCGAAGTGGGACAAGTCCCTGGTCGTCGATCCCTACTCCCCGAATCCGGTCCTCAAGAAGCTGCGCTTCACCTCGCCGCGCAACGAAGTCCTGCTGGAATTGCCGATGGAACCGTCCACCTATCCCTATGTGGATCCGGGCAAGCATGCCCTCTTCATCCATCATACCAAGGAGGAGGTGGGCAAGATCCTTTCCGAAGGTTTCGACAGCCTGCCCAAGGCCGCGGGCTTCGTCACCAAATACGGCGATCGCGCCATCGAGAACCAGCCGCTGCTCGATAAGGTTTTCCAATACACCGCCGGCAAGCACCTGGTCTTCCTCGATCTCACCGGATCGCCGCGCAGCCTCTCCCGCCAAAGCGCGGCCGCGCAAGGGGCCCACTGCCGCAACCTGTCGGCCTATCCGGACAGCCTCCATGTGGACGAGGAACTGGTGCGCCGGGCCGTACTGGCGCAGAAAACGGGCGAAGCGATCCTCGTCCTCCCCTATACCCATACGGCCTTCAAGGCCCTGGAGAATTCGCTTGCGGCCAATGCCGCCCGCTTCGAGGAACTGGGCCTGGAACTGGTGACCTATACCGCCTTGCTCGCGACGCCCAGCGACAGCATATTGCCGGATGTCCGTCCATCCGCGGCCAAACCCAAGCCCGTTCCCGTCGCCGTGAAACCACTAGGCGCATCGAAACCAGTCGCAGTATCGAATCCCAAAGCCATCGCCGCAAAAAACCATGGAGGCAAAACCGGCCCGGCTAATTCGGTCGGCACCAAGACCGTCGTCGCCAAGACCAAGACTCCCGCCAAGCCCGCGGCCAAACCCGTGCCCGCCCACAAGCCCGCCAGCAAGCCCCCGGCGGTCAAGACTTCCGCCCATCATACCGCCCTTCCTTCCGCCCATGCGAAGAAGGACACGACCTTGATCAAGGACGCGGGCAAATCCTCGCATGCGCCGGAAACGCCCGCAAAGAGCCGATGAAAATCGGGGCGCATAAAGCTATTTATTGACCTACCGAAGGACTCCGGTTACGCAGTTCCTGGAAGCGAGGATACAATGCCTAAGTTGGGCGTGAACATCGACCATGTCGCCACCATCCGCGAGGCCCGCAAGATCCGGGAACCCGATCCCGTGGCCGCCGCCACTTTGTGCGAGCTCGCGGGCGCGCATGGAATCACCGTCCATCTGCGCGAGGACCGCCGGCATATGCAGGAGCGCGACGTGCGCCTGCTCCGTCAGACCGTGACCACGCATCTCAACCTGGAGATGGCGCCGAGCCCGGAGATGCTGCAGTTCGCCATCGACGTTTTGCCGGATATGGTGACCTTGGTTCCCGAAAAGCGCGAGGAGCTCACCACCGAAGGCGGCCTGGACGTCATGGCCAAGATCGATGATATCACCAAGATGGTGAACTCGCTCCACAAGCACGATGTCTCCGTTTCCCTCTTCATCGATCCGGAATTGCACCAGGTCAAGGCCGCGGTCCGCACCGGCGCGCGCTTCATCGAGCTGCATACCGGCGCCTATGCCCGCGCTTACGATTTCGGGGAAGGCGAAGGGGCCGATTGGGAGGAAGAGCTGGTCAAGCTCGACAATATCGCCCAAGTGGCCCAACGCAGCGGCCTCATGGTCAATGCCGGCCACGGCCTCAACTACCGCAACGTGACCCCGGTCGCCGAGATCAAAGGACTGTGGGAACTGAATATCGGGCACTCGATCATCGGTCGCGCCGTGATGGTGGGATTCGATCGCGCCGTGCGCGATATGCTGGATCTGATCCGGGAACGGCGTTAGTTCGCCAAAGTCCTTGGTTCGCCAAGGTCGTTAGTTGGTAAGGGTCCAATCCACGCCAAACCGGAAATTGATGCCGGCCGGATGCACGCCCGGCTCAGTGGCATAGCGGTCGTGGTTCATGTTCAGGGATCGGAAAAAGAGCGTGAAGGTCTTGATGCGCATGGCCGCCTGGAAGTCCAGCGCCAGGTATTCGTCGAGCTTCTCCAGCCTGGAATTCCCCTTCAGGTCCGGCGCCCAGGCGTAACGCGCAGAATACCATTCCCAATCCCAAGCGAGATCCAGATGCAGCTTGCCGTCGACGAGATCGCGCTTCCAGCCTAGGCGACCCTTGAAGACGCGGGCGGGCACCGACAGATCCTGGCGCGCATGGGCCAAACCCGCATCGGTCACGCTCTGGGTGAGCAGGAAACGGTCTCGCAGTTGCAACTGCCAATTCCCGAAGGCCAGTCCGAGCCCCAGGTGCCAGGCGTCCAGGCGATCCTCGCCGTAATTGCGGAGCGCCAAGGCCAGGGAATCCGCGATGACGGGCCGGGTGCTGTCCGAGCCTGAGCCTGAACTGGAAAGGCAGCGATTGGATTCGAGACCGGCATAGAGGGAATCGGCCAAGTCCTGGCAGGCTTGCGGGTTGGGCAATACCCGCGGCAGCCAGGCATCCTCGCTGCGGAAAAAATCCACGCCGCCGTCCACGGAGAAATGCGAAAAGGTCCAGGACAGGGATCCGCGGAAGCCCCGATCCGTGCGGGGCCGCAGGTCCGGGTTCGCGTACAGGAAGCGGGCGGGGTTGCTGCGATAGAGGACTTCCCATTCCGGATCCTGCATCCGCGAGGAGAACCCGGCTTCCGCGCCCAGGCCCAGGGGCAAAGCCGCGTGCGCGGAGGCGCCGAAGCGTTGTAACCAAAAAACCTGGTCATCCATGCGGCTGTCGCGGCTGAGGCCGGCATCGGCGGAAAATCCGATGGGCCCGAAGTCGGGACGGATCCCCAGGTCCGCATCCTCCACATCGTTCCACCCCGTGCTCATGCTTTTGGGATTGCTGAAGGCCGAATCCCCGGACCAGGTTTCGCTGCGGGATTCCAAGGTCAGGAAAGGCCGGGCCGGGAGCCGGGAGCCTAGCACGGCGGCGCGCAACCTGTAGATATCGGCCTGGATCAGATCGGTTCCCGCGATCGAAGCGGCGGAATCGCCGGGCCGGAACTCGTTCTTGTCTATGGAAGTATGGCCGGCCTCCCATTGCGAGGCCCAGCCCTGGTGGCTCTCCCCATAAAGGACGCCTTCCGAGGTGCTGGAAAACGAAGAAGGGATCAAAGCCTGCAAGGAATCGATGCCGCCCGGGCGATCGACTCCGGCCACCTTGCTCGGGCCTTGCGGCAAAGTCAGGGAAGTCGAGTTCTTGAGGTGGTCGAGATAGAACTCGAGGACGCGGTTGGTGTCCAGCCAGACGCCCACGCGCGGACGGATGGCCAGCGCTTGGACGGTATGGGACGTCCCCCCCAGGACCAAGGAGGCGCTGTCGCGATCGATGGGCCCATATATTTTACCGAGGAAGCCGAAGCCGCCGAGATAAGGCTGATGCACGTTGAATTGATAGTCATAGGTCAGGGAATCCCCGGTCGCGGAATAGTAGTCCATGCCCAGGTAAATGCGATCGGATAGCATGCGCCGCAGCCTCAGGTCGAAAACGTTCATGACGAAAGGGCCGCGCTCCCAATCGAGCCGGGTGGTGGGCGTATCCAGAGGCACCACCGGAGTCCAGATTTCCTCGATGCCTTGCGCGTCGCCGCCGGATTTCCGGATCGCGAAGCGCTCCATGGGCGCGAGGCTGCCGTTCCGGTAGGGCGAATGGCTCCAGGCCGGGAAGTAAGGCGATCCGATAGGCGCGGGCTGCCAATTGGTGAGCGAGAGCGTATGCGCGCGGATGCCCGCAAAACCTGTCCCCACTTCGGCCAGATCCGGATCGCGGCGCCAGCAATCGGACGTTTTCTCGACGCCGTCGCGGCAATCCTGCGCATCGGCCCAGGGGCTTTTAATCTTGAAGACCGGAAGGAGCGGACGCGTGGTGTCGCGAGTCAGGGTATCGAAAAGCGAGGCAGCGCGATGCGCGGTATCGACGGGTGCGGTTGAGGAACGATGGACCGAATCTACCGGTGCAACAACCCGATGAACCGAATCCACGGGCGCAGATGAAGAACGATGGGCCGTATCCGGAGGCGCGGCAGCGTGTGCTGAGCCGATGGCGAACAGGATGAGCGCAAGCGCGCCGGTCAAGCGGACTGCGGTCCGGAATGATGGGGACATAGGCCCATCAAATTAGTTAATCGCCCGCGCAAAGCGCATGGCCGCAGGCGCGATCGTAGTAGTGGCGGAGCCGGCTATTTGCCGGTGATGATGCGCTGGAGGTCGGCCCAGTTCTCATCGAACTGGATGCCCTTGTCGTCGATATACAAGTCCGCATAGACCTTGCGGGTGCCGAGGTCCGCGCCCATGATGGGATTGTTGACGGTGTCGAAGGGGATGTCATGGGCCTGCAGGAAAGCCCGGACGTCCCGTTCCTCCTGGCCCGCGCGGCAGGTCCAGATGATGATCTTATGACCGGCGGCATGGAAAGCCTGCAAGGCCTCCTTGGCGCCTTCCTTCAGCTCCCCGATTTTCGGGTAGCGGTGGCTGACCACGGTCCCGTCGAAATCCACGGCGATAATCACGTTGCGTCCTTGTCATGCTGGGCCGATAATCAGGCCGGGCCCATAAATTAGGTCTTCACAGCTCCAAAATCCAGGTGCTTAAGGCATGCTGGAATTCCACCACGGATTTCGGCCTGAGCTCTATATCCCGATCCATGCAGCGCATCAGGACCTCGCGCAGCTTCTCGCCTTTTTTGAACGGGATGTCCGGCACTTCCGGCTCCACCCTGGAAAGCGCGGAAATGCCCTCCTCGCGGTAGTTGATCTCCTCGCGCTTCGCGAAGGGATAGACGCCCGTGAAGGCATAGGCCGCCATCGCGCCCAGGGAGAAGATATCGGAGCGGTGATCGACCTTGTAGAAATCCCCGTCGAGCTGTTCGTAGGACATATGCGACGGAGTGCCAAGCACCGTGGTCTGCTGATCGGCGACATCGTCCTTGACATGCATCCATCGGGCCGCGCCCAAGTCGCTCAGGAAAGGCTCCCAGCCCTTGACGATGATATTGCTCGGCTTGAGATCCATATGGATGATGCCGCGGAAATGCAACTCGCCCACCACGCCCGCCACCGCATTGATGAAGATAATCCGGCGCATCAGCTCCTTGACGTCGCGCGGACCGCGCTTGATCAGATCGGAGAAGTTGGGGCCGTCCACATAGGCCATCATGGTGAAGTAATGCTTATTGTGCAGGTTCCCGTAGTCGAAGATCTTGACCACGTTGCGGACGTTCTGCGAGGTCAGGAAGGTATTGTAGAAGATCTCGGTCAAGAAGGTCTTGACCACCCGGTTGTTGGCCATGCTGTCCGGGGTACGATATAGGGAGGGACGCAGCACGCGCAGGACCACGGTCTGCGGGCCCTTGCCCGGCACGTTGACCATGGGCACCAGGAAGACATCGCAGAAGCCGCCGGAGCCCAGCCATTTGCCGAGGGTGAAGCCGGGATCATAGGCCTTGAAATCCGTTTCCACCGATTGCCGATAGACTTCGAGGTATTCGCTGCCCCGCTCGGGGATGTTGTTGCGGCCCGCCGTAAGCCAGTTAGTAATCGTATCGAGGGAAAAATCCATAACTCAAATACCTTCACTTCTCACAAATGTCATAAATGAGATCAAATGATATATGTATTCACTTCCCGGGTAAAGGGAACAATGGGCCTGAAGCATCCGGTGAACTTGCTCCGGCCCCCGATTTGGGCTATTTTGATGGGCCCGGACACCTGTAATACGCAGCATGGCGTGGAGCCCGGATTTGAACTCATGGTTACACCGGGATTGGATTAGCGGAATGGAAAAGCCCTTGGTTGCAGTGGCGATGAGCGGCGGCGTGGATTCGTCCGTCGCGGCCTTGCTCATCCAGCAGGCCGGCTACCGCGCCGTGGGCATCACCATGAAATTGTGGGCTCCGCCCGTTCCCGTCTGCGATGCGGACGCGCCCGAGAAAACCTGCTGCACGGCGGACAGCGCCATGGACGCCAAGCGTGTGTGCGATCAGATAGGCATTCCCCATTTCACCTTGGACATGCAGGAGGATTTCGAGGAAAGGGTGATCAAGCCTTTCTACGAAGCCTATCTCTCGGGCGAGACGCCCAACCCCTGCGTCAACTGCAATAGCTTCGTCAAATGGGACGCACTCTGGAAGCGCGCCAAGGCCGTGGGCGCGGACTGCATCGCCACCGGACACTATGCCATGACCGAAGCCGCGGACGGCCGCACCTATATCCTGCGCGGCGGCGACGCGGCCAAGGATCAGAGTTATTTCCTCTGGGGCATCCCGCCGGAATCGCTGGCCAAGACCTTGTTCCCCCTCTCCCATCTGACCAAGCCCGAGGTACGCAAGCTCGCCCTCGACGCCGGCCTGCGCACGGCCACCAAGAAAGAAAGCCAGGACATCTGCTTCGTCCCGG
>DAINDC010000045.1:11448-12414 GCA_036732085.1 Fibrobacterota bacterium | reverse complement strand
TTACCGCGACTTCATCGGCGACCGCGCCAAGGCCGCGGGAACCGACATCGCGCCCGGGCGCGTCCGCGGACCGGACGGCAAGGATCTGGGCCCGCATCAGGGCCTGCCGTTCTATACCATCGGCCAGCGCAAGGGCCTGGGCATCGCGGCCAGCGAACCGCTCTACGTGAAGAAGCTGGACCGGGCGACCAATACCCTGATGCTGGGCAAGAAGGAAGAGCTCTACTGCAACGGCTTCAAGGCGGATCGGGCCAATTTCTTCGAAGCGCTCGTTGGCGAGCGCCAATGCCTGGCCCAGTACCGGTATCGTTCGCCGGTCAAGCCCGCGACGGTGAAGGACGAGGGTAACGGCTGCATTACCGTAACCTTGGCGGAACCTGGGTATTGCGTGAGCCCGGGGCAGTCCGCGGTGTTCTATGACGGGAACCGGTTGCTGGGCGGGGCGAGGATCAGGGAGACTTTTTAGGCTTGGAAACAAAAAGGGGCGGGCCCCTTGGATCCGCCTCCGATATGCCCCGACTATCAGGCTTGGGAATGCGGTGGCGGTATTGCGGGTGGAAAGAGGGAAAGAGGTAGGTGGGCTGAGCCTGGGAACGGGATGTGTTGATGAGGAAAACGTTTCGCTTTACCTAAGTGGTTAATCAGAATAGGTTTTGGTTTTCACGGGGAAAAGGGAGGCTGAAGCCAGAAGGATGGAGATAGGATACCGGCCTTTCTCAATCTTTCCTTTGGAGATAGGCTCAAGATCCATTGGGCCAATGCCTCCATGGCTTCATCGACGGTTCGGCCCCCTCGGTTCGCCAATACTTCTTGCTTCACTCTTCTCCACAGTTGGTCCACCGCATCGAGTTCCGGCGTGGCAGTGGGCAAGAAGCGAAGCTCAAAGCCCAGTTCTATCGCCAACCTCATGCTGTCACCGGCCGTATGTGGGCTGCCTTTGTCCTCGAAAAGTACGATGTTCCAACC
>DAINDC010000045.1:9982-11438 GCA_036732085.1 Fibrobacterota bacterium | reverse complement strand
CCCCGCCAATGGGACCGGATCTGCTTCAAGAAGGCCTGAGGCGCCTCCTTTACCCACACCTGCGTTATCCACAACAGCACGGTGCGGTTCACTTTGATCAGCGCTGGAATGACAGGCGGAAAAACAAAATTTCCCTTATATTCCTTGGTGCAAGAACAAATCGGCGTGCTATTTTAGGGGGATTCCTTGGCGAAAGTCTTTTTAGTCAAGGAATATTCAACATTTCAGGAGGATTCATGGTCAACCGTATGAAAATAGGGATTTTTGTGCTTTCGCTTTTGGGCACGGGTTTCGCACAACCCATATTGAATACGGGTGCGTGTCCCACCTTGACCCGACACCAGGCGGCCTCAGGGGATAATTGGAATCAATTTGGAACCAAACCGGGTGGCGGAATCGCTTCCGGAACCATTCAAGATTCGTTGCCCCCTGCAAAATCCATCAATTGCGTGCAAGTTCCCTCAGGACTCCGTGCTGAAATCGTCGCCTCGGAACTGACCCCGAGCAGCCCGGCCGGCCTCGCCCCTTTGGGCTATCTGATGTATATCACTTACGATGACCGGGGCCGGGTTTGGGCTTTGGACGTACGGGATTATCCCAACGATATCGTAACTGACCGGATCGCCGGCGGGAAATCGCGCATCGTTATCTTGGAAGATGCCAACGGCGATGGCGCCTTGGACAATTTCAAGGTGTTCTACACGGGATTGAACATCGCCACCAGTTTGGAATGGGTCCCGGGCGGAGTCGTGCTGACCAGCACCCCGAACATCATTTTCATCCCCAGTACCGCCGGTGACGTGGCGGGAACGCCGGTCGTACTGTGGAAGGGGGGTGCCACCGGGAACTATGATACCCACGGTCAAACCAATAGCCTCTTTTATGGTTTGGATAACTGGTTCTACGGCCATACCGGCGGTATGGGTTGCACTACTACCGGAGGAACGGCGGGCAATGGCCAGAATTGCGGCGGGGGTCATACATGGCGTTTCAAGCATACCGCCCTCGGATCCAAAACCACCGCCTTCGAGACTTGGGCCGCCGGACCTGCCAATGCCCATGGTATCGGCCAAATGGAAAATGGCGAAGTTTTCCAATCGGGCGCTACGGGGTCGGTTTACTCCAGCCATTCGATTCGGGGCGGAGCCGCCGCGATCCCTCTGGTTCCCCAGAATTCGCCCATGTCCCCCATCACCAGTGACTTTTATCTGTGGGAACCGTCGAATACCGCGGTTTCAGGGCATGACTTCTATACCGCTCGTCTGCTCCCCGCGATTTTCAATTCGCGCCTGTACGTTTGCGAGGGCGCCACGCGCCTCTGCCATCAGGACAACATCGCCGTCAATACGAACGGCACCAATACCGGAAGCACCTGGACCGTCAACCGCATGACCGGAGCCGGTTCCAACATTTTCGCTTCCACCGATTCCTGGGTGGCCCCGCTTAAGGTCAGAAC
>DAINDC010000045.1:0-9972 GCA_036732085.1 Fibrobacterota bacterium | reverse complement strand
GTCCCGATGCCGCGCTTTGGGTCATTGACTGGAACAATTATCTGTTTCTCCATAACCCGGCTAACCCGACCGGCGATGGCGGTGCGTGGGAAAACGCTTTGCGCGTAAAACACAGCACCCGTCTTTACCGCATTGTTCCCAGCGATGGGTCAACCCACCCTGTGCTTAATTTGAGCACAGCCACGGATGATCAGCTGGTGGCAGCCCTATCGAACACCAACTTCATGTGGCGCATGCAAGCGCAGAAAATCCTCGCCCGTAAAACAACCCCTTCGGCAGCGCTGCTGACTTCCTTGGAAAACATTCTGAAAAACAGCCGTAGGGTGGATGACATCGGGAACGACCCCGCCGTCACCCATGCCGTTTGGGCGCTCGAAGGAATGGGTCAATTCGACTCCGATGCGGCACGTTGGAATCCCATTCTGAAATCCCTGCTTTTGCATCCCGCCTGGATGACCCGCCAAAACGTCTTGAAAGCCATGCCTCGCACACTGGCCACGTCCCAAGCCATCAGCGACCAATGCTCGGTCAATGATGATCATGGGCATGTACGTTATCAAGCCTTGTTGGCCCTGGCGGCATCCCCCAATGCACCGACTGAAACCGCGATTTGGACCACCTTTCAAAACGTCGATGCGTCGGTTAATACGTCTTCCGGCGCTCCTAAGCCTGCCGCCGCTGCGGTTACCGACGCTGGCATTGCTACGTCAGCCACCCGTCCCTGCACGCCCACGTATGCAACCGTCAACGTCGCGGCTCCCTCCTATTCAACCCAGCCCCGCAATGACCTTCGCTTTAATGCCACCCCCGACGGGTTCAATTTGATGGCACGCCGCCAGTTGGAATCGGGAGAACTCGTGGTGTATGACCTGCAGGGCCACGTGTCATTTCGATCGGTGTATAACAACGCCACCGCTCAATGGTCGGCGCCTTCTGCCAGCGGTCTGAGAAATCCAGTGTATTTCTACACCTACCGCAAGAATAACGGCGAAGTGTTTAAGGGTAACGTCGCTATCACCGGAATGAATTTCTAAGCAGGAATTCCACTCAGGATTAAAAGCCGGCTCGAAAGAGCCGGCGCATAGGTGAAGGTAAATCAAACGCCCTTTTCCCCTCAATACATTCCCTTCATCGAGCGGAAGGGCCGCTCCACCTGCGACAGGCTCTTGCAGGTGACGACCGCATCCTCTGCCGAGAGCACTTCCTTTTTCACCTTGGTGCGGAGAACGTAGATCCCCAAAATCAAGGGGATTGCCATGCCTCCGACCGAAGTTGCCCAAATCCGAGTCGGCTCACATTCTTTCGAAGCTGGGCAGGAAATGGTAATTAGCATGACAGTTATTACATATCGAAATTAAAAATCGCTATCGCCCCTCATCGAACCCCTCCACAATCTTTTTTCAAGTGCCGATGGCATATTAACTGCTTGATCAAGGGCTATGGATAGGGCAGGGGCAAGCTGCATCCTCGAGTTGAAGTTTTTCCATTCGGAAATACGTTCCAGATTTCGGGATAACCGTTCCGATGCACGGGTGGAACCGACATTTCAAGGCCAGCCCTTAATAATTCATCTCCCCATTTTTTTTGCCATCGGAATTCAAAATGGGTGATTGCCGTGCAATTTTTCGGGGGTCTAGGTATATTTTGGAAAATAGGGATTAGTCGTGTGGAAATAGGGATTACGTAGGTATTGAAAGGCGTTTATGGCTAAGAAAATCAAAATCGGAATAGTCGGATTGGGTTTCGGTTCGGAATTCATCCCCATTTACCAGCGGCACCCGAATGCGGTCATGCACTCCATTTGCCAGCGCAACCCGGAAAAGCTGAAACAGATCGGGGACGCGTTCAAGATCGATAATCGCTTCGCCAAGTTCGAAGACATGCTCAAGGATCCGGAACTGGACGCGGTCCACATCAACTCGCCCATCCCCGACCATGCGCCCATGACCTTGGCCGCACTCAAGGCGGGCAAGCACGTGTCCTGCACCGTGCCCATGGCCACCAGCGTGGAGGATTGCAAGAAAATCGTGGACCTGGTCAAGCAAACCGGACTCAAGTACATGATGGCGGAAACGGTGGTCTATTCCCGGGAGTTCCTGTTCGTGAAGGAGCTCTATGAGAAAGGGGAATTGGGCAAGATCCAATACCTGCAGGCCAGCCACCAGCAGGACATGGACGGATGGCCCAATTACTGGCCCGGGCTGCCCCCGATGCATTATGCCACCCATTGCGTGGGCCCCTGCCTGGCCCTAACCCGCGCGGACGCGGAAGTCGTCTCCTGCTTCGGTTCCGGAACCATCCGCAAAGAGCTCATCGGCCAATACAATTCCCCCTTCGCCATCGAAACCGCCCACGTCAAGTTCCGCAACTCCGACATCACCGCCCGCGTCATCCGCTCGCTCTTCGATACCGCCCGCCAATACCGCGAAAGCTTCGACGTGTACGGCGACAAAAAGTCGTTCGAGTGGCCTTTGATCGAGGGCGAGGATCCGGTCATCCACACGGCCAAGAAGGCGGAACATGAAATCCCCGCGCGCGTGAAGGTGCCGGACTTCGCCAAGCTGCTGCCCCCGGAAATCCAGAACTTCACCACCAAGGGCGTTTACGACGCCGACGATCACGCACACTTGTCCTTCATTCAAGGCGCCGGCCATGGCGGTTCGCATCCGCACCTGGTGCATGAATTCGTCTCCGCGCTGGTCCAAGGCCGCGACCCCTATCCCAACCAGATCCAAGCCGCCAACTGGACCTGCACGGGCATCCTGGCGCATGAGTCCGCTTTGCGCGGCGGGGAGCCGATGCGTTTGCCGGAGTGGACGTTTACATGGTGAGCAAGGTCATTACTCGAACATTGAATTCGGCGCATAGGTAAATCGAACCCCGTTTCACACCCCAAAATCGGCACCCTATTCACTTTAGGCGGATTTTTCCAAGAAGGAGCATCGGTTTTTTTGGCCGGTGGTCAATCTCAGGATCAGTCTTCAATTTCGCCGATGAGGGTGGCCAGTAGCGCCAAAGTTTTGTTGTCGATTTCCCGGTCTTGGGCGAAAAAATGGTCTGTCGTCGTGGAAAGTATGGAGCGGCTATTTGGCGCGATGATATCCGGAAGCAACGTGAGACCATCATTTGGTCCCTCGCTGTGCATCATCAAGTAGAGAAGCGAATCATGCGTCATTCCTCAAGGCAAAAACATCGGGTGCGAATCAATTTAACGTATCATCATCGTCTGGAGCGACCGGGACCTATTCCTAAGTCTGGGCGGTTTTCTTGACCAAAGTTTCGTTCATGCGGATGGCAACCCAGAGACCCGAAGCAAAGGTCAACGCCGCCACAATCCACATCGCTCCCGGGAGTCCCAGCAGGTCCGCAGCGATTCCAGCCAACAAGGCTCCCACCGCATATCCGAGATCCCGCCACAAGCGGTATACGCCGACACCGGATGCGCGCCAGGACGGGTGGGCGATGTCTCCGATGGAGGCAAGCAGGGTGGGGTAAACCATCGCGGTACCGAAACCCAGAAAAATACCGCCTGTCGAAAATCCGAGCATCGTGCTTGAAAGGATGATCATGCCGATGCCGAGGGCCTGGACCCACATCCCCATTGCGATCAACCACTTGCGGCCGATGCGATCCGACAGCGCGCCGGTCCCGAGTTGCCCGATGCCCCTGGTCGCGGGATAGATGGCCGCCAGGAAACCGATTTGACCCAAGGTCATGTTTGCCGCCGCGAAAAACAACGGGAAGAGCCCCCAAGACATGCCGTCGTTCGGATTGTTGACTAAGCCGGCCTGGCTGATGCTCGATAGGTTCCGGTCGGACCAGGTCATCCGCCGGAATACTTCGGCTTGCGACAGGGCTGGTTGTCCTTCGACGGTCCTCAATGAGGTTGGCTCATGAATGCGTACCATGGCGGTGGCCTCGATTCAGTTCCATGATGGCGGCCATATCCTCGGGTTTTGGCGGCACGGTTTCCAATGTCTTGATGAATTCCTCTCGGTTCATGGAAAGCATTTTGTTCCATCGTTTTTCGAAGGCGAGGATGCTGGACGGTCTGTTCGGAGCAGCCGGCTGCTTGTCTGAGGCGGCTGGCGTCGACTCCGTGCCGATTCAGAGAGAGACAACGGTGTACGGCATACACTTTTTCCAACCCCTTCATGAACCGCTCCCGGGTCAGAGTGTATTTTCATTGAGAATGATATCCAGCGTAAAAACTAAGTCCGCATTACTCTTTTTTGACCACAGAAACAAAAAAGGGCGGACCCCTTGGATCCGCCCCCACAAGCCCCGACTATCAGATTCTTGAATTCGGGCTTACGTCCCGATTCCCCAACCCCGGCAGGCTATTTACAACTTTAGACACTCTGAAGCCTTGGAATGTTACCTTCCCTCAGAAAAAATCTTCGCGACTTTCGTCTCATCCCGCCGCGAGGCGAACCAGGATCATGGCGATCAAAGCCGGCAGCCCCTGCACCACTAGTATGGATTTCTTCGCCGTCAACCCGCCATAAATCGCCGCGACGATCACGCAGCCCAGAAAAAAAGTTTTGATCTGCAAGCCGATGACGGGATCCGGATAAGCCAATCCCCAAGCCAAACCGGCCGCCAGGAATCCGTTGTACAGACCCTGATTCGCGGCCAAGCCTTTCGAAGCCTGGGCGAATTCCCGGGTCGTACCGAATGCTTTCATTCCCCTCGGCGTCGCCCACAGGAACATTTCCAGGATCAGGATATAGACATGCTCGGCGGCCACCAAGGCCGTGAATACGATTTCGAGATATTTCATGCTTAAGATCTAATTTCCCGCGGCGAAAAAAAATGGTCTTATGCGAATGGGGACAGTGGCGGCCTGGGGATGATGCGCATCCGGAAAGGCGGTTCGCTCCCATCCCGGCGCCAGACCAAGGCTTCTCCCCTTTCCAGGTTGTGGGGGCCGGGTGACGCGGGCCAATCCTCGCCCAAGGCCTCCGCAAAGCGCTCCAACACCGCTTCGGGCGCCTCGTCGATGGCGAAGACCCAGTCCACCAGCCTTAGCAGATCCAGGTTCACGTGCTCGGGCTCCACCGTGATCAGGAAGATGCCATGCGTATCCGGTTGGAATTCCGGGCGCAAGGCCGCCGTGGGCGCGTTCGGCATGAGATGGTGAGCCTCGTCGATGACAATCCAATGCGGCCGGCCCCCGCTCCTGCGCAGGTCGATGAGGTGCGGCAGCAGGGAGTGGAAGAATGCGGGACGATCCGGGAAAGGAATGGCCAGGGTCGAGGCGACGACGCTATGCCCGGGCGTTTCCAGGACCCGTACCAGTTCATTCGCCGACGGCGGGACATGGGCGTCTCCCAGCACCACGGCCTCCCCGAACCCCCCGTAATCCCCTTCCGGATCCAGCACGAAAAACTGATACCCTCCCCCTGTCAGCGCTTCCAGGAAGGCCGAAGCAAAGATGGATTTTCCCGCGACCGAGGCGCCTGCCAGCAGGACCGCGCGGGCATAGGGATCCAGCCGGACAGACGAGCCGTCGGCGCGATGGCCGATTGTGATCCAGTGCCGGGAAAGCTTCGGCGCCAACTCTTGCAAGTCGGCCGCGATCAGCCGGCCAGCCAGTTCCGACACGCCCTCGCCGGCCTCCCCGGCCGTGACCAGATCCGCCCTTTCCTTCAGGCGAGGCAGGGCATTGGATACGGCCGCGGCGCACTCGCAAAGCTCGAGCATGGCGTTGTCGTTCTCCGCATCGCCCACGGCAACGGTATTGGCGGGAGAGAGCTTGAGCTGCGCCAGGGCTTCGGAGAGGCCCGTGGCTTTGTTGACTCCGGAAGGCAAGATCATCACCGCGCCCTTGTTGAAGATGACCTGGTGTTCCAGACCGAACTCGCGGATGGCCTCCAGCACGGTCTCCTCATGGGGTTCGCGCGTAGCCACGATGATCCGCCCCAGGTGCAGCGGAGTAACATTGCGGTTACGGAGGGCCTGGATGAATTCGGGAGGCGGGGGATGCCCGAGGGTTTTTTCGCCCGCATCCGCGGGATTGTGGATCAAGGCGCCGTTCTCGGCGACCACGCGGTCGAAAAGCTCCAGCTCCGGGAAGGCGCCCTTCAGATCGGCCAGATCCCGGCCCGTGACCAGGATGAGCTTGCGGCCCGTGGCCTTCAGCTCGCGGAGGGCCTTGACCGTTTCGGGGGCCACCTTGCCATGCCGGGCAAGGGTGTCGTCATAGTCGGTGGCGAGGGCATGGTAGCGCAGGCGGAGTCCCTCCTGCTTGGAAAATCCCTTTCCCCGACCTTCGATGCAACCGTGTAAGACCCTGCGGCGAAGGACGTATCGCGAAGGACGTATCGAAGACGCCCATCGCCTCGCTAAACCGCGGCCTTGGCCTCCTGGACCGTCTTCAGTTTCGCCTTCTCGTCCTTCTTGATTTGGCGCACCTGCTCGCCCTCCTTGCTCGCGCGATAGTACTCGTCCAAGGGGTAACATCCGGATTTCACGCCGTTTCTGGGCGCGGTGGTGCAGTCCGAGAAGGTCCGGCAGATGTATTTGCTTTCGAGCGCCCCCTTCTCCAGCGAGTCCGCAATGAGGCGCGGGTAAGACAGCACCATGCGGCCGATACCGGCGAAGTCCGTCCAACCCTGGCGGACCAGGGCCTGGGAGACCTGCGGTATATATTCCTGGAGATAGGTCAGGCCCGAACTGACGAGCGGCATTTCGGGCGCGGCGGCCTTCAACTGGCGGACCACCTGGATCTGGCGTTCCACGTTGAGGATGGGATCTTCCGCGGGCTGATAGCCGTCCGAGGGCGGAAACAGGGCGGGACGCTGGATATGCGGATTGTAGTACGGCGATCCGGCGGAGACATTGACCACGGCGACGCCCCAGCTCTTGAGCAGCCGGAGATACTGGGCCGGTTCGGTGAGATCGTATTCCACCGGGTTGTCGCGGTTGACGCCGAAGCCATACTTGTAGGGGAGGCAGTCCGAGAATTCCTCCGGAGTACCGGGGCCCAGGTTGCCGCCGCGGGCCAGGATGGGATCGGGCTTGAAAGGCACGAAGTCGAAAGCCGAGAGGCGCACGCCGATGATGAGCTTGGGCGCGGCCTGGCGGATGCCTTGGATGATCTCGCGCGCGAAGCGGGAGCGATCTTCCAGGGCCTCGCCGCCATAGGGTCCCTTGCGCGTGAAGGCGGAGAGGAACTCATGCCCCAGGTAGCCATGGCATTGTTTGATATCGACGAAGGGCATGCCGGCCTTGTCCGCGAGCACGGCGGCTTTAACGTAGTGCTCGATCAGATCCCGGATATCGTCGTCCGTCATGACGGGATAATCCATCGGCAGGTTGAATTTGCGGTTCAGGATGGGATGGGCATAGGCGAGCTTGGGCTCGAGCTTCTTCTTATCGTTGGGCCGGCAGAAGCGCCCGGAATGCGTAAGCTGGAGGCCCCATAGTAAATCGTCCGTGGTCCCGAAGGAAGCGGCATGCGCGGCCAGGCATTCGTCGACGGCGCGGCGGAGTTCGCCCATGATTTCGGGCTTGGCCATCAGCTGGTTGGGATTGGCGCGGCCATCGGCCCGGACGGCCACGGCCTCCATGCCCCAGAGAAACTTGGCTCCCGATTCGCCGAAGCGGCGCCAGCGGCGGATGAGATCCGGAGTCGGATGGCCATCCGTGGTCGCATCCCATCCTTCCATGGGATGGATGCAATAACGGTTGCCCACTTTAAAGCCCTGGCTTTGACCGGCGATGGCCCCGAGGACGATCGATTGGGAAAGCGGCGATTCGTTGGATTTCAGGATGGTTTCGTCGATGGGGAGGTCCAAGGACAGAGCAGCCATCCGCTCCCGAAAGGCCGCCGGCGTCTTGATGGATGTCAACCGTTTGATATCAGGCTCCATATACTCTCCAGCTCAAAATTATGGATATAATGTACTCTTCTCGTAATTTTAATGCCTAAATTATTTTGACAAACCTACTTTTCAGGGGTAGATTAATTTTAGCAGCAAATGAGGCGAATTATAGCCTTGGCGTATAATTAATGAGCTAATAAGGAAACACTTGGTATCGCCATGGTAAATATGCCCAAGTTCAAACTTCTCGAAGCGGCGGTGTTTTCAAGGCAGATCAAAACCCGCATGCCTTTCCGCTTCGGACGTTCGACCATGACCCAGATGCCCATCTTGCATCTTCGCCTGAAAGTCGCAACGGAAGCCGGCCGGACCTTGGTGGGCGTCAGCGCCAGCGGCATCCCGCCCTTATGGTTCGACAAGGGTGCGGGCAAGACCCATGCGGACAATATCCACGATCTATCCCTGTCCCTGCGAATCGCACTCGACGGATACATGGAGTTGGACGATGCCCCGGTCTGGAACCTGCACCACGTGGCCGAACCCGTGGTCCGCAAGATCGCCGCCAGCAAGGGTCTCAACGAACTCACCGCCGGCTTCGGCGTGGCCCTGGTGGATTCGGCCCTCATCGATGCGGCCTGCCGCCATACCGGTGCGACCTTCCACGCGGCCCTCAAGTCCAATCTCCTCGGGTTCGGAGAAGAATTCGCCCGCATGCTGCCCGCCGCGCCTCTCGACCGCATCGCGCTCCGCCATACCGTGGGCCTCGCGGATCCCATCACCGCCGGGGATATCACCGAACCCGTCGGCGACGGCCTGCCCGAGTCCCTGGAGGACGTGATCCGGGAGTACCGCGCAAGTTACTTCAAGATCAAGATCTCCGGGAACGCGGCCGAATCCCGGGATCGGTTGCGTCGCATCGCCAACGTGCTGGACACCCAGGCCGGCGACTACCAGACCACGCTCGACGGCAACGAGCAGTTCCACGACATGGGCGAGTTCGCCGATTTCATGCGCGACGCGGCCCTCGACCCGGCCCTGAATTCCTTCTGGAAGCGCACCCTCTGGATCGAGCAGCCCGTGGGCCGCGGTCATTCCCTGGTCGACTCCGTGGCCGGCCCGCTCAAGGAAATCAGCGCCTTCAAGCCCGTCATCATCGACGAGAGTGACGGCAGCGACGAGGCTTTCGAACGCGCCCTGTCCCTCGGCTACCGCGGCATCTCGGCCAAGAACTGCAAGGGCGTCTTCCGCACCTTGCTCAGCCACAAGCGCATCCAGGATCTGGTCGCGGCCGGAGAGCCCGCCCCCATCCTCTCCAGCGAAGATCTGACCAACGCGCCCATCGTGCCCCTGCACCAGGATCTCTGCGTGGCCGCCGCCCTGGGGATCACCCATAGCGAGCGCAACGGCCACCATTACATCATCGGATTCGATTTTCTTTCCGCCCGCGAGCGGGAAGACGCGCTCCGGGAATTCCCATCTCTTTACAAGACCCGCCCCCATGGCAATCCGGTCCTGCGCGTCGAAAACGGATTCATCTCCATGCGCGAACTCAACCTGAACGGCTTCGGGACCCTGTCCGAGCCGGATTGGGACAGCCTGGAGCCCGTGCGGCTTCCGGAGATCCCCGCAGACTTAATCGCCTCACTATAGAGTATAGAGGACAAAAGGAGCGCCCCATGATCGAACAAACGGAAAACGCCGCCGACGCCATCGACGCTAAGGAACTCGGTGAGGAATTGTCGGCGCCTCCGCGCCGCGGGAAAACCCATCCGTACGATTTCTCCATCCTGCGGAACCTGCGCAAGGCCCAGGGCTTCACCATCGCCGATATCTCGCAGGCTTCCGGCATTTCCACCGCCGTGATCTCACGCATCGAAAGAAATCAAGCCGTCCCGGAGCTGGACACTTTGTCGCGCCTGGGCAAGGCCTTCGGCATCTCCGCCACGGATCTGCTCGGTCTCGCCGAGTTCCGTACCGCGCAGATTACGTCCTCGCAGCATTATGTCTCCGGCGGATTCCAGTTCCAGCATATCAACTTCATGAACATCCAATGCTTCCTGGGCTCGGCCCTGGCGGGCGGGACCGTGAACCGCCCCGAAGTGCACCATAACGATCATGAGATCTGCTGGGTCCTCCAGGGCAG